>VBAX01000050.1:3225-64462 GCA_005883075.1 Candidatus Bathyarchaeota archaeon | reverse complement strand
CGCGTATCTTCCAACAGCCGCAGTTGACTCTGCGAGGGGAGGACAATACAAAGAGAACCTATCTGACCCGAAGACCCCGTAGCTTGCGTTGAGTACTACTTTGAGGGCGTTTTGTACAACCTGGTACCAGGTAAGCTTCTCCGGCGAGAGTCCTTTGTCTTTGGCTCTGGGTTTGTACCAATGTATTCTGAGATCCCGAAGGGACCCTACTAGTTGACTTTCCATTGCCTTTCTATGTCTGCAGACCCAATGGTCTGTGTCGGGGATCTTGTTGGTTCGGCAATCAGCGTGTCCACAAAGAATCGTCTCGTAGCCGAGGTTCCATGTTTTGATTATAGATGGGTATAGCGAAGCGAAGTCGAGCACGGCAACATCGAAGTGTACACCTGGAACTGGGTCGACGACCATTCCACCCTTGTACTTTTTGCCCTTGATCACTGCAGTTGTACTAGTCGATCCTTTTTTGGCGGTGATTTCTTCTGATCGTGGAATGAGAAAACCTCGAGCCCGATGTTCGCGGAACAGCATGCTTCTAATCCAGCCCGAGACACCTTGGCGAGACATGTCCTCCATGGGGAGGAAACTTATTCTAGAGAGTGCAGTGATCAGTTTCATAACTACTTCTCCATCGAAACTCGTTAGATTCATGACGAGTTCAGCGTCTTGGTAGCAGTATGCTGCTAGTTCTGCTGGGCTTAATCGCGATACCGATGCCGAAATATCGAGCTTTCCGGTTTCGAGAAGTGCCTCGGAAACGGCGTCTAGAGTGACCTCTCTGTATTTATTGCTAAAGGCGTAGACTTGGATGGATCTGTTGAAAAAGAACTTGTAGAGGTCCAGGTGTACTCCGTACTTGACGGTGGCGGATTCTCTTCCTAGCTCTATTGGTATCTGGTCTCGGTAAAAGCCGAGGTGTCTTAGCGCGCGATGGAACAAGTATCGGAGGTCGAAGTCGTCACCGTTGAAGGTCAGGACAAACGGGTAGTCGTTCAGGGCGGTGAATATTGCTGAAACGAGTTCTGGTTCTGAGTCGTACACCTCGACTTCTATTCCTGGAAGTTCCACGGTTTCTGTGCCGGGTTGCTTGAGTAAGAGCACTTTCTTTGTGTCGTCGGATCCGCAGAGGCTTGCGCAGATGACTTTGTATTCTGCAGTTGTTGGGTCGGGGACTCTTGTTTCTATCGGGGAGTAGACTTCGATGTCGAGTGCTACTCGTCTGAAGTTTGGAACTGGGTATTCAAGAAGGCGCAGCCATCTTTCCATTAGTCCACGGTAGTCTTCGTCTTTTTCTTCGATTGCTTCCTTGACAGCGGGAACCTGTGCTGAGGTTCCTGGTTTTAGATCGCCTTGTTGTATGTTGTAGGACATTCCAGGCTCAAGATGTCTATCGTAAATGTAGTTCTCAACGTACCTTATGTCAGCCTCCCAAGCGGTGATTATGTCTCTGATGCACCCACTGGGTCGTCCACCTATGGAAAGCGGGTCTCTCGCAAGCACGATAGTCACAGGAATATCTTTCCCTTCGAGGGCGTCGAAGCGTCTCGCAGGTTCGAGCCCTAAGAGTCCCGGATGACTCATCAGTTCCTTGTTTTTCTTGAGATTGTCAGGCGTGTCCTTGGAAAGGCAATATGGCGTGTGGCCCGTGTTATCGTACCAGAATTGTATCTTCTCGGTTTGAGGATCGTATAATTTGAGGAAAACTGCTCTTCTCTCGCCATCGTATCCAGCTCCGACAAAATATGACTGAGTCATGTCCCTCGGTGTACTTGCCTTGAACCCGAGTTGCGGCTTCGTTGGAGCCTTGGGCTTTGGAGCCTCGGGTTGTGGCTTTGTTAGGTATTGGTCAAGGCTGGACATCATGTAGAGCCAAAGCCGGAAGGGCTTATCGGTAAAAAGGTTCCCCGTAGGGAGTCGAGAAATGTCCGGATCGAATCTTGTGGAGAGGCTGCGGCTGGCGCGTGAGGCCCTGCTTCTTGTATCACAGGGAAAAAGTGAAAGGTCCGCAGTGTCAAGAATCGCTAGTGCAGCTCCTTCTTTCCAACGTGAGAAATCTTTAGCGCTTAAACTGGTGATTGATACGGTTTCGAGACTTGACTCTCTGAACGGAGCGGTCGAGACGATATTTCCAGGTGAGAAATTTGACAAAAGGAGCCTCGCTCTCTTCCACCTCACCGCCTACATTATGCTCGCAGACCATACTGATGCAAGAACTGATCTTATCAGGGCCCTGCGAAGAATATCCTCCGAGCGCGAAGGCCCAAGCCTCGAACAGTTACTTGGGTCGCTGGTAGCAGGTACGCTCCACAATACTTCCAGCGATATGAGCGAGATAGATCAGGTGGGCATCCAAACTCACAATCCGCCATGGTGGGTCTCGTATTGCTTCTACCACTTCGGTAGAGAAACAGGTCTCAAGATTCTCTCTCCACCTGCGCGTCATCGATACCTTCGCGTCAATCCTTTGAGAAATCGTGGACGAACCAGCCTTCCCCTTGAATTGAAGAAGAGCTCGGCGCCGCTTGTCGAGACTGATTCCGGCACCTACTTATTGACCGGGCCACCCTCGATACTTGCGAATTATTTCGAGACCGGACTATTCCAAGTCCAAGACTTGGCCTCCTACTTAGCAGTCAAGGCAGCAGACCCTGCTCCTGGGGAGAGTGTTCTGGATCTTTGTTCCGCCCCCGGCGGCAAGACCGCTACGGTGGCCCAGTTGATGAAGAATCGGGGAAGAATCATTTCGGTCGACTATTCCAAGAACAGGATGGAGTCGTGGAGGACGGAGACGGTAAGACTTGGGGTTAACACCGCCTCGCCTCTGATCGGAGACGCGTCGAAGCTAGGCCTCACCGGGCAATTCGATCTAGTGATTGTCGACCCGCCCTGCACCGGAACAGGCATTTTGGATCGAAATCCAAGGATGAAATGGCACCTCTCTTCGAAACTCCTTCAGAAGTTCTCGATCCTCCAATCTAGAATGCTTGAAGAATCGTCGAAGTACACGCGTCCGGGGGGCCGCATCCTGTACTGCACTTGTAGTCTGACGCTCGAAGAGAATGAATTTCTGATATCGAGATTTCTATCCGCACACCCAGACTTCGAGACTCATCCAGTCTTAGAGGACTATGGCTCACCAGGGCTCTGGGGCCAAACTAGTTGTCGACGGTTCTATCCTCATAGGGATAAAACAGCTGGTTATTTCGTTGCTAGGCTAGACCATATTGGTCTATGAGCCGTAGAGCCGACTTCGCCCAACAAGGTCCGTGACTATGGGCATCAGGTCAAGTCCGCGTATCCTTCCAAGATTTCCCCTGGCCGCCGATGCTTCGCTGAGCTTGAGAACACGGCTTGCTGGGACATCTGGACCACCTATTATGACCGGGACCGGGTCGCCGGTATGAGCGCCATATCCGACCGGGGTAGCGTGATCGGCTGTCAGCGCGACATAGTTGAGCCCAATGTCGACTTCATCGATGATGTGGCCGACAAGTGTGTCCACCTCTTCCAAGGTTCTGACCTTACCTTTGAAATCGCCGTCGTGGCCCGCGATATCGGGCGCTTTTACGTGAACTAGAACAAAGTTCTTGTCCTTGCTTCCTTCGATGACTGCCTTTGCCTTTGCTTCGTAATCTGTCTTGATCCCGCCAGTTGCACCCTTGATATCCATAACCTCCATCCCCGCGGCCATAGCTATTCCTTGGACCATCGGCGTTCCTGAGATGCATGTTCCTCTGAGGTCGAACATTGACTTGAAGCTTGGAAGGTTTGGAATTGTTCCCGCTCCCCTTGTTAGAACAATGTTGGCGGCCTTTTCACCATTATTCGCTCGTTCTTGATTCAATGGATGTTCCCGCAACGCCTCATGAGACCTCTTGACGAATTCATTAATTGCGGCAGACGTTCGTTTCGCTTCCTCGCTTCCATCAAGGGCTTTTGAAATTGCGATTTTCGCACCTTCCTCTTTCGGGTCGACATCGGACACCATTCTCGACAACTTCTCTCCACGCAAGACCAAGACGGCTCTATGATCGACCGTGGCCTTGAAAATGGTCCTGACCCCCGGCACGCCATCGATCTTGATTGCGTCAACCACCTTGGCAAGTTTCGAGGTTCCTTTTCTGATTCGTCCGGCGCGCCTATCTTCTACGCGGAAGTCATCATCAACTGTGGCGAAGTTGCATCGAAACGCCACATCGCCTGGGCGAAGCTCGATTCCAGCACCCATTGCCTCTAGTGCACCTCTTCCCGTGTAGTACTTGGCTGGGTCGTATCCAAGCAGGGCTAGATTTGCGACATCGCTTCCCGCGCGTACACCGGGAGAGATAGGGTCGAGTTGGCCAACGAGTCCTCCTTTTGCCAGCCTGTCCATATTAGGAGTGTTCGCGTATTCCAGAGGTGTTTTGTAGTCGTGATCGATCAGGGGCCGATCAGCCATTCCGTCGATGATTAGTAATACTGCTCTTTTGTCTGCCAATGGTTGAACTTCCAGCGGACCATTTTACGGTAATACAGTTAAAACAGTTTGCCTCAGGCATGATTGCTAGGACATTTGATGTGGACTCACATCTATAGGTGGAGATTACGGATTCAGACTCGAATCAATAGGCTCTGATGGTGAAGGTATCGTGAGATTGGAGAGACAAGATCTGGATCAGTGCGCTGTCTGTGGAATGAAAATTGTAGAAACCCCCGCAGGTCTTTGTGCCAATCACTCAAAGGTTTACGACAAGGTCAAAGATGCCTACCCTCTCTGGTCCGCCGCATATGGCAGCCTGACGACCGAGGATTTTCTCAAGCGACTAGTTGCACTGCCTGAAACTGGTGATCGTGTCAGAGAGATGGCGCAGTTCCTCATTCGCAATCCGGAGAAGTGGAAGTAGATTAAGACCCTAGTCGTTTGCGAGAAGCCCGACGCCGCTCAAAGAGTCGCTAGAGCGCTCGATGAAGAGAACCTTCCTCGAAAACTAGAATCGCAGGGCGTTCCCTACTTCGAGTGCCACACAAAAAGAGGCCGGCTCATCGTCTGCTCAGCCCTTGGACACCTCTATGGAGTGCACTCGAAAGGTCGATCCAGTAGACGTTCCTACCCTGTCTGGGATTACCATTGGGCACCGAAACATCTAGTTGATCGAGCCTCCGCGGGACTGGCTCGATGGGTTCAGGTCATCGGATCGATCGCAACAAACGTAGATCGCTACATCAACGCGTGCGATTATGACCTTGAAGGATCGGTCATCGGCCACACGATTCTACAATACGCCTGTAACGGGGCCCACACTAAGGCGCTCAGGATGAAGTTCAGCACAATGACGGAGAGAGAGCTTCGATTCGCCTTTCAAAAGCTCGATTCAAAAACGGAACTACCTTTGGTAGATGCCGGAAAGTGTCGCCACGAGCTAGATTGGCTTTACGGCATCAATCTCTCACGGCTACTGACTGAATCCGCGCTAAGGCAAGGGAGAGGCTACGCTACCCTCAGCACTGGGAGAGTACAAGGCCCTACCCTAGGCTTCGTTGTAGAGCGAGAAGAAGAGATATCCTGTTTTGTCCCGGTTCCATTTTGGACAATAGAGGCGACAATCGTTCACGACGATAAGACTTACAGTCTAGAATACGAAAAGGACAAGATCACATCTAAAGCAAAAGCAAAAAGCGTTTGCGACGAGTGCAAAGATGTTCTACTCGACGTCAAAGCAATAGAATCCCGCGAGATTCAGCAATATCCTCCTTACCCGTTTGACTTGTCGAGCCTTCAATCCGAAGCCTATCGATACTTTGGATACTCTCCCGCGAGAACCCTCGCGTCCGCTGAGAGATTGTACCTCGACGCGCTCATCTCCTACCCTAGGACCTCTAGCCAGAAACTTCCCCCTGATATCGGGTACGCTGAAATCTTGGGGGGAATCGCATCTTGCACAGCCTACCAACGTTTAGTCGCCAAGCTCATGACTCGGGGGTATCTTCGCCCGAACAATGGTCCCAAAAATGACCCCGCTCATCCTGCAATCTTTCCTACCGGCGAATCTCCCAAGCGACCCCTGTCAGGCGGAGAGGCCAAATTATACGATCTCATTTCGCGACGATTCATGGCCACATTTGCTGATTCCAGCCTCAAAACGAGTTCCCGAATAATTCTCACCCACAACAACCACAGATTCTTTCTCTCGGGGTCTCGCGTGATCAAGATGGGTTGGATTGAGTACTATCGACCGTACACACTCGATGATGCGAGACCCCTACCTGACTTCAGAATTGGTGACAGAGCCAAAATTCAGGGCATCAAAACTGTCGAGAAATTCACCCAACCGCCTCATCGTTACAATCCAAGTAGCTTGCTGAAGAAAATGGAAGACGCCAACATCGGTACGAAGGCTACGAGAGCAGGTATCATCGACCTTCTCTACGCGCGAGGGTACGTTAGGGAAGAACGGATGAGCGCGAGCGATCTCGCCGGCGAGGTGACTGACACTCTTTCGACGTATTGCCCTCTGATTATCGACTCATCCTTCACAGCGAATCTAGAGAACTTGATGCAAGGCATCCAGAATGGAACAGCGTCTAGACGTGGCGTTCTAGTGGAAGCGCTTGATCATCTTCGACCAATTATGCTCGCGTTGGCAGAAAATGAAGAGGAGATCGGTTCTCAGCTCTCAGATGTTATTGTGACACAAAGAGCAGAGGACGTCACCTTTGACACTTCCTGTCCGAAATGCGGGCTGAAACTTGCTGTCGTTCGCAGTCGCGGGAGTGGCAAAAGATTCATCGGTTGCAACGGCAAATGGCAAACCGGATGCAATTTTACTCTTCCATTGCCTCAATTCGGCAATCTTACGCTCTTGAAGCGCCGTTGCAGTGCTTGTGGATTTCAGATGGTCCAAGCGAGGTCAAGAGGACGTCGACCGCTAGTCTCGTGTCCACGTTGCTATGCAACGAAAGCTAGAGAAGTGAAGCCAGGTTCCAGCAAGAGCAAGATTCCCATACAAATACCTCGGGAAGCTCTCGCTGCTACTTGAAGCTCCTTCTCTTGTCTAGAACGAGAAGGAAAGTCAGGGATGCAAAGAACATCAAGATCACAAGTGATACAATGTAGGCTAGCGCGATGCTGCTTGAGGCTACCCCTGGGTATTGGAGGGTGGTCATTAGAGCGAACGCAGGGGCTACTATCTGGAGCGGAAAGAGAGCCAGGCCGACCCATAGACCCCATCTCGTCACCCTCATTATTCCCACGGACCCGACTATAGACAAGGCTCCGATGATGTATAACGGGTAGAGTGTCGTGTCCTGTATTACGATAGGATAGATGAGGTAGTAGAGACCCGAGGCGGCGTAGAAGAACGAGGAGAAGGAGAGACCAACTGGGCGTATCACTCCTCCGGAGATTGCCTTGTCTCTCGGCTCCTGCTTGGTGTCTTGCTTAGGCATTGTTTGTGTTCGGACGCCGGGTCAGCATCTTCCCCAATAAGCTTTACAACGACTTCCCGCACGGTGTCGAGCAGAATTGAGCCGAGCGAAACTCTACCTATCACCTAGAGTTCCATTCACCGGGATATCATCGGCATATGACAAGTCACGCTTCGTCTTTTTCGGTGTCCCTTACGACAAGACTAGCACTTACAAAGCCGGATCGAGATTTGCCCCCGGAGCCCTCCGAGATGTTTCGGCGAACATGGAACTCTACAGCGTTAGGTCAAAGGTAGATCTAGAGCAAGTCGCGGTTCACGACTGGGGAGATGTTGATATTGTTGAGAATCTCGTAGAGACTCTCGGTAGAGTCAAGTCTGTTTGTTCTGAACTGTTAGACTCAAACAAGATTCCTATCATGGTTGGCGGAGAGCATTCCATAACCAAAGCGGCCGCTGATGCCTTGCCGGAGGACACAGGCCTCGTGAGCTTTGACGCCCATCTTGACCTGCGGGATGAGTTTCTGGGAGAGAAACTCTCTCATGCGACCTTCATGCGGAGGGTGTCCGAGCGGCTTGGCTCGGATCACATCATGGAAGTCGGAATCCGCGCTTTCTCCAAGCCGGAGCTCGACTTCACAAGGAAATCAGGGGTCACGATGATTACTCCACAGGATTTGAGGGAAGCGGGAATTTCAAAGACCGCTCAGAGAATCAGAGGATTCCTGTCCGGATTTTCGCAGAGCTATGTGACAGTAGATATCGACGTGCTGGATCCAGCGTTTGCTCCAGGTGTCGGAAATCCTGAGCCGGATGGCCTTTCAACAGACGAGCTTCTTACGTTGGTCGATGCATCAATGGAAAAGAACACCGTCGGGTTCGACCTCGTCGAGGTGTCACCACAGCTGGATTCAGGCCAGACAGCCGCGGTCGGTGTAAAGGTCATATTCGAGGCTATTGCCGCTCTGTCAACGCGGAGCCATGACACGTGAAACTGAACAACCATGTCACGGCGTCCACCGCTCGAGTCAAAAGCGACAAGAACGTACCAAGAGCGAAGTTTGAAACGCTCAAGGCAGTGGTTGAGAAAAAGCTCCTAGAATCCCGCGCATTAAGGTCTAAGGCTAACCTCAACGGCGTTACAGTCGAGTTTTACGGAAACAGCAAACATCAGTACGATTTTTGGAAGCTAAACTGGAAGGAAGCTCTTGATTCCTCCCGCCCTGACGCAAGGATCTACTCAGCGTTCGGGGTTGAGGGACACGAGCCTGCCGCGTACTACTGCCCCGAAACGCACGAGTCAGTTTTCTTCAACACGGAATATTACGGACAGTGCAAAAGCTGGGCCCTGGGCATGGCTGCGGCAATCATGGAGGAGACCCGGAATACTCATTCCATACACGGAGCCTGCGTCGACGTTTCGGGGAGGGGGGTCATCATTGTTGCTCCAACAGGTACGGGCAAGACAACTCAGGCGTTCAAACTGATGGAGCTTCCAGGAGGGAGAATTGTTGGAGACGATTGGGTGTACATTGACCACAATGAAGGAGAACAACTCGGCTACCTGATCGGTAGGCAGCCTGAGAAAAGCCTCTACATGAGAACAGAAACGCAGATGAGCAAGCCATGGCTTCGAAAGATCTTCGACGAGAACAAATGCGAAAACGTCACTACGAATAAAGAGAATTGCGAGTTCACCGACGGCCTTACAGGTTGCAAGCTAACAGGTGGCAAGTGTGTGTTCGATGAAGGGCTTCAATGGTGCTACTACGCTTTCGGAAACAGCAGGGCACTCGTCCCTCGAGAAAGAGTATTTGGGCCTGGAAAGGTTACAGATCAAGCAAGAATCAAGCTCCTAGTTCTCTTGCGAAGAGACGACAAAAGTCCACCAGAAGTCCGCTTAGACGCGGATGAGGCGATAAAGATCCTCAGAAAGGGAGAGTACATGGTACGCCCCGGTGCAGGTCCGAAAGAGATGTGGGGGAAGCTAGCAAGTGAACCCTGGTACAACCCCTATCTACTACTATTGGACCATGCTCGCCAAGAACAGTTCTTCCGGCGAATGATTTCCAAGTTCCACGTCAAATGCCTGCTTCTAAACACGGGCATCGACAGCATAGATGGGACTCACAAACGAATAATTTCCATGCTCGAGAGCGCCTAGCCCCAACTCGTCTCCAAAACGTTAAGACAGTCCAGCGGACAAATCACGGCCTATGCCTGTGAAACGTTCCGATACCGTGGCAAAGAAACGAAAAGCATACTATTACTATGCTGGAAAAGAGACCAAGGCAAAGAAAGTTGCGAAGAAAAAGGCAAAGAAGCCCGCGAAAAAATCGGCGCGGAAATCACTAAAGCACTAACGCTTTGGGGTCCGTACGAAACCAGGGATACAGCGAGAATCAGATACGAGGTCTAGAGAACGGGACTCGATCCCGTCCAACGGTATTGCGAGTCGACTAACCAAGCCGTTGAGGGAGTGGGGCAGTCTGATCAATCTCATCGCTCCGCCTGCGACCCACTCATCCATCAGATATCCTCTTCGAACAAGCGAACGAATCATCGTAAGCCGTTGCCTCCGTGTCCAGAAGAACGTAGCATCGTCTAGAACGTGAACATGGAACCCCCTTCCAGAGTAAACCAGCCGGAGTTCTCCGAAATATTCAGACAGTTCGTCGATCAACTCGAGTGCCTGTTCTTGGGCCAATTGGAGTTCCAATCTACAAAAGGACAGTCCTTGGCGTTTGCTGAGTTTTTTCCCAAGCGTCCCGTGTATTGGACACTCGAAATTCTCGGGATCAATGTCGAAAGCCAGTTGTTGGCCGAACGATTTGCCTAGCTCTTCGATTTTGTATTGGCCACGTCTCGCTTCGTTCCAGTTCCTGTATAAGTTCCTGTCGTAATATACTGACTCGGGCCGGAATTCCATGCAATATTGCCGGAGATCCCGCAACCCTTCGTATTCATCAATGAGAATTGTTCGGGATCTCTCCCTTCGATATTCAACCGGAAAGATCTTGGTATGCCGTCCGATAACTACCGCGAAAACTATTGGTGTTGTCCAGCCTCGAAACCATTCTCGCACAAGATTTGTCCTGAACTCTTGATGGTAGAATTCGTATCTCTCTTGGACCGTTGCGGGACGCATACGGTCGGGGAATCGATATTGAGATCTCAAGATCAAGCTGCTTCTGCTGAAGGACTCTCTGAGACCTTCTTCAGCTGAGCACGGTACATTTCCACTATTTCGTTCGACGTGGTGCAGTCTTCAGCTGATTTGTCTTCGCGATATTTTCCAGTAAACCGTGGGAACCTCACGGCCAGTCCAGCTCCCGGCCTGATACTGTTCATTCCACAAGTGTGGATAGGGCTCAGTGTGATCTCGGCTCCAACTATCTCGAGCACGAGTCCTGGAACGAGCCATGCGTCAGCCTCAATCTTGGAATCCACTCTCGGGTGGACGTGATCTACTCTATACTTCTCAAGAAGCTTTGGCAATTCATCCAAGTCTTTATCGGTAAACCCGGACCCGCATTTGCAGACAGTTCTGAATACATCGTTGCTCTTGTCGTAAGCGGCAAGAAGCAGGGCGCCGTATGCTCCTCCTCGCCGTCCCCGGCCAGCGAACGCTCCCACAACAGCTAGGTCGACGCTGTCTTGCATTTCCGATTTATATTCCCGCTTGTATTTGATCCATGTCCATCCTCTTGCTCCTGCTTTGTACGTCGAGAAGGGATCAATGGATTTGATCATTAAGCCTTCACAACCATCTGCGACCGCGTCCTGCATGAATTCATCTAGTTGCACTGGGTCATTGCAAATCTTCTGTCTCGCTAGGTCAAGTCTTTCATTCTTCCGAATCAGCCTTCGAAGACGTTCGCGTCTCTCAAGGTAAGGACGGTCGGTATAGTCAATCTCGTCGGCGTGTAGAAGATCAAAGGGATAGAAAGCAACCGGTATGTCCTTAATCGTTCCTTCAATGTCATATTTTCGGCCTCTCCGTTGGGAGATCAGCTGGAATGGGAGAAGTTCACCTGTCGATTGGTCAACCGGAACTGCTTCGCCTTCAAGAATTAACGCTGTTCCCTCCAAGTTATTCTTCAATAGTTGTTGCACGTCTGGAAATTGGTCAGTGATGTTCTCAAGGCGTCTGGAGAAGAGAGTGATCTCCTTAGCGGAGACATGTGCTTGAATCCTTAGGCCGTCGTACTTGTACTCGGCGGCACACTCGCCGTTCATCTTAGCAAGGATCTCTTTCGAGTCGGAGAGTCGTTCTGCGAGCATCGGCCGGATAGGTCTACCGACCGTAACCTTGAGCGATTCAATTGCTTCCATTCCTCCAGTTGCGAGAGTTCTAGCGACGTAACCGAGGTCCGATGTGCGGTTGTAGGCACGCTCTAGAGTGGGCCTTGACTCTTTTCCACGCCCGAGGGAAATCGCGAGAGCGTCAAGGATGGTCATGTCGGCGACTCCAAGTCGGAGCCGGCCAAGAGCCATTCGAGTGATGTATTTCGCCTCAGTCGGGGAAGCTTTCCCCAAGAGGCTTGTCAAATGTTTAAGCTTAGAGTCGATGGAGCCCTGGCCTTTCTCATGCGCTATGATGTTGAAGACGTTGTAGATTTCCTCCACGGAGAGGGCCTCTCTCTGAAAGGAGACCTGGGTTTTGTCTTTGAAGAGTTGCTCCGCAATTGTTCCCAGGTCGCCCAGTTTTTTGTAAAGAGTTGCAACATTTGATTCGGCTTGTCCGGTTACTCTGGCAAGGGCACGAAACAGGAGCTTCTCTGCTACTCCTAGCTCAATTCCGAGAAAATCTGGGTATAGCTTTCCCTGAGTAAGATAAACTACCTTATCTATAATCGAGTGTGGAGTAGCGTCTATGAGTTCGACGAGAAGGCGAGTGATCTCCAGTCGTTTTGTGGTCGCCTCGATCTTGGCGTACGTCTCGACTATCCGCGAATAGAACAAGATGTGAAAGCAGCCTGGTTGGTAATGATCGCTTGATATTCTTAATTTGTTACTTGTGTCCCAGCAGAGCCTTTGATTGCTCTGCCAAGGTCTCCGAGATTAGCTATGACCGATCTTTTTCCGCCGTTCCGGAGGAACCTTATTGCGGCTTCCACTTTCGGGCCCATGCTCCCGGCGGAGAAAGACCCCTTCTTCGCGTACCTTTCAAGTTCATCTCGGCTAATCTTTGACAATAGATGTTGGTCTTGTTTACCGTAATTAGTGTAGACACCTTCAACATCGGTCAGAATAACTAGGTTTTCCGCATGAATCGATGTAGCCAATCTTTCAGCTGCAAGATCCTTGTCTATCACCGCCTCTATACCCTGCAGCCGGTTGCCTTGTCTTATGACTGGTATTCCTCCGCCTCCGCATGCAATTACCACGGACTCGTCGTCGACAAGAACCCGGATTGCTTCATCCTCTATGACGGCCTTAGGGTCCGGTGATGGAACGAGTCTTCTGTATCCCCTGCCTGAATCCTCTTCAATAACAAGGTCGCTTCTCTCTCTCAACAAGGTATCTCGCTGCGCCTTTGTGTAGAATGGCCCAATAGGCTTTGACGGGTGCTTGAATGCAGGGTCGTTCCGGTCCACTAGGACCTGTGTGACAACCGTTGCAACTGCCTTGCTCGTTTGACGCTTGGATAATTCGTCTTGAAGAGATTGTTGAATGATGTATCCCAGGAATCCTTGGGTTTCTGCTCCGCAAGCGTGTAGGGGCAGGGGAGGTACTTTCGTCCGACCCATCTCATGCCTTATGACAGTTGCACCTATCTGTGGGCCGTTTCCATGGACGATGACAACTCTAAGACCTTGATCTACGAGCGTCGCAATTTGAGTCGCTGTGGATCTTACGTTCTCATATTGTTCGTCGAAGGTCCCCTGTTGCTTGCGTTGAAGAATAGCGTTCCCGCCCAGGGCGAGAACCGTTATGGGGGTTTGACGCGGCAAGCTCGTTTTGTCTCTTCGAAGAACCGGGCACCAAGGCGAGGTTCCTTTTGTCTTTGACGTCTCCTTTCCGAAGCAAGACTAGGTATTCAAATGACGGCCCTGAGCCACAGTCAAGCTCTATTTACTTTAGGCAAATTTAACGCCCTTAGGGGCGAGCTATGTTCTCATGCTTCTCTTGCTGGGGACGTTGTATTTGGTCGAACGCGTCACGAGATTGCGATGTTCAATTGACTGATGGGGACTGCTGATATGGACTCGCCCCCACATGATGACGCTCGAAGCGTGAAGTGCTATTATATCGTGGGTGAGTTCTACGATTGGGTAACCGACCCTAGGGCCCTAGAGAGGATCTTCCATTGGGGAAGATCCACCGTTGCCAAGAGGTTGATTCGAAGGATTGGCAAATCACAGTTCGCGCTGGATATCGGCTGCGGAACCGGTTTGATTACTAGGTACATTCGGTCTTCGCGTATTGTTGGCGTTGATATCAATCGATGGAACCTTGACCGGGCAAAGAAACGAATTTCGGACGCCGACTTTGTACAATGCGACGTCGAGCACTTGCCGCTTCGAAATGGTCTGGCGGATTTTGTAGTTTGCACAGAAGTGGTCGAGCATCTGTATCGTCCCGCTCGGGCTCTCGGGGAAATTGCAAGAGTAATGAGAGCTAATGGTACTTTCATAGGTTCAGTTCCAAGTAGCAATCCATTGTGGAGGTTCCGAAACGTTCTAAGTGTGACCCATCCCCAATCTGAACCGTTTCACAATAATTTCTCAAAGCCTCAGTTGAAGGTTTTATTGTCGAGTTTCTTTGCTGATTCAAATTTGTTCTATGAGAACCTGCTGATGAACCTCTTCTTCACAGCCCGGGGACCTGCGTCCAACAGAAGCGTGGCCTGAACCACAAAGCTTGTCGGTTGTTAAATAGCAGTGTTTTCTCCCAAGCGCCATAATACCAATGTATCTTTACCCCGGATGGCGGCGAGTGATCTTCGTCGCGGTACTCGTTGTCGTGCTAATCATTGCCTTGGCGCCCTCGATAACTCAGGGCACCATCAAGCTCCACATTTATGGATTGACTCCCCATGGTGTCATTGACCATCTCTACGTCAAGTTCGCGAACTTGCAATTCCACACTTACGGTTTTGGATTCGGTGCTGGATGGTTCAACGTTACTGAGACGACCCCAACCATCGATCTCATCCCTATAGCCTCTCAGTTTTTACCACAGATCGTGGCCTCTGCCCAGATAACCTCGGGCAGATATGATGCGATTCGATTGGTCATGACGAATTCGACCGCGCTTGTAGGGTCCTCTCGCGTTTCGCTATCAAATACCCCGACATTGAATGCTAACTTCACGCTACCCATCCCTCCGAACGGCTTTGGAGACGTTCTACTGCTGTTAAGTTTCGATGAGTCCCTTGTCTTAGCGAATCCAGCTGTCTTGTCGATCCAAGTCGTCCAGACATCTGTCGTGTGATACCCACACCGAAACTATCAAATTCGACCCTCGAACAAGCGATTTACTATGTGCGTGATTGGCAAGAACCAACTGGTTAGCCTGATAAAGGCTCACAAGTGCATTCATCCATTTGACTACGGGCTGCTTGACGGAGATGGCTATGTTCTCACGGTAAAGGAGGAGAGAACGCTTCATTATCTGGAACATCAGAACCTTGTCTCAAACGAGGTTGTGTTTACTCCTCCGGAATTTGTTGCGCATCTCACTGCCAAGAGTAAGTACGGTAGAATGGGGCTTTCGTTTCTGAACGCCGCAAAGGTCCACAGCGGATTCATAGGTCGGCTCGCCCTCGAGCTGGTTAACCTCAGCAACGAGCGACAGCCAATAACAATCAAGAGGGGCGACCCCCTAATGCACATTGAGTTCATGAAGCGTGAGGGAGAAGCCTCCCCCTACAATGGAGGCTACATGTTCCAATTCATGAGTGAAGACGAAATCGGGGAATACATGTCGATTCTAGCGAGAGACTTCAAGACTTTGTTTCCGAAAGAGTATCTAACAAAGGCGGCTCAAGTGCGCGTCGCAGTCGTTACTCAAATCTAGTCGAACCATTGTCGAATAAACTGGAGCCATTATCCATGGCCGGCGCCATCCGGATGGAACCGATCTCAGCTCCCAGAGGAAATTTCGTCTAGGAGACGCTTTAGCTTGGGATCTTTGATTACTGCCATAGAAGACTCGTAGAATTCCTTCAGTTTCGTCGCTTCGATGCCTCCCCTAGCATATTCGTTCGCCTGAAGTGCCATCTCCAGCTTATCGAGTTCGTGAACTAGCTGGGCTTCCTTACTCTTTTCGTTCTCCAGCTCCGACCACAGGTCCCGGTAAGCTCGCTGATTCTCCTTTGGAAAATAGGAAAGCAGTTGTTCTCGGGCGGAGATTTTCTGAGTCTTAACGACATTTTCCCCCCGCGACTCTTTGTCTTGAGGAGTGAGATCTCCCGTAATCGCCTCTTCTAGGTCATGCAATAATGCGAGCTTTAGCAATCTCTCCACGTTGTAGCCTCGTCTCTCGCCCTCGAATAGACAGAGAAGCGAGAGAGCAAACGAGTGATCGGCGACCGACTCGTTTCGTTGGTGACGAAGCATCTGGAGCCAGCCTCTGCGCGGCTCGGCTTTTAGTCTTGCAGCGAGTTCCCAAAACTGGACAAGCTGATCCAAAACCTATTCCCCTCGAACCGTGAATCGCGCCACAATACCTAAAAACCCTTCATAGTGTAACTACGTCAACTATTCAAGTCGTCAAGGCGTAGCAAATTGGTTAAGAAAATCCTAACTAGATTCGCTGTCGCAAAGAAGCCTGCTCGATCTGAGGGCACTCAATACAGGTCCCCTCGAATTTACCTACCTACAAAGCTGACCGATGATTCTAGCTTTCCATTCAAAGAGGGAGATCTACTTGCCATCAGGGTTGATGGGCGCAAGCTGATCGTCCAGAGGGCTCAAAAGAGCATTCAACAGTCGTTTGAAAGCGGAGATACTCGGCAGAAACCATAATATCCGCGCAGCGCTATTTGCCCTATGCTGCAAACCTGATGCTAAGGGTGACCGTACAGATCACAAACCTGACAGGCGAACGTTTCTGGGGCTATGAATCACAATTACCGCCCCAGGTCCAGATTGCCGTTAATATCAATATTGTCGGATTGGATTTGAAGAGCGAGTCCACTGCCGATGCTCCCTTTGTTTTCACGGTGAATTATAATCCATCGGTCGCACAGCTCAGTGTCAAAGGTCGGGCCCAGGTGTTCGGCGAAAAAGAAGAGGTCTCTAGGATGATAGATGAGCACAAACAAAACAGGCCTCCCCCTGTCGCGATAATCCAGGCGGTGTCGAGCATTGCTATGGCTGAGGCAATTCTATTGTCAAAAAGTCTGGGAATTCCGCCACCACTTCCACCCATGGGTTTGCCTCCAGAGCAAATGCAGGCGCAGCAACAGCAAGGACAAAAGAAATCCGAACCGCGCTATACAACATAATCCGAGCCCAAATTATTTGACGATCCAAAATTTTGGAGGTTCATCAATCCTCCAAAAAATTGGACTAAGCCGCGGACAATGGCCAGAGAAGGAGCGTGTAGGTCTAGGCTCCAGACCGAGGGAGTGGTGGTGGAAAGAAGGATTGCGCTCTTGAATTCCATTTGCCCAATGCTACTAATGCGCACGAGTATTTGCTAAAAGTGCAGTTTTAGCAAGTCTTATCTCACCGCTACCAATACCCGGATAGGGCACGAAAACGTTGAGGCTTTTTGGAACACATGGGAGAATTTAGGAATTGGGGGTACATTGGGGAGATGAGGGAAAGAAAAACAGTTGCTGGCGAGTTCTCAGATGCGAATAAGTAGAGACGGACGAGGCGAGACACGAATATCAGACTCTCAAAAGAATCGCATGATCGAGTTGGCCCAGGCAGTTCCTCGAGATCACCTTCTCTTAGGGCTCCAACTCGAGCGCGGATGGCGCATCGGGAGCATTGTGGGTTGCCATAACAAGGTAACCTACACAAGGAAGAGGACCGGGGAGAGGGTTGTGTGTATCGTGGATCTTCCGGGAATAAGGAAAGAGGACGTGGGTGAGGAGACAATAATGATTCACTTCAAAGGAGGAAAAACAGAACCCGATTATCCTGGGAGGAAGTGGCTTAGACTTGCTCAGAAACTCGCCTCAAAGGCTCAGATGGGCGAGAGGATTATCTCTCTCTCAGAACAACATGGAACAAACATCCTGCGAAAATATGCAAAACTCGCGGGTGTTCCCGACTGGGATCGTCTCCACAATCACCGTCAACGTGCCTATTTCGGGACATTCTGGGCTAGAAAGACCGGTAGGGACCCTTGGAAAGTCCAGAGTCTCATGGGACATAAAGACTTGAGGGCGACGGCCGTGTATGTTGAAGAACTCTCCCTCGAAGAGAAGAAACAGCTCCTGGACGAGTCCTAACCCACACAAAGCTCCTAGGTGGCGGAGAAAATCCTCCGAAACGATGAAGGCAAACTGCGAAGAATCGAAAGGTTCGCCTATTCTCAGGAAGTTACGCAAGGATATAGGGGGACAAGTTAGGCGTGATTCATCGAAGAAGTTACGTTAGAAATCTCTCAGCCAACAATCCATCTTTTTCTCTCAGCTTACAGATTCTTCAGCAACCATAAGGATTAAACGAAAGGCGAAATTGCCCGTTGTCGGACGCGAAACACTTGCCCCGAAGAGCAGTTCGAAGACCAGCCAAGCAAAAAACCACGATCTTGTTCAAAGCGGGGAACCTGCCTAGTACTCCAGAGGAACTCTTCCGTAGAGTTTTCTGGAAGAGCGACTTTCTTGCCGGGGAAGCTCACAACTTCTGGAAGGAAGTCAAGAAAGCGGAACCTAGTGGTCTGCCAATCCAGGCATGGAAAGACTGGATTTCGAAAAGGGGGATGAGTGTCGGACAATTCTACAACATGATTCATGGACTTGTTGGAGCAGGATTCATAGAGAAACGCGATTCCAAGTGGCACATGAGCGGAGGGTTCATGCACGAGCTCGAGCAGATGATGAAGGTCTATTCCTCAGAAAGCGGTTACGAAGTTAGGTGAAATAGGTCTCCAATAAACTGGACCATTGGCATACATCCAATAAATTGAACGCTCAACGGCGAGTCCTCAAGGCACGCCCTTGAAGATCGATTTCCCCATTTCTAATTCGTGTCGTTGAGATCGGTTTTCCATCCGTAGCCTTGAGCAAATTGACGACGAATAGATCTAACGGTTGAAGACCATTCCGCCGCCTGAGCCGGTTCAATCGACGGCCGCTCGCTACAGTACCCTTACTCACTATCAGTGCCTGCAATTTCTTTCGTTTGGCCGCGGGTCCGTAAGGTTCGCGAAGGGCAGTCACTCTTGCTCTCGACGACCAGCGCCGAGTCCTTAGGAACCGGTCCAGGTCACGAACTCGACTTGAAAACGGACGAACTCGGTGTTTCTTATGGAGGGTCGCAACAAACTGGTCACTTGTAATTCCGATCAAAACCGTGTCTCCGAGCTTAAAAGCTTCAGAGAGCAAGTGCCGGTGGCCCGCGTGTAAGAGGTCGAAGGTTCCGCCAAGAGCCACAAGCTGGTATTTACGATTTGATCGGGACAAATCCCAGAAAATTGGCCAGAATTTCAAGGATAAAGCTTGGGCTACCAGGGACAATTCCTTCGGTTTTCTGGAGACTGGTGCGAAAACGATCACACCATATCTTTATGACACGAGTCAAAGAGGAGACGGGAAGCAGTCCTGAGATCGGTATTGATGAGCACTCTCATCCTCAAATTCGCGATCCTCCCAATAGATACGTGAGGGGAGAGCAGTGGGTTCGAATTCCAAATCTCACAAGGCTCGTCACCGATTCGGCTTTTTCTGGCCGACCGACTAGAGAGAAGAAGGACAGGATTACCACCGACGACATTCTTGCTAGCCTTACTAGGCAGACCGAGCTCAAGCAGAAACTTGGGAAAGAGGATCATGTGGCACTAGAGGAGATTGCTGAGACGGAAGATGTAAGCCGATTTCAGGGGTTCAATCCTGAACCTGAGTCCTCTACGATGGTAGAAAGGAAGACAGACTATGGACATCTTGTTTTCGTCTTTATGCTTCTAATCGGACTAACGGTGGTTTGGTTATACAATTCGCCATCGAAGCCGTTTGATCTGACACCTTTGAACCGAGTTCTTCAGAAATCGGATGTTCAGTCGATTTTCGCAAACCTGTCTCAATTGGGGATAATCGCGTTGGCCGCTTTGGTTGGTGCTCTTTGGATTCGACGAAAGAGACGAGGCTCAAGTCAACAGTTCCTTTCTCTCTAGGACGGCGGCTCACCGCGAGCTGAAATCCGCAGTCTGCAAGATAAGGGCTCTTGGATTCTGCGTACCGAAGGGGTGCTTCGTTAGTAGTAGGAGCGGTTTCTTCGCCCCAGGTTATATGGTGGTGAAGACCGGATTGTCTCGTGCCCGAAAATATCCAAGCGTCTGTAGAGAAGAAATCAAACCCACACCTGACCTCCCCAACTTTCGTCTTTTCCCTCATACTCATCTGTGTTTACGTAGTTATTGGGTTCCTGGTAGGGGACTTTATCAGTCCTCTCTCGACACCCTCGTCCGTACTTCAATTTCTGGCCCAGTGCGACGGACCATTACCTATCTATCCATGGACTTTGGTGACTTCAATTTTTCTTCATGCGAGTATCATCCATATCGCGAGCAATATCCTATTTCTGTTACTCTTCGGGTTCATTCTTGAAGAACAGGTTACGAAAACCCGTTGGATGACCACTTTTTTTCTCACTGGTATCGCGGGGAACCTAACCTTCGTGGGGGCCGATCTTGCCGGATTTTTTCTTACCGGCTTCCCCAACTCTCTCTACTTGAGTTGCGGGGTCGGCGCCTCAGGTGCGGTCTACGGCATAATGGGGGCAGCAACTGGGCTCCGAGGCGTCGTCTTGATCATATTCATCGTCGGTTTGGACATTTTCGCTGGGGGAGGGTTCTTTGCGCATATCGGAGGTCTTGTCACGGGGCTCCTTCTGCGAAGGTTCTGGAGTTCGGAGCTGAAGAATTTCTAAACACCGACGCTGCTGAGAAAGCAGCACGCTTCATGCGACTATCGTGGTAGCCCGGGGGAGATTCGAACTCCCGTCAGCAGGTTGCTCCAACCCTCTGTTCGAGGGGATCCAGAGCCGACTAGGGACGCTTCCGTGTTTCTGGCCCGAAACGCCCATGCTATGCTAGACCACTACACCACCGGGCTACGAAGTTCTCGGTTGCTCTTTGACTAGCCATAATAGGTTTCGTTGAGTTTGGATATGGAGAGAACCAAGAGTGGTCGAGCATCCGCCTCTTGCAGGGAACATCCCGGACGACAGTTTGTTGTGAGTTGAGAGCTTGAAAGTCGCCGCTTTGGCCCCTCTTGAAGCGCGAGAAGAAAGGGACTCCGCGCGATCCCTAATAGATTCTGTACGATCCGAGCTGAAGGATCAATGTATAGGGGTGTGGTTGGTAAGCAAATCGCCCAGAATCAGCCCTGATCTCGAATCTGGGAATCCCTTAACAACTCGCGGGAAATCGTTCGGAAACGGCCATATATTTCCCGTGTTTTCCCTTATCATCTAAACCCGGATGACGCCCTGACCCGCCGGTCTCGCCAATTATCAATGCCAGACAGAAAATCTTCTCTAGAAAACGGGAGGCGGGGATAAGAGCAGGGCACCTCGCGACGCAAGAGTGGTTGAAGAGAAGAGTCGGAAAGCCGGAATTCATTCTGCCCAAGAAAGCGTTCGGAACTGGTGGAAGGAGTCTTGTCTTCTTGCCTTTCGATCAAAGCCTGGACTGGATTCTGAATCGCGAGACTAGCAAGGAGATCTCGCTCGAAGGGAACGCTCTCGCAACTGGGGGGGGTATGGCGTAGAGCATCTTACTACGCAAGTGCTGGTCCCACCTGCAATCGGACCACCCGAAATCGGTTGCACGGAGAGCGCGTCGGAACCCGACCTAGCCTATATACTTGTCGAAACACTTATATTTGAAATCGAACGCGTCGCTTTCGCTTTCCGAGCTTGGACTCTTCTAAAGCGCCGTCCCAAACGAGTCCAGGAAGCGGGGACGCACACTGTCCGCGGAAACCTAGGCAAGAACCATGAGCACACCATCCCCAAGCGCACACCCACCCAAAGTTCACGTTTGCCCCGAATGCGGAAGCCTCAACCTAATAGAAGACTTCGACCAAGGCGAAACCATCTGCCAAGACTGCGGCTTAGTTCTGTCCCAGAATCTGATGAGTCGCGGACCCGAATGGCGAGCTTTCACTAAGGAAGAAAAGGACGAGAGAGGCCGCGTCGGAATACCAACTTCCTTCTCCATCCACGACAAGGGGCTCTCAACCGTCATCGACCGAGTCAACAGAGACGCGTTCGGAAGACAATTACCCTTCGAGACAAGAATGGAAATGCTCCGTCTCCGGAAATGGCAAATCCGGACAAGAGTTCACTCATCATCTGACCGCAACCTAGCCCAAGCAATGGCCGAGCTGGACCGTCTAACCGACAGGTTACACGTACCCGCCAACGTCAAAGAAGACTCAGCAGTCGTATACAGAAAGGCGCTCGAAAACGGACTTGTCAGAGGACGCTCAATTGCCGCAATAGCAGCCGCATCGCTCTACGCAGCATGCCGATCCAGCGAGACCCCCCGAACCCTCAAGGAGGTGGCATCGGCAAGCAGAATCAAGAAGAAAGACGTCGCGCGTTGCTACCGCCTCCTACTTAGAGAGCTAGAAATGTCGATGCCAGTCGAAGACCCAGTTCGTTGCATATCAAAAATTGCCAGCAGAGCCGAGATCACAATACAAACACAGCAGTCAGCGATTCAAGTACTGAAAGACGCACGAAAGAAGGGAGTTGTGGCCGGAAAGGATCCGATGGGCCTAGCTGCAGCAGCGCTGTATGTTGCTTGTGTTCTTCAAGGAGAGAAGAAGACTCAGAAAGAGATCGCAGAGATTGCGAACGTCACCGAAGTAACCGTTCGGAATAGGTACAAGGGCCTGAAAGACGCCCTTGGCCTGAATGCCTAACCCCAGGTTCTAGCGAAGGTACTGGCGCATGCTCTGAATATTGTTGAACACTGTGGCCCATTGTGGTGATGGATTCGGCTTCGTCGTACTATATCCTGTCATAGAAATGGAGAATTTCACCCGCGGATCCCTAGAGTAGTAGTAGATAATATCCAGTTTTTTCTTCGGATTCGCATTGTAGAGACTCCTCTTCAATGCGTTGAACAGGTATTTGTTAAAGAACTCCAGCTCAATCGAAACGGTTATCCGCTCACTCAATCGAGAACCTTCTCAGTCGCCTTGTCGTATATACCGGCTATACCTATTTATCGATAGCCCCTAGAGCCGACTAAACCTCCACGACCCTTCTGGAAAGCGCTGGAAACCCATGGCAATACAGAGAGACTTGAAGCATTAAACGGACGGAGGCTCAATCTCGCTGCCCCCTGCCCAAGATTTGGCCCCCACCGTTCCCATGGTTACAATCCGGATTTTACTCCAGGATATAGGGTACATAAGGAAAAGGATGACCGAAAGGACGACGATAATTCTTGCTCTAGGGATGGCTTGGCTGTTCTGGTTCCTCTTCTTTCTGTACCTGGGCGTCTAATCCATCGTTTCTGAAGGCACGCTTAAATACGCAAGCCAGCGATAGAATCTCCGTGGACGATTACAAGGGAGCACCTGGCTTCTAGAATGGCCGACGTCTGTTCTACCTGCGGCCTTCCAAAAGACCTGTGCGTCTGCGGCACTATCAGCATGGAGCAGCAGACGGTAAAGGTGCGTATGGAAATGCGAAAATGGGGGAAACCGGCGACCATAGTTGAGGGCATCGATGGGAAGAGCGTAGACCTTCCGGATCTAGCAACGAAACTCAAGACATACTGCGCGTGTGGCGGGACCTCGAAGAACAATGCGATCATCCTGCAAGGAGACCACCGCGACAAAGTGAAAAAAGTCCTGGTCGGATACGGGTTTCCTGAGACTAGCATAGAGCTTCACTAGCCAGCTGGATAGCATGTCTATCCTTAAGGAAATCCTTGGCTCATTTCGACGAGACACCGCAGGCCTCCGAGCATGTCCTCGATGCGGTTCATCCATCGTAACATCGCGAATGCCACTAGAAGGATGGATGTTACCTGTAAAGTATGTGTGCAAGAACTGCGGATATCAGGGGGTCGTCGCCCTAGAGGAGGAGCGAGAAGCGGAGCCCTAGAAGCCCTAGAAGGTTCTGGCGTCAAGATACTCGAAGGACTCTTGCGATTTCTGATTCGAAAACCTCCGGTCGGAACTCCCATGCCCTGGAAGATGAGGCTGCGGAGAGTTCTCCACGGAGCTGATCGTTTTCAGTAAGCGTCGTGATCTGTCTTGCTGCAACAGCTAAGTCACGCCATCGGAAACCCACATCGCTACTAACAATTTCTCTAGGTCCACCGCTGTCATGGACAATGGGGACACATCCGGCGGCCATTGCCTCAACGATCGTTATCCCAAAATGTTCGTTCTCAGCACAATGAACATACGCCATGGCTCGTCCAAGAAGCTCCTTTGCCTTTCTTAGAGGTGATAGAACAAAGGAAACATTTTCTGGTGCCGATCTTCTCAACAGTTCGTAGTAGGCTGAAGTTCCATCTGCGAGACTTCCTATGGCAACAAATCTTGTCCCAGGAACCATGCGAGCCAAATCAACAAATGTGTGGAACCGCTTTTCCGGAACGAACCTGCCTACCGTCACTACCAAATTCTCCCTTGGCTGGACCCTGCTGAGATCCGAATAGGCGTCGACAGGACAAGGGGGGTACACGGTCGTGGAGTCGCGTCCCCATTTTCTCTCCACGATTCCTCGAGTAAAATTCGAGACGCTCAAGAGGGTCCTAACACGGCTAGCGCGATTCCGGTAATAGGCGCTTGCGGGCCCATAGTACAAGCGCCAGACTGGAGACATTGATGATTGTAGATGAGAGAAATATTCCGGAAAATAGCAATACTGTACGACGGGAGTACGCGTCGATGGCAGGTAACCGATATCCTGTGTGCTGAGCACGATATCGAAAGAACTTCGAGAGACGACACTCCTGATTCGAACCCAGTGATATGCTAGCCTTTGATAGAGCAGAAACCGAGGCCCGAGGAGCGGCTTGAAGAGGGGATAATAGCACCGGTTGACTTTGTCGAAGAGCCCAGGGCAGCCGTAAAAGTCCTCGAAACCCGCTTCGTCGAACCGTTCGCTAACAAGCGAAACCTCGTGACCGGCCTTCGTCGCCGCCAGGATCGAGTGAATAGCAACCCTTTCGCCACCACCCTTAACGCCTAATCGAGGGTGAACCAAGAGTACCTTCATGGAAACCGGCTTGACTTGAAACTTAACGCGCCAATTAGCTGTTCTTAGACCTCCACATCTCCACGGTAAGTTTCAGTCCATCTTGAAGAGTATGCGACGGCTTCCAACCTAGTTCCTTGGATATTTTCGAATTGTCCAATACTAGATATTGCGGGTCTTGCGACTTCGGCCGCTGAGGGTAACCGGGCGGATACGATCCAAAGACAATCTTACCTTTGAACCCTGTCATTCCCGTCAACATTTTCGCCAACTCAGAGTTTGTAACAGGGTTGCCAGGTGACACGTTGTATACTTCGCCTATGGCTTTGGGTGACTTGGCGGCGAGGATGTAGCTGCTGACGTGGTCTTCTGCAAACATGTAGTCTCGGATTGAGTCTGGGGCTCCAACGTAGCAGGTTTCTTCTGCGAGCATTTTTGATATGAGATATTCGGTGTAGAACCCTCCCTCGCCGGTTCTCCCGTAACTGTTGATAGGTCGGAGCACCGTTCCCTTCAGATGGTAGACGCGGTCGGCCATCTGAACGTACTGGTCTGCGGCGGATTTTGTGACCGCATAGGGGGAAGCTGGTTTGAGTAAGGCATCTTCTGCGATGGGTCGGTTGCCATCCTGCCAGCCGTATACCTCGGCGGTGGAGGCTGCGATCAGTCGTGCGTTAGGCGCTTCTCGCAAGATCGCATGAACTAGGTTTACTGTTCCCTCGAAGTTGGTTGCGATGTATGGATAGGGGTCGTCGAACGACAACCTGACAGGTGTTAGCGCTCCGAGATGAAAGATTATCTCTGGTTCTGAGGCATCGACTGCCGATATTATGGAGTGGAAAGTTCCAAGATCTCCTTCTATGAGATGAACCTGGGAAATTACATCTCTGATTCTGCTCAGTTCTCTTTCGGACGAGTGTCTGACCAAACCGTGGACGTTGTAGCCGTCCCTAACTAGGCGAGAGGCTAATCTTGAGCCTATGAATCCAGTTATTCCGGTTATGAGGACATTCATGTTGATTTTCCTTCCTTCAGTGCTTCGTCGGCCTCTTCAAGCTCCCTCAACGAGTTAACGGTGATGAAAGATCCGTTGTGCTTGAAGGCTTTTAGCTTATTCATTTTCGCCAGCTTTGGAAAAGTTGTTCTTTCAACATCGCCTTTCCTAGGCATGTACTTCAGCACTTTCCGATCGAAAACGTATATTCCCATCGAACAGAAAAAATCTCTCAGAACCGGTTTCTCCACGAACCCTTCACAGAATCCTTTGGGGCTAATTTCGACGAGGCCGAAAGGCAACCTTGGATGCACCACCGCAATTGATGCCAAGGCTCTATCCTTCGAGTAGCTGCTGTGGAACGAACCTAGTCTAAGATCCGTAATTTGGTCACCGTTAAGCGCAAAGAATGAGGGAGAATCCACATAACGTGAAATTGCGAGGCGAAATCCCTCGCTCGTTCCGCCCTCCACCGTATGAACGCTGTACCGAATGTCCACTCCAAACTTCCCCCCGTTTCCAAAGTAGTGGATTATTTTCTCTCTCAGATAGGCTACGCCTATGACCAAGTCAGTTACCATGTTCTGTTCTAGCCATTCGATTACCCATTCGAGGAGAGGTTTCCCGCCGACCTTGACCAGTCCTTTCGGAATATCATGGGTAATCGGTCTTAGTCGTAGACCTTCTCCACCCGAGAGGATCACGGCTGTCTTAGGAATTGTCATTCGATTGACTCACAAGCTTCCTTCTGAATGGGAGTAAGAGACCCAGATTCAACGGTGGGGATCGGCTGAGTTTGCCCTTGATAACTAAGGTTTCGGTCGCAAGGGTATTCGAGGACTACTCGATGTTCACAGCAAGCAAATAGACTACGGAGGCGACGACGGCGAAGAAAGCCAGAGGAACATACCAAAGCAGCAGGCCTCCGGTTACCAACACAAGCAGGGCTCCAAGATCCGCTTTGTCCTTTCTCCTCGACAAGTCTACGTTCCAGATGCCTAGGGAATATAGGCTCACGGCTAGAACTCCCAGCACCGCGGCGACACTGAAGAATAGGACGGAGAAGATCGAACCGCCAATAGGCTTGTCATTGGAGATGGTGGGAACTATGTTTACAATGGGTCCGAGTAGGAATCTGAGGCCATAAACCAAGCCAAGGCCGAAAACGACCCAAACGAAAGGAAGTAGAAAGAGCCGTTTCTCCAAGTGCCTTCCTGAACTGTCCGTCGACCGATATTTCATATAAACGTTAGGCGCAGCGTTTGTGTCGGGCTGACAATGAATCTCACTAGGTTGATCTTTCGAAGCTGGTACTACTTCCGGATAGGCTACGGAACTTACGTTGCCTTCCCGTTGGGCTTTGCGAGCACGATGATAATAATCTATGCACTCGCCGTCGTCGGCGTGCCTGTCATTCACAATATATTCCCTCACCTTTACGAGTTTGGAATTGTCGGCATTCTCATCATTGTTCCGATAAGTATCTACGCAGGGCTGTACCACATTAAGCGGACAGGGGCATACTCGGCGGAAGCTTCTGTACTTACAGAATCCAATCCTTACGTCTATAGGGCTATCCCTGGGAAAGAGCGCGAGGTCTTTCTCCCGCTGATGATGCTCACTGCAAAGGCACTGGCAAAAATGATGGAACAACAACATTCAATGACTCTGGAGGAGCAGAGGGAATTCCGGACCGTTCTCGACAAAGCGAAGTCCCTGTTGGAAGGCGCTTCAATCGGGCTGCCGAAAGATAAGCTAAAGGACTAGCCTATGCTTCGGGCCGAGTAGACGTTCTCTAGTAACAAAGGGATAATTAGCAGTCTAGCCCGGAGCGGGCGACTGGAAGCAGATGAGCGAAGACCTTCCTCAAGCAAAGTACGTTGTGGAAGTCACCGTTCCCGAAAAAAGCCCCACGACTCCAAAACAGTATGTTCAAGATCTAAAAGGAGTTGTCGGAGGGAAACAGCTAGCGAGAATGAAGAAGGAAGCTGTCGACTGTCCAGTGCTCTCGAAGACCGTTTCTTTTGCGCAGTGCTTCGCATGTCCCAACTTTATTCGGCGAGTGAAAGGGAACGTTGACTGTAGAGGTTTCCCTCTGCCAACGTCTACTTGATGGCTGTCGATTCTTAGGCCGAAGGCGACTCCAGGATTGAATGACGAAGCCCAAAAACTCATGGAAGAACTCGGTTTCTCGAAAGAAGGATGCTCAATCTACTTCTCCCTCTTAGAGAAGCCCTCAGGTGAGACTATCGAGCAGATTCTAGCTCATTCAAGCTTCTCAACGCGAGATGCGGAAAGAGCGGTTAAGGAGCTTGTCGAGAAGGGTATTGTCGTGGTTAGCAGCAACAAGCTCGAAGCGTCCGAGCCCAAACAGTTCGTGGCTAGGATCCAGGACATGAAAAGGACGGAGATGTCGAGAGATCTTGACAATTTGAACGCCAAGAGTACGAGGTTGTTGTCCTTGTTGGAACCTCAGTATTGGGAGCTACGACTGGGGGTCAAACCGGAGGATCTTCTAGAACCGTTGCCGACGCTTGAAGAGATGGAGACTAGGACGGTCAAGGTGATCGCCAACGCCTCTAGAAAGATCTCGATCTCTGCGGAGACCTTCGGCTGGTTCGGGAAGGTCAAAGAAGAAATCTATCGCGCAGTCGAGAGGAAAGTGAAATTCCGACTCCTAATGACCGCGAAAGATCCTGAGGCGGTCTCCAGAGCCCGAGAGGCAATGGGATTGGGCATAGAGGTTCGACAACCCAGGGAAGATTGGTATCCTGTAAGAGGTACTTTGTCTGACGACAAGGAGCTCGTGTTCCTCATATGGGCTACGAATGAAAGAAATGGACGACGGCCAAAGTTCTTCCGCCCACACTTCACCAAGAACAACGGGATGATACGAGTCTTCGCCGACGCGTTTGACAAACGCTGGTCAGACGCAAGTCCAATCTAGACACACCTGACCGGAACCGCGGGGCGACCCACATTTGTGCACGGCTATACCGACTCAGGTTTGATGGTCATGTGACGTATCGGAAATGACCTGCTAGCGTGACTGGACAAATCACCCTTGCCGAGTAACGCGGTATTCTAGCCCATTTCTTAGGCAGTCTGTGGAAACGATGAGCAGATTGGAGATCAGGGCTACTAGCACGCAATTCTACAGGGTTTGAGGTAGATGATAAGCCCCGAAAGGTTACTTCACTAATGTCCGGAAAGGCCGCTCTTGCGACGCGAGGGTCGGTCGCTAAGACCCCCTATTTTCCGAAAACCATTTCCTGTCTGGCAGTGATAATGGGCGAGATAGGCGATTCCGGCCACAATCCTGGCTGGGATGAAAATGGAAAGAAGTCGACAATTCCGAACGAATTTCGTGAGAGTTGCCTAGGGGCTCCCGGATGGAAGATCAGGGCGTGTTTCGGGGCGAGTTTCCATCACCTTGACGCTTTCACCACTAGGGGTCGAAATTCGTTTAGTATCTCTTGGACATGGCTCTCAGTCTTCGCTTCAACGTATAGCCTAAGCAAAGGCTCGGTGCCACTGGCGCGAACCAGAATCCATCCTCGTCCCTCCAGGTCCACTCGTATACCATCGAGGCTGCTGGATATTCTGCCTTTGAGTATAGCCTCGAGGGACTTGATCGCGCGGTCCTTTCCCCCTTCCTTGCAGGGAATTTTCTCCTTGACCATGTAGAACTTGGGAAGCCCATCAAGCAACTTGGAAAGAGATTTACCATTCCTAATGATTGCATTCACAACTAGGACTGCTGCGATTGTCCCGTCCCTGACGGGATGATGAGGAGCATAGAAGATACCGCCGTTTTCCTCCCCACCCAACAACGCACCCACTCTTTCGACTGTTCTTGCGACCTCGATACTCCCCACCTTAGTCAGGATCAGTTTGCCCTTTCTCTTGCTAGCGATCTCCGATACTACCATTGAAGTGTTGATGGGCGTTACAACCTTCGCGCCGGGATGATCCCTCAACAACTCGTCCTCGATAAGTGCAAGAGTCCGATCCCCCGGCTGAACTATACCCGTCTCGTCGACAAAGATCGCCCTATCTCCGTCCCCGTCATGAGCAATTCCTAGGTCGGCCTTTTCCTCTCTGACAATCCTCGAGAGAGCTCCTAGGTTTTCGGGCCGCGGCTCCGAATTGCGACCGGGAAACTCGCCATCAATCACATCATTAATACCGATCACGTGAGCTCCAAACTTCCTAAGCAAGCTCGGGGTAGTAAGTTCTGCAACTCCGTTACCTGTATCAATGACAATCTTCAGATTTCCGATTCCGTCCCTAGCAAAGACATGGGTCTGAACCTTCTCGAAATAGGACCTTATTCCTCCCTCGTTTCTCACGCGCTGACCTGACTGATAACTAGCCTGCCATTTGTCTCGATGAATCAGTAGCTCCATTTTTTCCTCCTTTGAACGATCGATCTCGATCCCGTCAGAATCAACCACCTTGAATCCGTTGTACTCGGGAGGGTTGTGGCTTGCAGTAATCATCACTCCCGCCGAAGAGGCGGTATTCTTCACTAGAAATTCCAACGCTGGCGTTGTGATCAAACCGAGATCTTCTACACTATTCCCATGAGCGAGTAGACCTGCAGCTACCCCTTCTAGGAGCATAGGACTAGAAATCCGACCATCCCTGCCGATCAGTATTTTGTGCTTAGGAAAGAGAGTTCCCAAAGCTGAACCGACACGGAAAGCTAAGGCGGAGTCGATCTCCTTGCCAGCGACCCCCCTAATCCCGTTGGTTCCGAATAGTCTTGGCGCCTTCACGAATCTGCTAATTTCCTTCGCCTCCATTCTAGCAGAGAATAACCGAGTTCGGCGGCACAATTGATCCCTCGGGGATGCTTAGCTGTCCAGCTATCATTGACCCATGGCCTATTCTCGATCCCTTACCGATTACCACCCTCTCTCCGATGACCGAGCCTTCGACAGCGACCTTTTCACCAATCGATGTTTCTTCAAATATTATTGAATTCCGCACGATTGCTTCATCTCCAACACTCACGTTGTCGCTGAGAATCGCAAGAGGTCCCACCTTCGCGCCCACTCCTATGTGAGTCCGTGTGCCCAAATATGAAGGCCGCAAAATCTCCCTCCCGACTTCGCTTGCACCGGGTTTTGTGGCCTTTAGCTCTTGCTTCTGCAAGAGCTCATGGTTGGCCCGCACATATTCTGAAACTCTTCCGATGTCATACCAGAATCCCTTGTGCATCCACGACTGCATCCGCCCATTCCGAACTAACTTAGGGAAAACTTCATTCTCTAGACTGACTGATCGGCCGCCTGGTATAGAATCAATAACGCTCTGACTGAGGACGTATACTCCAGCATTCACATGACTCGCGGCCGAGAGAACCGCCGATTTTTCCTCGAACTCTTTCACCTTCCCGTTGGAATCGGTCAAGACTGAGCCGTAAGGGGATGGGTCAGGGACGGAAACCACCGCCATTGTTGCCTCTGCATTTGTCTCTTCGTGCATCTCCAGCATGCGCCTAATCTCGATATCGCTCACTATGTCACCGTTTGTAACGAAGAATGGGTCGTCCTTGCCCAGAAGATTGGCCGCAAGCCGGATCGGGCCTGCAGTTCCCAGAGGCGTTTCCTCTACTGAAAACTTGACCGTCACGCCTGCAACATGGCGACCTACTTCGATCTTCAACTTATCTGAAAGGTGATTTACTGCTAGGATTATCTGATCAACTCCACCGGAGCTGAGCCAGCGTGCCATCAATTCAACGAGAGGCGTGCCAACGATCGGAAATAACAACTTCGGCTTAGAGCAACTGAGTGGTCGCAGTCTTGTTGCGAAACCTCCAGCAAGTATCAATCCTCTCAAGTGTATCCTAAGCAACCCGTGAATTTTCCGTTCGTTAGTCCCCTATATTGTCTTTAGAGCCGGACACAGAATAGTTTGGAATTACCGATGTCCGAGAGGGAGAGATCCAGCGGTCTCGAAGAGTGATCCTTACGCTCAAGACCGGATTGTCATTTTCGCCCTGTCAGATTACTGGTTTCTTTAGCATACATGATGCTGCAAAAGACCCTTTGAAGATCGGATCGACCGGGGCTGGAGTGAACCTTCAACAAGGAGTGACGACCTCAGTAAGGATAAGCGGAGCGTCGCGAACGAAACTTGCTATCTCATTTAACGGCAAGCCACTCGCCGACCCAGTCGTATCTAGAACCGTTGTTCAAGAACATCTAGAAAGATCATCAAAAACATTGAGAGTAAACATCTCTCACAGGGGCATCCTTCCAATGGGTTGCGGCTACGGAACCAGCGGTGCGGGAGCGCTAAGCTTGTCTCTGGCGGTTAACGAGGCCCTGGGTTCCCACCTTAGCAACATTGAGGCCGCACAGATCGCGCACAAAGCGGAACTGAAGCACATGACTGGCCTGGGAACCGTTACTTCTGCATTCTATGGAGGAATGGTGATACGAAAGAGTGCCGGAGCTCCCGGGATCGCAAAAGTCGAGAAAATCATCCCCCCGTCCTCACTTAGAGTTGTTTCAGGCGCGTTCGGGCCGATATCAACTGCGGGCGTTCTAACTGACAATGGTTTGAGGACACGAATCAACCTATGCGGACGAGGATTGGTCTCCCTTCAAACTAAGAGTCCTGAGACCAATACTTTCATCAGATTATCGCGGAGGTTCGCAGATTGCCTAGGAATATTCTCCCCGCGACTGCGGGAAGCGATAGCAAGCATGCAAAGGGGACAGATAGTGTCCAGTATGATGATGATTGGAGAATCACTCTTCACGGTGGTTGGCGGAGATCTCGTCCCTAAAGCGAAGGCGACCATCAGATCGGCTGGTCTCATTCCGGTAGTTAGCAAGATCTCTAGAAACGGAGCCGCAGTGATTTGAAAATATCACCTAACCATCCACGCTTTAGATCCCTCGAGATCAGAGAACGACTGGTCCAAGGATTTCAAAGCGGAATCGTAGCTTCTCAGGGCTTGATTGCCCAGGGTCGTGGAGAGGCATTCGATTACATGCTCGGTGAGGTCACACCGAAATCCTCTCGACTCGCGACCAAGGCTGCCAGCGCTCTCCTATTGGGAGCAAAAAGCCCAGTTATATCCATCAACGGGAACACTGCCGCTTTAGTAGCCCGAGACGTCGTGAAACTTGCACATTCGGTTCCGGCTGAACTTGAAGTAAATCTGTTTCACAGAAGTCTCGCGCGAGAGAGAAGAATTGCTTCTTTGCTCAAGCGCAACGGAGCAGATCGAGTACTTGGAGTGGACTCAAAGACTAAGGTTAGGATCCGAGGAGTAGCCAGCCCAAGGCGTAGCGTCGATGCTCAGGGAATCGGTAACGCTGACGTTGTATTGATCCCGCTTGAAGATGGTGACCGGGCGGAAGCACTTAGAAAGGCAGGAAAGGCAGTGATTGCGATAGACCTCAATCCAATGTCACGGACCTCCCTGGCCGCCACTGTCACTATTGTTGACAACATCATCAGAGCTATTCCGGAACTGCTCCGAATCACTGAGAGAATGAAACCTCTTTCGAGGTCTCGATTAGGCGCCATAGCTTCGAGCTTTGACAATGAGAAGAATCTTGCGAGAGCGATGAAAGACATGATTCACTACATGCAAGGATGGGCCTAGACTTGAGTGAGAATTCTAACAAAGAAAGAAAGAAGGTAACGGTTGCTGACTTTTCGAAAATGAAGGCTCAGGGTCAGCGAATAGTGATGGTAACATCATATGACTACCCCACTTCGACTATCGCGGATGACGTCGGAGTCGACTCGATCCTCGTCGGGGACTCCTACGGAATGGTGGTTCTGGGTTACGACACAACAATTCCTGTAACAGTAGAAGAGCTTCTTCCCGTTTGCCAAGCGGTCAAAAGAGGAGCGAGCCATTCACTGTTGATCGGTGACATGCCGTTCCTAAGCTTCCAGATCTCCGAAGAGGATGCCATAAGAAACGCAGGACGCTTCATCAAAGAAGGAAGAATGGAGGCTGTCAAAATCGAGGGAGGAAGGGAAATGGCACATATGGCAAAGGCCGTTTCGAATGCGGGCATACCAGTCCTCGGACACATTGGGCTAACGCCGCAGACCGCAACACTCCACGGAGGGTATAGAATTCAGGGCAAGAACGCTCACTCCGGCAAGAGGCTCGTTGAGGATGCTAAGTTACTAGAGGACGCGGGAGTGTTCGGGATTGTTCTTGAGATGATAACAGAAGAAGTGGCAAAGGTCATCACGCAAACCGTCTCCGTCCCAACCATTGGTATTGGTTCGGGGAGATACTGTGATGGTCAAGTCCTAGTCTTACACGACATTCTCGGGCTCTATCCTCGGTTTGTGCCAAAATTCGCAAAGAGATACGCAGACCTAGCGGCAAGGATAGGGAAAGCTCTTGGAGAATACGCATCAGAGGTCCGTCGAGGCACATTTCCGGAAGAGAAGCACGTCTTCAAAATCGACGACGCAGAACGAAACAAGCTCGATTTACACCAGAAGTCCTGAAAACTTGCGCTTCAGCATTGTAGGTGCAGGGGCCATTGGTTGTCTATTCGGCGCAAGATTGAGAATAGCAGGCCACGACGTCACCCTTGTACATCGGGACCCTATTGTCATTCAGGAGATCAAGAAGAATGGGATTAAGCTCCAAGACCTCGACGGAACACTCACTAAGGTTAGTGTGCCCGTTCAAATGGGTCCGACAAGGCTACCTGGAACAGAGGTTCTCATTGTTGCAGTGAAAGCCTACGATACCAGAGCTTTGGCAACAAGTTATCGTGGGAGGATACTTCCCGAGACGACAGTCATGAGTCTTCAAAACGGTCTAAGCAATGTTGAGACCTTGCAATCTGCGTTCAGGAACGAGATCCTTGCGGCATCGACCACCGAAGGGGCCTTGTCATTGGGCCCAGGCTACGTGGTGCATACGGGAAGGGGAGTGACACTCATTGGGGGCGCACGAGGCGCAAACTCGGACACATGCTCTCGCATCAAGATAGCGTTCGATACAGCAGGACTGAAGGCGAAAACTAGTTCCAACATCCATGGAGTTCTGTGGGCAAAGGCCATAGTCAACGCGGCAATAAACCCGCTTTCAAGTTTGACCAGACTCCCCAATGGAGCACTAGCCAAGAACCGGGGGATAGGAGAGATCGCCCATAGCGCGATGAACGAGGGGATAGCGGTTAGCCACGCGATAGGCATCAGACTTGTTGGAGATCCGAGAAAACTATGGCGGAAGATCTTGTTGTCAACTACAGCCAACAAGTCTTCGATGCTCCAAGACATAGAACGAGGCAGGATGACTGAGATTAGACAACTAAACGGCGCCATTCTCTCCCACGGAAAGAAGACAGGGGTCAAGACCCCTGTAAATGGGATATTGACAAAACTAGTATTGGGACTAGAGGAATCGTCAAAGACGATGACGTCAAATGGCTAAGCGGCTTGCCTCTGCGGACTGATCATTAGTTCTTACAGGCGGTTCTGGTCTTGCCGGATTTCAAGGCCGTGTCACACACGCGAATAGCTTCTATCGCGTCCTTCCCGGAAGGTATAGGGTCCACGTCGTCACTCACGACCTTCATGAAGTATTCAAGTTCTAATCGTAGCGGTTCATCGTATCGAATGTACGGTTTTGTCATCATTTTCGAATTTTCAACTGTAATCTCTTGAGTTATGTAATCTAGGTTGATTGTTGCCTCACTCCCAGTAATTATCAATGTGCGAACTTTGCGAGGAGTCAACCAATTTGCATCCAAGAAACCAGTAACGCCGCGACTGAAACGCAACATGATCTCGGCATAGTCCTCAAAGGAGTGCTTCAAGGAACCGGTCTGGGCATAGACTACCGAGACATTGTCCTCTAAGAGAAACCGCATGATATCAATATCGTGTATCGCCGTGTCCTTGATCACTCCGACGTCTCCTATCCTGATCGGCCAACGCGCGACGCGACGCCCGGTAGCGATAATGACCTGGCCTGCGGCTTTTTGAGTCAGTAGCTTTTTGACAAATCGAACCCCTGGGTTGAACCGTTCAATAAATCCGACCATAAGCTTCAAACCTGCTTTTGAGCTGGTGGCGACGAGTTTGCGAGCTTGTTCCTGATTCCCAGTCATTGGTTTTTCCACCAAAAGGTGCTTTCCAGCTTCTAGAATCCTAGTCCCGACTTGGAAGTGTGTCTGGGTAGGTGTTGCGACCGTCACGGCTTCTATTTCGGGAATGCGAAGAAACTCATGGGTGTCAGTATACCACGGAACCGAATATTTCGACCCGACCTGTTTTGCTCGCTCGTGATTAGAGTCGCAGATTCCGATAAGATTGCATTTGGGATTTTGGCGGAGGACTCGTACTTGATTCTCGCCCCAGAATCCGGTTCCTATGACGCCGGCGCCGACACGTTTCAAGTCCTCGAACTGCCTCTTCCAATAGAAGTATAGAAGAGGCCCGCTCTCTCCACATTTGAAGCTTCCAGAACCCTTGACAGATCGCATACTGCCCCTGGTCGGCTCATCTCCGAAGCCAACTTTTGCGGACTTATCTCCGCAAAGTCCGACCTGTCTAATGCGACTAGAGCACAGCTCGTCCTCGATGCAGCTCTCAACGGCGAGTTCTCAACTCTAACCCCATCGCCTAGGACGCCAGCTTCGAACCATCGATTGTCTCTCCCAGGGTACACTGAAAGTATTGCCCCTCTCCTTTCAAGCGTCCGAATAATTTGTGGCGGACTAGGTTTCGAATCCCGGGGTGACTCCAGCCCACTGAAACCCAAGATTGCAATTCTAGAATGCCGAAAGCGTTTTCCGCAAAGAGACAATGCACTCTTCACCAATTCCAGAACCTTTTGCTCACCCGCCTCGTTGATTCGACGAGCTGCCCGAACCACGCTCGGGTTTCCTCGGCTAGCCGAGCTGCCAATCGCGATGTTGCTCGCAATTGCGTCTCTAACCACGAATGTGTTGGGGATCCCCAGGTTGTCAGTTCCAGATTGCCTGTTGAGATCGAGAGCCTCAGAATAGTCCACACCATCAGCCTCGCAGAGGGTTGCTAGTTCGAACTCTAAGGCTCGCAACACATCTCTATAGACTGGCCCGAAGAGGCCGGCCGCCTCAGCGGCGCTGAGTTTTGAACTCGTACTGATGGAGGGGAATGCAGCAAGAAAAATCTCCTGAGCCAACGAGAGTGCACCTGTCCCTATTCCTGCGATGAGTTTCGGTTTCTCCCTAAATTTTTGAAGGGTCTCCCCGCTCCAAAACAAGGGCACGTAGCTTAGCTGGACATCCCTGCCAACAGTGTGGCCGCTGTGCTTCTCGATGGTTTGTCGAAGGGTTGTATCGGTGAAGTTTGGTCGGCATAACCCGGTAAAAGTGAGGCTTGTCCCACGAGAGATAAACTTGCAAATGGCGCGAGTAGTTATTTCGAGCTCACTAATCTCCCTTTGACTCACGGCATGCCCGGTCAAGACAATAATCGAGGGTGGATTCGCAGAGAGCGCTTCTACGCCCGACAGGAGAGTGGTAGTTCCTGTTTTCCGGTGAACCCCTAGCAACCATCTCGCTTCGCCTAGCCCGCCGGTATCCGTTCTTTTCGTCTTGGCTTCATCGAAACGCCCTACGAGGTAGTTTGGACGGCCTGCCTCGGCAAACAAGGTTGAAAGCAAGAGTGCTTCCGGGTCGTTGCCTACGATAGCAATCTTGGATTCGGAAAATTGATTGCTCGTTCGAAACCACCATAATCATGCGGAAACTCCAGATAGTTGCAATGGCGGGTTAACCAATTGATACGAATCCATTACAATATCGGGAGGTCCACAAGGAGAAGTTGCCGTCATTACGAGATGGCGTCAATAGCCAGTTAACATGAATGACACTAGTCTTCCTCACAGAAATGATTCGAGGGTCAGAATATTTGCATCTTTTATCTACTTGTCGTTTGCCCTCGAGTGTTGCCCGGAAAATAGACTATGAAAGTCTGGATTGAAGTTCTAACGCCGAAACAGGCGCTCTTCTTCGAGCCTTTGTACCACGCACTGAAGCGGGAAGGATATGAGGCGTTGATTACAACCCGTGTCTACCGCGAAGCCGAACAAACTCTCAAGTTAAAGAAACTGCGATTTTCGGTGGTGGGAAGCCATGGCGGAGGAACGGCTTTCGGAAAACTCACCGCGAGCGCCGAGAGAATTACAAAACTCGCGAACCTAATTCAGAATTGGAAGCCTAACGTGGCTGTCTCCTTCTCATCAGTCGAGGCATCTCGGGTCGCATTCGGCCTCGGAATACCACACGTTGCTGCGAATGACTCGCCTCACTCTTGGATGGTAGCCAGGTTGACGATACCTCTGACAACTTTCCTATGCTGTCCGTGGATCATCGGTCGATCCGTTTGGAGAGAGTTCGGCGGACCCCTACGGAGGGTCATTCTCTACAGAGCTCTGGACCCTGCGGCTTGGCTCAAACGTCATCGTCCGAACCACAACGTTCTAAGTCAATTGAAATTGAAGAAGGATCAACCGATTGTTGTTCTCCGAACGGAGGAAGCCTTTGCCTCGTATCTCATGGGAAAAGCCAGCGACAAGGAACCTGTGGTGGGACCGATCATTGATTGGCTGTTGAGGCGGGGATTAGACTGCCAAGTGGTCGTCTCTACACGGTATGGAATGCAAGCTCCCGTGATTAGGAAGCGCTTTGGTGAAAAGGTTACGGTAGTTGACAGGATAGTTGATGCGACTAGCCTGCTTTCGTATTCGTCGGCCTTTGTTGGATCAGGGGGCACCATGACCGTGGAGGCTGCCCTCCTGGGCATCCCTTCAATTTCGTGCTTTCCGGGGCCTAAGCCGCTTTACATTCAGTATCTAGAGCGGCTCGGTCTGGTTGAAACAATTAGGTCGCCCAGGGAAATCTCGACCAGGGTTCGTAGAATGCTAACCGAGCCGGAAGCGTTTGAAGGTCAGTCAATGAGGGGAAAACAACTTCTCGCGAAGATGGAAGACCCAGTCGCCAAGATTCTTAGCACGATAAACCTAGCAGGGAAGCAGAGGATACGTTGAACGAAAATACAGCTGTCTTGTTAGATAAGATCAGATCGAAGACGGCGAAAGTGTGCGTTGTTGGTCTGGGGTATGTCGGTGTTCCCCTCGCAGTCGCTTCTGCCCAAGCGGGCTTTCGTGTAATCGGTGTCGATTTAGAAAAAGACAAGGTATCCATGATCAATAAGGGCGTATGCTATGTCGAAGACGCTTACAGCGAAAAACATCTTCCTGAACTTGTAAGGACTGGATCGATCAGTGCCACAGAGAGCCTATCCGAAGGGGCCAATGGTTCCGATATCGTGATAGTATGTGTGCCAACTCCTCTTAACGAGAAGGGCGAGCCGGACCTTTCGTTTCTCCGGTCGGTCGCAAGGGACTTGTCGAAGAATTTCTCAGGATTTAAACTCGTCATTGTTGAGAGCACAAGTTTTCCTGGGACTACGACAGACATTTTCCAACCTCTACTGGAACGAAACGGAAGGAAACCTGATAGAGATTTCGCTCTGGTCTATTCCCCCGAACGAATAGACTACGGGAATGCAAAGTTCGGAGTCAGAAACATTCCAAAAGTTGTAGGAGGAATTAACGACGAGTCGACTCAACTAGGTGCTGAATTCTACAAGGCTATATTGGATGCTCCTGTGGTCACGGTTGGAAGCCCTTCGGTGGCCGAGGCTACAAAGATGCTTGAAAACATATTCCGCTACGTGAATATCGCGTTAGTAAACGAACTGGCGGTCCTTCATGAGGCCTTGGGCGTCGACTTTATCGAGGCGATCAACGCAGCGGCGACGAAACCATTTGGATTCATGCCACACTATCCAGGTCCAGGAGTTGGAGGCCACTGCATTCCAAAGGACCCATTCTATCTCGTATTCAAAGCAAAACAGGCTGGATTCGCGCTGCGCTTAGTATCCGCGTCCAAGGCCGTTAACAAAACGATGCCCGTCCACACCATTGAACGGTTGGCTACGGCGCTGAAAACCGGCAAGAAAAACATAACAGACTCTACCGTGACCATCTGGGGCTTAGCATACAAGGGCGAGGTCAAAGATACTCGAAGAAGTCCGAGCCTAGAGCTCCTTAAACTGCTCAAACAATCCCGAGCAAAGATTCGAGTCTTTGACCCCTACGTTCCACGTGTGACTGTGGGAGGGAAAGTGTACGAATCCAGTAGCTCCGAAGCCGAATCCGTCCGAGACGCGGACGCACTAATAATAGCAACGGCGCACAGTGCGTTTCGAGGTGTCGACCTTTCGAAAATGAGCGGTCTTATGCGGGATCGTCCTATCCTATATGATACAAGAAACCTGCGAAATAGGAAAGAGTGCGAAGAGGCCGGATTTACATACCTTGCAACAGGACGACCCTAGAATCGCTATGCGTCAGCCCAGAAAACCGAGGCAACACTTGAGTCTGAATCAATAGAATCGCAGTTATAGTTATCCTTATCCGGGAAAGCCTAGCCCCTCAGAGTCTGAGGAATTGCGTTGAAGAGACGGTTGATGGATATCCTCGCTTGTCCGATCGACAAGCACTACCCCCTCGACTTGCACGTCTTCGAGGAGAAAGACGAGATCGTCGAAGGACTGCTCGTGTGTTCCGAGTGTGGCCGCTGGTATCCAATTATGGATGAGATACCCCAGCTCCTCCCCGACGATTTACGGGAGCAGAGAGACGAACTATCCTGGCTGAGCAAGTGGCAAGAAAACGTCCCTCCGCGAGTGTTGAAGGAAGGTAAACCCTTCAATCTCCAATTGTCACGCTGAAGAAACCGATTCCGTCCGTATGGGGACTTCCGGGAGGTCGTACCAACGCTTCTTCTCCCCAACCTTGTCACGCAACTTCCACTTGAACGACTTCGGAACCGTCTCAATCGCGTGAAGAAGCTTGTTGATTCGGCTTTCGAGCTTCTGTTCAGCTTCAGGTTCCAGCTCGTATTTTGGAAGGAAGGATAGGACTTTCCCCAAGGTCAGCGAGATAGTCTTGTACAATCCCCAATCGTCCTCACACAGGTGTGAAGCATAGCCAGCATCAATTACTTCCTTATCTCCGGGCGCGATTTGATCGACTACATCGTGGTCCTTCAGAATCGCAATTAGGTCTCGGATATCCTTCTCATTTATTTCTACAACCTGTAGTTTTGTCAGCAGCAAGTCGGAGATGGGGATAGTATAGTCATCCAGAGAGAGCCTGTCTCCAAGATGAAGAGTATGGCACATTCTAAAAACATCAAGGAAAATGTCTACGACCCTCTGATTCTTTGCGTCTTCGAAGATCAACCTAGTAGCGCCATGGAGCGCGTTGAACCTTTGATTAGGCTCATACCCAAGATCCAAGAAAAGTTTCCTGATTTCTCGACCTTGTTTTCCTCTTCCAAAGAAATCCAAGTCAGGATAGGATCTCTGGAGGGACCTGTGAGTTGCACTTGGACAATGATACTTTACGGCAACTCCGCCGAAGAGCCTAAGAATGATCCCTCTTCCCTTTGCCTCGTCCAATATTCGTTTCGCTTCGTCAGATATTGCTGATTGCATGAGTAGGGAGCTTCTTCCACCCAATTGCAGAAGGTCTTGCTTCGTACTTAAATTTCGTATAACCCGAGGAACTACGCCAAAAATTACCCTAGAGGATTTAAGGGATCAAAGTTCTCCCTTACTCGGGTTTGCCCAAGACTAGAATAATCTTCTCCTCGGACTTTCACGGAAGCGACGTAGTTTGGAGAAAGTTCCTGAACTCCGCCTCGATGTTCAACGCGAACGTCTTGTTGATGGGAGGAGACATGACGAGTAAAGTGATGGTTCCCATCGTGAGAGAGCCTGAAGGAGGTTACACCGCTAACTTTCTAGGCAAAGAGGTGAAGATTTCGGAGCAGGGTCTCCCTGACCTCAAGAAGCAAATTCGCCAGCATTGTTACCTCCCCTATGTTTGCTCCAAAGCTGAGGTCGAAAAGCTAAGCCGGGATCAGGAATATGTAGAGAAGGTCTTTGAGGACCTAGAGGTAGAAATGGTAAAAGACTGGCTGTCTCTAATCCCAAAAAAAGCCCCCGATGTAAGAGTAATCATACACCCGGGAAACGATGATAAGTTTGTTCTCGACGACGTTCTAAGGAATTCTCCTAACATAGTCTTTGCAGAGGAGTCAGTGGTCCGTTTCGATGATCGTCACGAGGCGGCATGCGTTGGTTGGTCAAACCCAACCCCTTGGCATAGCCCGCGGGAATGCACCGAGGAACAACTTTTGGAGAAGTTAGAGAAGACAGTGTCACAACTGAAGTCCGTCGAGACATCATGCTTCTGCTTTCATGTGCCCCCCTACAATTCCACCATTGACATGGCTCCAAAACTTGATGCAACTCTGCGGCCAGTCTATGAGGGTGGGAGACCGGCGTTCATACCTGTCGGATCAAAGTCTGTAAGAAGGGTCATCGAAAAATATCAACCCCTGCTAGGACTACATGGTCACATTCACGAAAGCCCAGGCCTCGTAAAAATAGGGAAGACCCAATGCATTAACCCCGGAAGCGAATATTCAGAGGGAATCCTACGGGCGTACATCATAGAGCTAGAAGATGGAAAGGCTAAGCGGCTTCAACGACTTGAGGGGTAGTCTTTCTAATCCGAACTCCCGAGATCAGAGACTGGACATGGTCCCTAAACCTTTGAGGATCAGCATTAGTTTTGGAGATTGGAAGATCTACATATTCACCTTCCAATGCCCGGTAGAGTCTCAGGTTAGGTTTACCGAACTGGTCCAACACTAGCGACACCAAACGGAAGTTCCTCCAAGATCCGGTTTCTGTCTGCCTCGACCCCTTGATTACACTAAATGAAAAGTCGTCAAAGAGAATCTCGACATGAGACCGCTTAACGTAGATCAGTCGACCTGCCAAAAACCCGAGAGGGAAGGCCCCGCCGAGAAACAATATTTTCAAGGACCCTCCAGTGACATGGTAGTCCACGAGAAGCGAGTTGATTAAGAGGGCAGAGAGCAAAACGAACGGCATGCTGTAGGACGCCAGTACAGTCAGCTGGATCTTAGCTAGTTTCTCCAATGCTTGTTAGACTCCAGAGCTTTCCTCAACTTCAACTGTTTTCCAATGCTTCGTCCTACCTGATTGCTACTCAGAACGATCTGCTTTGATGAAGTGCTTGCAACCGCGATTCCAAGTTCCTTTCTATCATACCTAGAGACGAAGGAAACGATTTGCGGAGATAAGGCCCTATCTGAAAGAACAACTAACCATGCCCACTGTAACTCGTCTTCATTGGTGACCCTGGTTACGGTCTCGATCCTCCTGCGAAGACTGTCGGTTGAGAGGAGAGTTTTCCCTTCATCTACGCAGAAGAGCGAAACAGGGTAATTGGGAAGCACCGTCCAAGCGAAGAATCGAGAGAGGAATAGGCCTTTGTTTCTTGTATTTCCCTTCGCGTAGATTGCGAATGTCGTGCCATCAACCTTGTAATCTCTGAAGAACTCCGTCAGATCAGCTATGAGACGCGATCCTCCATGCAAGAGGTTTAGCTCAAACGCGTCTACCGGCGAAATCTGTTCAGACAATGAACGACTCCGGTAACTCGAAAGCACGCGAGAGAATTAAGACAATCGCTTTGTCCACTGAGACAAGCTCAGTCGCATATCGAGTCAGCAAGGCGGAGATGCGAGGGTCTGGCTGGCCAAAGTCCCCCGGACTAAGCTCACTATTCCGGAGGAATTTGAGCGAAGATGGTTGAGTAGTTTATACCCCGCCTCATTCTGTGGATGTAGTATACAACTACGCCCAGTATTGCGACCACGATAGTAAAGATGACTGCAGATATGTCGCTGAGTAGCGTTGATGATGCCCAGTTTATCTGTGATAGGCCAAAGTCTGAGCCCTGCGGCCAGACAAATTCGTAGTCAACGAAGAGATTAGCTCCAAAGCCAGCGAGTCCCAAAATGAGCATACCCCACTTTCCACCCGGTTTGTAAGGTGCCGTGTCGAAAATTTGCCGTTTACTAGCCCGTATAGGGAGTATCACCAGCGATAAGGTGAATAATGTAAAGAAGAATGAGTCATAGAAATCTGTTATTTGTACTCCACCTCCACTGCCGAGAATGGCGGCTATGGCAGCATTGTTCCCAGGGTTCAAAGTGCCACCCGGATCAAGTATCGTCGACTCCGAGAAACAACCAAGAAGAGCCACAATCCCGACAATGATTACGGCATTAATTGGAGAGTGGAAACGGTCATTGACATTCGCCAACGGAGCGGGCAGAACCCGGTCGAAAGACATAGCGAAGAGAATTCTCGAGGCTGTCAGAATGAATGGCGGAATATCGTTTGCAACCCAAAACACTCCGAATATTACCAAGATTACGTTGGCAGATCCCAGATTGATTCCACTACCAGCGAGTCCTGCTACGGTGGTGGTCCAAAGTTTCACGGTAGGAAGCCCTACGCTGGCAAGACTCACTTTCCCTCCATATGACAAGTAGCTCCAGGCCGTCAGCAGGGAGTAATTATTGCCGCCGACGGTAACTTCGCCAATCCCCTTGAGGGCATATGCCCCAACAAGAGATATGCTCACATAGAGCGCGATAATCAAGACTGATGCGATAGCAAGCGTCTTAGGGAGCGCCTTATTGGCTTCCTTTATCTCCCCAGCAACGAAAGTAGAGGCAGCATACCCGATATACGCAAAATATGCTCCGATCAGGCATGTAGTGAAGGCACCAGCGTAACCTCCGATACCGGCAACCTGGCTTTGAAGATTGTTTGTCAAAGTCGCGTTCGTTGCAGCGGCAACGTATTTACCGGGAGTGACTCCGAGTACGTTCTGCATTCCTGAAAGAATCGTCGTGTTGTTAGCCTGACTGAGAAGTCCGAAAACATAGAAGGTGAGAACGGCTGGAATCCAAAACATCGCTTGGAGTAGCAGACCCGTTAGTTTTACTCCGAAGACTCCTATAACGGTGAATATCACGACGAGTAATAGCCCAACGAGGAAGAGGAACTCATCAGTAGGAATACCTGCTGGAGGTCCAAAGTTGAGACCAAATGCCACTGGACCCATTATGAAATAGAGGCCCTCGAACACGGCAACTGCGATTATCCCGAAAGACCAAGCAATGCTTAGGAACTCAAGCCAAGCGGCCAGAAACCCCCAAACCGGGCCAAGGATTCTCGAAATTACGACGTATCCCCCTCCTGAACGAGGCATTGCAGCTGCGAGAACGGAAACAGCAAGCACAGAGAGCAGAACTGCGATTCCGCCAACGATAAAGGCCATGGTCATTGGAGGAATCCCACCCCAGTACTGGTTCTCTGGAAGCGGTGCCAACCCTGTATACTGAAAGACTCGCTTTTGCCAACCCAGTCCGATTGTATTAGCCATCACAATGATGATCGCGGTGATGGCTCCGATTTCCCTTACGAGGCCAGTTGCCTTTCGGACGAATAACTTCTCTTCTGCCAAGATGTCTCGTTAGAAGGGCTAATTTGCGCCCCGTTGTTAATTTAAGACTTTGCGATAGCTTCAAAAATGGCTTCCGGGGAAGAATATGACAAAATCATGTTATGATTTAACCACACCTTGGGGACTTCCGAGATGCACCCGAGAGCTATTCCCCGTGGCTCTATCGATTCTTGCGTGGAGAGAAATGAATAGGACTTGAGTTGACTCGGTGGCGACTTATCTGCTGCAGTGAATACCAATCAATTTGTACCGCAAATATCCTCTGGCTTATAGAAAAGACCGGGTCTCCTTGAGCGACAAAGTCGACGAGAATGTCAGACGGCGAGAGGTCCGGTACGATAGAGAACGCAGAGTGAGGATAAAGTGGAGCGAGGATACCGAATCGCTCGAAGAAGTCTTCGATCGACGAACAATAATGACTGTTCTCAAGATGTTGAACACCGGTATCTTGAAAGAACTCCACGGTGCAATGAAATCGGGAAAGGAGAGCAAGATCTACCACGGGCTAGACCCGAAGGGCGAAGAAGTAGCTGTGAAGATTTTCCTCACCACATCCAACATATTCCGGCACGGCCGATTGAAGTATATCCGCGGAGATCCGCGGTTCAAGGATATTCCGCATGACACAACATCTCTCGTAGATCAATGGGCATCGAAAGAATACAAGAATCTGGAACTGGCGGACCATGCAGGAATTTCCGTTCCGAAGCCAATCCATGTGGAGAAGAATGTTCTCATTCTCGGATTTATCGGGAAAGACGGAATACCTGCTCCAGTCCTTAGAGAAGTGCGGCTTCAGGCGGCAGCGGATTGGTATAAGAAAATCATCGAACTGATCAAGCAACTGTACGATAAGGCGAAACTCGTCCATGGCGATCTAAGCGAGTATAATATCATGATTCCTAATGGATACCCGGTCATCATCGACTTCGGGCAAGCAGTCACCACAGAACATCCCGAGGCCCGAGCTTTTCTCGAAAGAGATATCGAGAACATCAACCATTATTTTGAGGGCCTCAACGTTAGGACGCGATCTCCAGCGAGGGTCATAGGGGCTCGATAGAAATTGGCAGAGACAAGGATGACCACGGTAATACCAAAGGATAGAGTCGGTGTACTTGTTGGTCCGGGTGGCGCCGTAAAGTCAGCGATCGAAGAGAAGCTGTTCGTGGATCTCAGGATAGACAGCCCTTCTGGCGCTGTCGAAATCGGAGTTAAACCGGATGCTCCCGATCCGTCGGGAGCGCTTCAAGCTAAGGACATAGTTCTTGCCATTGGGAGAGGATTTTCGCCCGAGCGAGCGTTCAGGCTGTTCAGCGAAGACAATGCATTGGATATCATTGATCTTCACGACTTTTTCGGCAAGAACGAGGCTGAGATTCGAAGGGTTGATGGCAGAATCATTGGCAGGGAAGGCAAGACCAGAAGGATTCTCGAAGAACTGACCGGAACCGCCATCTCTGTTAGCGGGCACACAGTGTCGATAATTGGTGGCTATGAAGCCGTCACTATTGCGAAAGATGCTCTGGAGAAATTGATCAAAGGGCGACAGCACGGGACTGTCTACAAGTTCCTGAGGAGAAGACGACAGGAAATCAAGAAGGAGAAAGCTTTAGGACTCTGGGAAGGCCAAGTGCCTACAGCAAAGAAAACATGATCAATGCGGACCTCGCGGATTGGGACCAATGACAGTGGCCGAGGTCTTCCAAGAAATAAGCGCCGCCGACTTCTTCTATCGCAACCGGGACATCGCAGGATTCACAAGTCCGTCAAGATCAATATACTCGACGATTCGAGAGCTAGTCGAAAACTCTCTGGATGCATGTGAGACAGGCGGGATTCCGCCTGACATTTACGTACGATTGTCCCACGAGTCCGGTCCTCTGGACGGCCCCGGTACCTACATAGTGAGGGTTGAGGACAACGGCATAGGGATCCCATCTAACGTGATCCCATCCGCTTTCGGTCAGGTTCTCTACGGGTCGAAATACAAACTCCGACAAACAAGAGGAACCTTTGGCCTCGGCGGGAAAATGGCCCTCCTCTATGGACAGATTACCACGCATTCTGAGGCCGCCATCACCTCTAGCACTGGATCCAAATCTCGGATAGCTGAGGTAATTCTTCGGATTGATATCCAACAGAACAAGCCCGTCATTATCAAGAATAAGACTCGGACCAACAAGCCTCACTGGCAGGGCACAATCATCGAGTTCAAGACAGAAGCCGACTACTCACGTGCAATGCCCAGGATTCTCGAATACTTCAAGCAGACAGCCATCATAGTTCCGTACGCGAACATTACGTTCGTAGATCCACGAGGAAGGCTCTACAAGTTTCTGCGTGGCACCACAAAGGTACCACCGGCACCCACTGAAACCTCTCCTCACCCACATGGAGTCGATGTTGAAACTGTGCAGCGAATGCTGAAGCTGACCAATGCTAAGAGCGTGCAGGAGTTCATGCGAAAGAACTTCCAGAGAATAGGAGAGACCACAGCCCGCAAATTCCTCCAGTTCGCAAGGCTCGGACAAAAGAAGAATCCTAGAAACCTGTCCGCGCAAGACATGGTAAAGCTAGTCAACGCGATGAAGAGCTACGATGGCTTTCTCTCTCCAGATCCCACCTGTCTCTCACCTCTCGGCGAAGACCTGATGGAAACAGGAATAAAGAAGGAACTTGGAATAACGGACCAGGAAATTGAGAGCGGCACCGCCTTCGTAACTACCCTTCAGAGACGCCCTGCGACGTACGGAGGGTTTCCGTTCATTATCGAAGTCGGGCTCGCAAGCTCCAAGCAGATCGAGATGCAAGGCAAGATTCTCCTCTTCAGATTTGCAAACAAGATTCCGCTACTTTTCGACGAGGCAAGCGATGTGTCATGGAAGGTTGTCGACACTGAGATTGATTGGCGAAATTACAAGGTCATCCCGGGTGAAACCCCGCTCGCCGTTTTCATTCATGTCTGCAGTACGAAGATCCCCTATAAGACAGTCGGAAAAGAATTCATTGCTGACCGACCTGAGGTAGAGCATGAGATTCTCAACGCTATCCGGGAAGTTGGTCGGAACCTCCGGCTCTACCTGTCGAAACGTGAACATCTCACCCAGGAAAAGAGACGGCTAGATGTGTTCGAGAAGTATTTGCCGAAAGTAGCCCAGTTCTCGACGAAACTCGCAAAGGAGAAGAGAGAACCAGACATCAAACCGCTGCTCAGAGGAGTGATCAAGTATGGTGCAGAAGAGGAAGAAGAGCAAGAGTAAAGGCGTCATCAAAGAACGGAAGGAAAAGGTCCTATCCGCGATGCGGGACCTCGGCGGACAGGTCTACGGCCAGCTCGAAAAAAAGGAATTTCCAACATTCCGCATGCCCAGCCGATCCATAGCCAACATACTATACGATTCCAAGACAAGACAGTACATTCTGGGAAAGAGAACCGTCAAGAGGAGCGCCCGAAACGTAAGGCATCTCCGCCCGTTCACACAGCTCCTCTGGACGGCCATGTTCGCAGACGAGCTCACGGAGCAGAACAAGACCAGCACGTTGAGAGATGTGTTCTATTCAGCGCAAGCGTACGAGATGGATTTTCAGGACCAGCAGGAAAGCGACAATCTCATCACCGACCTAGAAACTGTGACTGGATACTCGAGAGAAGACTTCAACGTCTACCCTGAAGAAAGGAGCGCGATCTTCGGGGATTTGACGATCGAGTACACTGTCCCTGGATACGAAGGACGCAGGCTAAACCTAGCCTCTCACCCCGACGGTGTGATGATTGGACCGGCCCTGACAACCTCGGAGTTCATTCGACCCGACAGCCGCAAAGTCGACAAGGTAATTGCGATCGAGAAAGGCGGATTGTTCACGAGGTTTATAGAGGAACGGGTGCACCAGCGTTTCAAAGCTGTCCTTATCCACACCGCCGGACAAGCGCCCAGAGCAACAAGATTCCTACTTCGCAGGCTCAACCAGGAACTCGACATCCCAGTCTACATATTCACCGACGGTGATCCATGGGGAATGCACATCGCCATGGTCATCATTTCAGGATCTGCGAACGCAGCCCATCTGCGTGAGCTCAATACTCCAGACGCAATCTGGGGAGGAGTCTGGGCGACCGACATTGTAGACTACAAACTCCCCAGCGATCCTCTGACGGACTTGGATGTCAAACGGTTGAACGAGTTAGAGAAAGATCCCCGGTATGCTGGCGGCCTCTGGCAGAGAGAGATAGATACCTTCAGAAAGGTCAAGAAGAAATCGGAACAAGAAGCATTCAGCAGATACGGGCTTACCTATATCGTTGATGAGTATCTACCGAAGAAGCTGAAGATCAAGTCCAACTAGACAAACTGTTCAAGTCCCAAACCCGCGATTTTCTTGACTGGAGCGGGTTTCTTGAGGTCAAGTTTTCCGTAGACACCGTCATAACCTGGTTCGACAAATATGTCGTCATTCCGCACCCGAAGAATCGCACCTGAGATCTCGGGTCCAGCCACTTGCAACAACTGACCTTCTGGCACGTCTAGCATCACAGAATATTCCGACCCGAATTTTCCAACGAGCATATTGTACTTTTCCCAGACCTTCATCGATCCAGGATTGACGTCCCCGATTACGATAGCAATAATCTCGGAGAGAGGGAGCAAATGGCGGTACCCGATTGCTTTTTTCGGCATGTAACCCTCTGGTCGATCCGCAAGCTCTTCAATCCGTTCTTCGACGCCTCGAGTCATCTTTTTTCCGCACTTTGGACAAGTATCGTCCAGTTTGCGAGCGTCCCTGGCGGACATTGAAACATGACATTCACGATGTCCAGTCCAGTGATATTTGCCGTAGGCAGGCGTGGTCTCTATCGTAAACAAGAAACGTCTAGGGTCCTTATCTCTGATCGCGCCAACCAGATTCTGATACGTGAGTTGCTCCAGATCGAACACATTCGCTTCTCTTCCCAACCGCCACGGCCACGCGGAGTGCGCGTCGGAATTCGATACTAGAGACAGATGATCCAGTTGTGATAGTCGCCAGTTCATCCCGGGATCCGAACTCATGCCCGTTTCGAGTGCGAATATTTTATCAGATCGATCCTGGTAGCAATCGATGAGGCTGTTGAATCCGTTGTTTGCCCCAAAGAGGCTGAACCATGGGGTCCAGGCATGCGCGGGAAAGATCACGCATTGTCTGTCGGCTTCGAGCATTTCATCTACGAGCTCCGGAGCGGTCGCCCGGAGCGTGGGCCGACCATCGCTCGCGAGGTTGCCATATTTCGCTAATCGATCACTTACTGCATCCGCTGACTCTATCGAAGGAACGAGAAGGCAATGATGTATCCGTCGTGATTTTTCGCCCAATTGGAACGTGGTGTTGACCTCCCCTGTAATCATGTACTGTACGTGAACGGTACCGTCCCTCAACCGGTAGAGTCCCGAGCCCGGAACGTCTTGAAGGTCCGTCCTAATCTCCTTCCTCCAATCAGGATGAGTGCAATCACCCGTTCCCACAAGATTCAGCCCCTTCATTGAAGCAAAATGGGCAAGCTCCTTCAGGTTCATGTTTTTGCTTGTTGCCCTGCTGTAAGGACTGTGGACCTGAAGGTCAGCAAAAACACGCATAACGAATGCCAGCGATTCCCTTATCGTCTTCCGTATCTATAAGACAGCGTTTGAAACGACCGTCCGCTTTATTAGCTGTCCAAAAGACCCGGCTTGAACCCCGAGGACAACTCTTGCAGAACGAAGTCCGAGTTATCCTAAACCTGTTCGTCGAATCGAAGGACTTGGAGATGGTCACTGACAGCCTCGTGAAACTTTCTGAGGTTACGGATGTGTACGAGGTCACTGGTGAATACGATATTGTCTGCTTGCTCAGGACAGAAAGCATACTAGCCTTTCGCGAGGTTCTCAAGAACAAAATCCTAAAAATTCCGGGCGTGAAAAGTACCGTCTCTTCAATAGTTCTCTACACCCACAAGCGCGACCGGAAACCAGTATCGGAATAACTACCAAACGGAAGATTTGGTACTCTCGAATCGTTCGGTGGCTATTCATCATTTGGAATAGAAAGACTAAATACTGTCGAGAAGCGTTCGCCCAGTTCGTTCCGAGGGTTCCAAAATGGGCGATTTACTTCCAGAATCACCTACCGTGCTGTAACAATCCTCGTGTGTGTCTAATCCGGAGATTTTTCTTATGAGCAGCAAAGAGCTAGGGATTACTGTAAAGAAAGACCAAGACCTCTCGGAATGGTATACGCAAGTAGTGACCAAGGCACAACTAGCGGATTATTCTAGCGCGAAAGGCTTCATGGTTCTAATGCCGTACGGCTATTCTATCTGGGAGAAAATCAAAGAGGATTTTGACAAGAAGATCAAGGCAACAGGGCACAAGAACGCTTACTTCCCGCTGCTCATACCCGAGCGACTGCTCAAAACGGAAACCGAACACTTCGCAGGCTTCACCCCTGAGGTCTTCTGGGTCACACACTCGGGAGACACAGAACTAGCCGAGAAGCTAGCCGTGAGGCCGACTTCTGAGACCATCATCTACGAGTCATACAGCAAATGGGTGAAGAGCTGGCGAGACCTACCCATTCTCATCAACGTATGGAACTCGGTAGTGAGGGCCGAGATAACGTCTACGCGACCCTTCCTGCGAACGACAGAATTCCTCTGGCAGGAGGGACACACAGTACACGAAACGGAACGAGAGGCCGAGGAGGAAGTGATGACCATCTTAGGCATCTACGCGAAACTGGTCGAGGATGAATTAGCGATCCCGATTCTTGTGGGCAAGAAGACGGAGAGAGAGAAGTTCAAGGGAGCAGTGTATACGACAACAATGGAGGCTATGATGCCGGATGGCAAGGCATTACAGATGGGAACATCACACCACCTGGGACAAAAGTTCTCAATACCTTTTGAGATCAAGTATCTTGGAAGAGATGAGAAGGAGCACTACGGCTGGACAACATCTTGGGGATTATCTTGGCGGCTCATAGGAGCGGCAATCCTTAGCCACGGCGATGACCGAGGATTGATCCTTCCGCCTAGGATCGCCCCTACACAAGTCGTAATCATTCCAATCTTCTACAAAGAGACTGACCAGAAAGATATCTCAGATGAAGTAAGATACCTGTCATCTCAGCTGGAGCAGATCGGGGTAAGAACACTAATCGACGATCGAGCCCAGTACACCCCCGGTTGGAAGTATCACGAGTGGGAAATGAAAGGAGTTCCCCTCCGTGTCGAAATTGGCCCTAAAGATGTCCAAGCGAAGCAGGTGACGGCGGTCAGACGGGATACTAGGGAGAAGATCGCAATAAACCGATCCGACGCGAACGACCGAATCAGCAAGATACTCAGCGAGATTCAGAACCACTTATTCGATCGGGCAAAGAAGTCCCTCGACGGTCTGACGACCACAGCGACGGATATGCAATCGTTCAAGAAGGTCTTGGAAGAAAAAGGAGGGTTCATCAAAGCCTTTCTCTCCGACGACTCTTGTGAAGAAAAGATCAAAATCGAAACTGGAGCGACGGTACGAGTCGTGCCCATGAAAGCGGCGAAAAAAGGCAAGTGCGTATACTGCGGAGCGGACAATTCCATCGAGGTTTACTTCGCGCGCTCCTATTAGTCCTTGACAAGTCTTGAGTTCTTGTAAGCCCACGAAGCTCGCCGGAACAGTTCTTCCCTAGCAAATCGGAACTTCGAGGCCCCAAAGCCCCGCACCGAAAGAGAGGCAAATGCAGCACCCACGGCGCCAGCCCATAGAGCATCCCGCACAGACAAGAAAGTCGCAAGCCAGCTACCGACGAAAATATCTCCCGCCCCAGTCAGATCAACTACTCTGGCTTCAGGTACTGATGGAATATGGAGAGCACCACCTTCTTTTTCCACCAGAAGAGAGCCAGATCGGCCTCGCGTGATTATCACGTACTGAGGCCCCTTGTGCAAGAGCCGTCTTGCGGTCGAGACTATGGTCGGAGCGGGGGCAATGACGCCAGCTTCGTCTTCCGTTGCCTTCACCAGATTGCACTTTGACAGGAACTGGTCGATTCTTTTCCTTGCTAGACGAACAAACCCTTTGGGCCGTTCAGTTCGTAAGAGTCCCTGAACATCAAGTGAGAGGAATTTGGAGTGATAGCGGGCGTAATGTAGCGTGTCCAATCCAATTTCCAAAAAGACAGGGCCAAGGTGAATGGCGTGCAGAGAATCACGAGTGCTGCTAGGTTTGAGTTTTTGGCCGGGATTAATCAGTTCTAACCTTCGCGAATCTGCGAGGTAGGATATCTTGAACCGAGTAGTCGGGCCCTGGAGCTTGTTGACGCCAAAAACATCTATTCCGCGGTTCTTTAGCGAGGATAGGATGTTTCTCGGATAATCGCTACCAATCATGGAGTAGATTGATACTCTTGCGCCAAAGTAAGCGGCGGCAAGAGATGAGTAGAGGGCGGAACCGCCTGGTCGGACCACAAGTTTGCCGTTTTGGTCAAGCTCGTCGAGAGTAAGGTTGCCATAGACCCCAATTCTCACCGGTTAGCCCTCCGTTGACCAAGATTCACTCTCCGGGAAGAGATTATGTACTCATGGCGCTCCTCGAAAGGTAGGATTGTTAGATATTGCCTAAGAAGAGACGGTCTAGGGGACGAAGCAAAGGAGGCAAGGGAAGAAGCGAGCTGGTCCAATGCGCGAATTGTGGAATGCTGACGCCACGAGATAAGGTCAAGAGGGTGACTAGCTGGGTGTCCTTGGTTGAGCCGTCGCTGGCAAAGGAACTGAGAGCTCGAGGAGCCTACATCGCACGACAAAGAGTCATGAAGAACCTCTGCGTTTCCTGTGCCGTGCATTTCGGGGTCTCCAAGGTGAGGTCCGCGGAAGACAGACGCCTCTAAGCGGAGTCTCAGCCAGAACCTGAAAGTTCGACTCGAGTTCTGTAAAGACGCTCGACAATAGTTACAGTGGACAGCAGCGCGACTAGCCCAGCCCCCAATTCCAACGACAAGGAGTTGAATGCGGCAAATATTGTTGCGATCATTAGAATTAGAAGGCGTTCGGGGCGCTCGGCTAATCCGACGCCTTTCAGTTTTACACCCTCGACATCGACTCGCGCTCTAACGTAGCTTACCATCAAAGAAGCTGAAAGCGTCCACAGAGACAGCCATCCCGGGACGAGACCTCCCGCGAAGAGACCGGCGTAGAGTGTTATCTCACCAACCCGATCCAAAACACTGTCCAGTATTCCTCCCATTTTGGAAGTCTGATGGTACCGGCGGGCCATGGCCCCGTCTATCGCGTCGAAGTAGGCGCCAATTAGGAGTGCCAAGACAGTTCCCCAGACTAGCCAAACGGTTCCAAGGCCCGACGAGTAAAGCAGTGAAGCGGCTAGGGTCAAGAGAAAACCGATCGAGGTTACCGAGTTCGGAGTGAATCCAGTTTTGTTGAATGCTCCTGCCGCCCGTTGAAAATGCCCTTCTACAAGGTATTGGATTTTCGAGAGCATGTGACTGGGACTTTCCCCATTTGGAGCCGGCATTAGAGGGTTGTCGTTCTTCACAAAACCTTCTATTATGGGGTAGGGGAGCGACGACGAAGGTCGTCGTGTTTGGGTAAGGTTGGAAAGGGCGTCAAATGCTCCGTTGTCGGGTGCAAAGAGGACGCCGTACGCTCCATCTCTTTAGAGGAGATTTCAAGGGCTGGTTTGAAGGCCTCCACTTCAGGCAGAGGCTATCTCTGCAAGAGCCACTACAAAGAACTCAAGAAGAAGCTCAAGAAGGATAAGCAGATTGAGCAGTGGAGGATGAAACGATGAGACTCCTTTTAGTTCATGCAGATCGATTCGAATACGAAGCCCGAGAAAAGGCAGTGAAAGAACCTGAACCTCTCGACGAGTCGCACAAGAGGGGGACCCTCGAGAACGGTCTTGTCGTCTTCTCGACTGTCGAGAAGAATGACGAGCAAGAGCCTGACCAGATCGCATCAAACGCGGCCTCTTCAATTGAGGAGGTACTAGGATGGCTGAAGACAAAGAAGGTGATGGTGTATCCATACGCCCATTTGTCGACGAGCTCCCGCGAGCCGGCAATCTCGATCCTCAAGGCCTTGGAAGAAAAGCTCGCTCAGAAGGGGTACGAGGTTAGCAGAAGCCCCTTCGGATGGTACAAGAGCTTCACGATAACCGCTAAGGGACATCCTCTATCCGAGCTTTCTAGAACCATTACAGTGGATACGAAATCACGACAGGCTGCGCCTGCGGTCAAGACCGAATATGTCATCATGGACCGGGAGGGAAAACTACACTCGCCGGAAGATTTCTTCTTCGGGCCGCATGACGCCGAATTCAAGTCTCTTGTCGAAAAAGAAGCTCTCAAGAAGGGGCTGACAGGAGGCGAGCCGCATTTTCTGGATTATGCCCGTCGACTCGGTATCGAGTGGGAATCCTTTGCGGATGTGGGTCAAATGAGGTTCGGACCCGAGTCCAACCTGATAATGGACCTACTGGCAGAATATGCGGGACAAGTAATCCGACGGATTGGTATCCCGATACTGAACGTGAAAGGAACCAACATGTTCGATGTCGCAGTAAAGCCGATAAAAGAACACCTCCAACTGGTCGGGTACAGAGCCTACGAGGTGAAGGTGGACGAGAGAACATTTGTTCTGAGATACGCTGCATGCTTCCAGCAATTCTCAATGGTCAAAGACTGGACTCTAAGCTACCGGACACTGCCGTTCGGGACGTTCGAGGTAGCGGATAGCTACAGAATGGAGCAGAGCGGCGAGTTGCTCCTCTCTTTCAGGCTAAGAAAATTTCTCATGCCTGATTTGCACATCTACCTGAAGAGTGTCGCCGAAGCGATACGGATCGGAGACAAGATACATCGTACGATCTATGAAGAGATCAGGAAGCTGAACAGAGAATACGTCTCGCTCTACAACACTACACGATCATTCTTTGATGCAAACAAAGACGCGTTCATGGAACTGGTGAAGGTGGAGAAGAAGCCGATACTGCTCAACTTCGTTCCTGAAGGGCTGTACTACTGGGTCCTAAACGTGGAGTACAATATCATAGACGATCTGGATAGACCTCGGGAGATCGGGACTTTTCAGATCGACGTCGGAAACGCGAAACGGTTCGGAATAGCATATGCGGATGAGAAGGGCGAGAAGCAGTTCCCCGTAATCATTCACACAGCCGTGATAGGTGGACTGGAACGATACCTCTTCACTCTTCTTGATTCCGCGGTTCGTTTGGAGAGACAGGGCAGGAAACCGATGCTTCCGGTCTGGGTCTCACCAACCCAAGTTCGAATCATCCCGGTCGCGCAACAGTTCGTTAAACAAGGAATGAAACTACTCGGCACACTGGAGAAGGCTGGGATTAGAGCTGATCTCGATGATCGAGATGATACGATGCAGAGTAAGGTGCGCGACGCTGAGCTCAGCTGGATACCTTTCATTGTGATCTACGGGGAAAAAGAGATCAAGACAAAGCAGCTCTCGGTCAGATCGAGGGCCGATTCAAAGGAGAGCAAGATCGGTTTGACCGCGTTCTTGAAACGACTCAAGGGTGAAGTTGAAGGATACCCGGTAAGGCCTCTTACCTATCCAGTCTTGCTCTCTCAGCGTCCGGGCTACAAGAGAATGTAAGTTGAGCGAGGGAGAATAAGCAATTTATATGCACCCTTTCATAGCCGGTCGCGATAAGTGATAGCTTGACTTGAACAAAGACCAGTCCTATGGCGGTCTGATATTCGCTGTCTCCGCGATCGTGTTCATCGTCTATTTGATTTCTTTGACGGGTGAACCGTGGCGGACGTATGCAATCGAGATCCCAGTCGTCCTGGGAGTTCTAGGAATCCTTGGCATAACAGGATGGATAGGCTGGACAATGCTCACAACTCCGCCTCCGGCACCGTTGGAAGCTGAGCCAAGCACTACTGGAACCGGTTCGAAGCCTGACGAAAAGCATTAGCTCTTCTCGATCTTAGGTTACTGTTTCTCAGCGTTTCTGGTTACAACAGCTGTAATTCCGGCTTTATCGTCTCTCAGCCTACTCTTCGGTGCGATCAGATGAGTGAGGTAGCGATAGACAAGGTAGTTACTGAGATCAACGGTTTCCGCCAGAGGCTAGCTATGCTGAAGGAGGAATACACCAGGGCCAATCGGGCTATGGCTGAAAAGATGGCCCAGCTCGGCGAGAATCTTACCCGAAGGGTCCGGGATCTCAGGGATCAAGTTACTAATGCTCCCCAGAACCTGCTTGGCTTGGAGAGCCGTTTTATGTCCGGCGATATTCCTGAGCAGGAGTATAAGTCGACGAGGGAGGAATATCGGAATCAGTTGCAGACGAACCTCCGTAGTATCGACGAGATTCGCAGTTTGCTCATGGTTATGAGCCAGCTCGAGATGCGACCTGGGACCGCTTCCGGGACAGGTCAGGCCGGCATGTCGCAGCGTCCTTCGCCGACCGACTAGGCTGATACTCGCCTTACTCGCGTCGGTCTCTGCTTGACAGCGTGTCAGGCAGGCGAGTTTAGTTTTTGCGTGCTCTCCAGATTCGCCTCTTTTGCGTCGCGAGAGTCGATCGCTAAGACCCCCCTAGGCTAGAGAAAATTCGCTGTCTGCCAGTGATTATTGGCAAGAAAGGCGATTCAGGGCACAGACCAGGCTTGGATCAGATGGCGTTTTAACAAGTCGTCAAGAACGGTTTGCTATGCAATTAACGGCCATCGCGCCAGATTCTAGATCAGGGCTGATAATGGGCGATTCCATATCCGGTTTTGTTTCGCGCCACGAAGGGCGGGGCGCGGGAAAATCGACCACCCCCGGGGGTCGAGAAAGAATGCTTATTTTGAAAGAGATTGCTGGACGAAAAATTTGCACGGCGGAAGGGCTTAGTTTCAATCGATGGTTACGAAGTGGGATGTTGATGCGGAGGCGTGAACAGGGGCCATGGAATTTACCATATTCCGTTGTTTCAGTTAAATAGCATCCCGGTAGAAAAGCGGCTGGAGGGGTATTTTGAGGTCGTTTAGCGTAGAAGTATACTCTTTTCCGTAGGAATGGATAAGATGGCTAGCATGTTCATATCAACCATCCCGAGCGTGCCCATAGGAATGGGCTGCCTTCTTAGACAGGCATGATGCCGACATTCTAATAACCTTGTTACCTCAAAAAGGTAGTTTCCCAAAAAGGCAACTTACATGGCAACACGAAAACTCAGCTTTACGCGACTCGACCAAGGCAAACCCCTCCTTAACCGCGGAACCTTAGACCAGTATCGTTTGGTAGTGGTATGCGTCAAAGGCAACGTTAGCGTCAAGGAAACCATGAGCCTAATCCTGAAAGAAGCAATCGGCCCTGAAGGCCCTTCCCCAACACTTGTCTTGGGACCAACCGCCCCGGAGGATCTCTCCACCGACTGGACCGGCAAAATCGGATGGGTTACTTTTGTTGACGGAACCTCAATGTCTCACCCTTCCAGCGACGTAGAGATAATTTCCCCGGACAACTTGTTGGAGATCAACTTATTCATCGAAAAAGCCTCCCAGGGCGAGGGAGCTCAAGTAATTCTGGGTGACTTTCTCGACAACATCATCAAGAGCATCGGATCACCAGAGAGCTTCTACTCATTCTTCTGCCAACTCGCCTCAAGGGTCCGACTAAGAAAGAGAACCGCGATTCTGGTCATAAAAGAGGACATTCACGAGAAGCCCATGGTCGAGATGGTCAAACGATTCGCCGACATCGTCCTCGAATTCCGAGACCAAGACAACGAAGGAGCCCTAACAGTCGAGATGCGAACACTCAACTTCGCCGACAACATCTACACCAGATGGCTTCCGTTTCCACAAGCCCTGAGACCGCTCTGCACAAACTACACCTAAAAACGGGTCTTCAATTATCCCATAATGGGACTGCAGGCTGAAGATCATCAGATACAAACGGATCTCCTCAACGAATACTAAATCCAAGACCCTGGCCGAAAAGGGCGGTGAAGAATGGACAGTTGTTGTCTCCGAGGTTCAGACGAAAGGAAGAGGCCAATCGGGTCGTACCTGGGACTCACCCAAAGGTGGCCTCTGGTTCTCAGTAATCATCAGACCAAAAATACCAGTCGAGCAGATTCCCCTTCTTCAATTCTCGTTCGCAAACGCACTGCGTGAAGCCATTGAGAGGGTGTCCAGCCTTCAACCGGAGGTAAAATGGCCTAACGACCTCGTAGTACATTCAAAAAAACTAGCAGGAATACTCATCGAGACAAAGATCAGCGGCTCAAAGATTGGGTACGCAATCGTAGGAGTGGGCCTCAACGTGAACCTGTCCACCAAGGAACTACCGGTAGGAGCAACCTCGATTTTGATGGACACTTGTCGAAAGATCGACTTGGAAGAGACTCTAGGCTCAGTTCTATCGGCCTTCGCCAAACACTACAAAAGACTCTGGGACCCACGGTCGATCATGAGTGAGTGGTGGAATCATTGCTTCCACAGAATGAAAGCTGTGAGAATCAACACTGGCAACCGTCTCATCAAAGGGAAATGTATCGGAGTAAACTCTGACGGAACCCTCAACGTCGAGACAGACAACGGAATCGTACCAGTTACCAATGGAACTTTGCGACTGGACACCTGAGCTCGTCTTCCGTACTTTAATACGGGAGGCCTCTCCAACGAGCGCCAAACAACCATGACGATGAAGGAACTGTCGAAAGAACTCGGTGAACTCAGGGAAAAGTCTCAGGAAGGAGGCGGCAGGGACAAGGTCGAGGACCAGCACTCCAAGGGAAAAATGACCGCGAGAGAGAGAATTGTCGCACTCGTGGACCCTGGCAGTTTTGTGGAATTGGATAGGTTCGTGGTTCATCAGACTGCCGACTTCGGCATGGCTGAGAAAAAGATTCTCGGCGACGGGGTCGTAACGGGTTATGGCAAGGTTGACGGAAGAACGGTCTATTTGTTCTCTCACGACTTCACCGTCTTCGGAGGCTCTCTGGGAGAAATGTTCGCCAGGAAGGTGACGAAAATAATGGATCTCGCCCTCAAGACTGGGGTCCCGGTTGTCGGGATTAACGATTCGGGCGGGGCCCGAATCCAAGAAGGAGTTGTCAGCCTGGGGGGTTATGCTGAGATATTCTTTCGCAACGTCCTTGCCTCGGGAGTGATCCCGCAGATATCGGCTGTGATGGGTCCGTGCGCGGGAGGCGCGGTATATTCCCCCGCCATGACAGATTTCACAATAATGGTCGACAAGACGAGCTACATGTTCATAACGGGACCCGACGTCATCAAGGCCGTTCTCAATCAGGACGTTGATTTCGAAGAGCTTGGAGGCGCAAGACTGCACAACACCAAGAGCGGAGTCGCGCACTTTTTCGCACAGAACGAGCAGGAAGGATTACAGCAAATCCGGAAACTCTTGAGCTTCTTCCCGTCCAACAACACCGAAGACCCGCCTAGAGCCAAGCCAAAACCACCCGTCGGGGACAAGAGTGAGCTCAACAATGTCCTGCCTGACAACCCGGACAAGGCGTACGATGTCCGGGATGTCATAACCCGAATCGTTGATGGAAGCGAACTGTTTGAGATACAGCCTCTCTGGGCTCAGAATATCGTCATCGGACTTGCCAGACTAAGCGGATACTCGATTGGGATCGTTGCGAACCAGCCTAAGGTTAACGCCGGGACCCTTGACATTGATTCCTCCGTCAAGGCTGCACGCTTCGTCAGGTTCTGTGATGCTTTCAACATCCCAATCCTGACCCTGGTGGATGTGCCTGGGTTCTTGCCGGGGATAGAACAGGAGCATAACGGGATAATTCGGCATGGGTCAAAGCTCCTCTATGCCTACTGCGAAGCCTCTCTTCCCAAACTTACTGTAATCGTAAGAAAGGCGTACGGGGGTGCCTACGACGTGCTTGGAAGCAAACATATCAGGGCTGATGTGAAGCTTGCCTGGCCTTCGGCCGAGATAGCTGTAATGGGTCCCGATGCAGCC
>VBAX01000050.1:2547-3040 GCA_005883075.1 Candidatus Bathyarchaeota archaeon | reverse complement strand
CGCCCTCCCCGGAAACACGGCAACATTCCACTATAGAACGGACCACTTCCCGATGTTCGGAAAGATCCTCATCGCGAACCGTGGAGAAATCGCTGTCAGAATCATACGAACCTGCAGGAAACTCGGAATCAAGACCGTTGCAGTTTACTCAGAGCCTGATATAGAATCCCAGCACGTCGTCTATGGCGACGAAGCTTACAATATCGGGCGAGGACAGCCTTCTGAAAGCTATCTGAACATTACAAAGATTGTCAGGGTTGCGATGGCCTCCAGGGTGGAAGCAGTGCATCCCGGGTATGGGTTCCTAGCGGAAAATCCCCAGTTTGCCCGAGAGTGTGAAGAAGCAGGACTCGTTTTCATCGGACCAAGAAGCAAGATTCTGGCTTCGGCCGCAAACAAGTTCGGATCAAGAGAAACTGCAGCTCGAGCCGGCGTCCCTACGATTCCTGGTTCGAAGCGTCAACTAGAGACCGCGGACGAGGCTGAAAGTGAG
>VBAX01000050.1:0-2495 GCA_005883075.1 Candidatus Bathyarchaeota archaeon | reverse complement strand
AGGCATGCGTATTGTGAAGACCGCGAGTGAATTGCGAAGATCCTTCGATCTCGCTGCTTCTGAGGCGAAAGGAGCCTTCGGCCGCTCAGAACTCTACTTGGAAAAACACCTCAATAATCCACGACACATAGAAGTCCAATTAATCGCCGGACAAAGAGGGCAAGTTGTCCATCTGGGTGAGAGGGAGTGCTCGCTTCAGAGGCGACACCAGAAAATCCTCGAAGAAACACCCGCACCGCAGCTCGATTCCACATCAAGAAAGAAACTGATCTCGCTTGCCTTGAAAATCGCCAAAGCGATGAAGTACGAAAATGCGGGAACGGTAGAGTTCGTACAATCAGCACGGGGCGAGTTCTACTATCTTGAGACAAACAAACGGATCCAAGTAGAACACCTCATAACGGAAATGGTCACTGGGGTGGATATTGTCGAGCAGCAGATTCGAATCGCTGACGGAGACGGTCTTGGGTTTTCTCAAGAAGAGATCGAGTTCAGCGGAGCTGCGATGAACTGCAGGATTAACGCTGAGGATCCGTCGAGAGGCTTTGCTCCCTCACCCGGCCGCGTCGAAGAATTTGTGCCACCGGGAGGCCCAGGTATCAGAGTCGATACGGCCATGATCGATGGTGCTGTCATTCCAGAATACTACGATTCTCTCATCGCGAAGATCGCTTCATATGGCCGTATGAGAGAGGAGGCGATTGAAAGACTCAAGGGTGCTTTGAGCGAGACGATCATTATCGGGGTCGAGACCACGATTCCTCTCCACCAGGCCATACTTGAAGACAAGAGCTTTGTCCGAGGTGACTATCATACTCAACTCCTCGACAACAAGATCTCCACCTGGAACTTCAAGCCACAACTGTCAAAGGAGGAGGTCGCGATGCTACATTTGACAACAAACTATCCACTCTCAGGAATCAGCACATCGAAATTAGAGAGAACTCAGACAAGATGGCGAAACAATCTCCAGACAGAACCATCACCGAGGCAACCCTTGTTTGTCGAAGGACTCTAAACAGATTCGCCGCCTCACTGTCAACGGAAGAACCTGGGCCATTACAGAGCTCGAGAAGCGGGGCATAACTCAAAAGATCAAAGTCAACGATGAAGTGTTGAGTATTCGCATCCTCCAAGAGCCAACAGATGACCAACCAGATCTGGTTGCGAATATCAATGGGAAAGTCCTCATCGCGAGAAGAGAAGAAGAGCGCGATGGAAGCGACTATCTCATTCGACTAAACGGAAGACTACTCAAGGTGAGCTTAGAGGGAAGAGAGCAATTATCCCAAGATGCGGGAATATCTGAAACTGTTATTGGGCCTGTTGTAATAACTGCGCCCATGAGCGGGAGAATCGTCTCGTTGAAAGCGTCTCCTAACACATCGGTAACTAAGGGCCAACCGCTAGCTGTTCTTGAGGCGATGAAAATGGAGAATGAGATAGCCTCACCCAAGACGGGGATCGTGAAGGAAGTCTACGTCAAACCCGGGGCTTTGGTGAAGGCGGGGGAGCAGTTATGCCTGGTTGCATGACAACTGTACGATCAATGCTTCTGGATTAGAGGAAGAAGTCCAGTGTAGAAATCGAGAGACTCCGGGTTCGCCAGTGCATCACGATTCGTGACGGGTCTATTGTTAACAATATTCGCGACAGCAACCTCAACCTTCTTCATGTTTAGAGTATAGGGAATATCGGGCACTTCCAAGATCAGAGCCGGAACGTGCTTGGGCGAAGCTTCAGCCCGAATCACTTTCTTGATCTTCTCTTTCAGCTCCTCTGTTAGCTTGTGGTTCGGGGATAGTTTGACGAAGAGGATGATTCTCTGATCTCCCGCCCAGTTCTGACCTACCGCAAGACTGTCGGCGACCTCGGGCAGTTTCTCAACAACATTGTAGATTTCCGACGTACCGACACGGACCCCAGAGGCCTTTATCACCGCGTCCGAACGCCCGTAGAACGTGTAACCGCCGGTATCGCCGTGGACCAGCACATAATCGCCATGTCTCCAAACGTTCTTCCCCTTGGCGCGGTAGTATTCGAAGTACGCATCATGGTATCGCTCATTATTGCGGTCATCCCAGAAGTATAACGGCATAGATGGAGTTGGAGCCTCGCAGACCAGCTCACCCATCCTATCGACAACAGGTTGCCCGTTCTCATCGTACACGTTGATCTTCATCCCGAGCCCCGGTGCTTGCAGCTCGCCTCCAAAGACGGGGAGAATTGGCACTCCACCCGCGAAGCAACCGTTGATGTCTGTACCTCCGCTGATCGAGTTGAGATGCAGGTCCGCTTTGACTTCCTTGTAGACCCACTCAAACCCCTCCACGGAGAGAGGCGATCCGGTTTGGGAAATCTCTTTGAGCGATGATAGATCGTAATCTTTGCCCGGTTTCGCGCCTATTCCTCTGAGATGATTGATGTAGCTGGCACTGCATCCCAGGATTGTGATCTTTTCTTCCTGAACCAGCCTCCACATTGTGCCCCAGTCA
>VBAX01000064.1 GCA_005883075.1 Candidatus Bathyarchaeota archaeon | reverse complement strand
AGCAGCTTACATTCGTCTGACTGCTCCTTCGTTATGTCTTGGTTAACCTGGGTTGACTTACTCAACTAACTAATACCCACTTAGTTTCCGTGGACTACCAAGTATATAACCATGACTAGCCCCTAGAGTATTCAGACATGATGCGACATAAAGACGGTGTCAGAGGCTTCACCGAGAGAGAATTCAGGTACCTTATGGAGAGAAGCCTGGCTAGAATTGCCTTTGTCTGCGAAGACTCCCAACCCCACATCGTCCCTGTAATCTACGAATTCGACGGACGCTACCTATACTTGAGCGGCTGGAACCTACAGTACAGTCCGAGATTTCAAGACCTGGACGAAGAAAAGATCACTCTCCTAGTTGATGACTTGGAATCAGCCAACCGATTAATCCCCCGTGGAATCGAGGTCACCGGACTAGTTGAGACTAAAGAGAAAGACGACAAGATATACCTGAGAATCACGCCTGTAGGAAAAACAAGCTGGGGACTCTAAACATGACAACAACACTATCCGCGCTAGAGAACCAGGTTACCGAGGCAGTGGAGCGATTGAGCGAAAGCGTTGTCAGCATAGACAGCGTGCGTGTCACTAGAGATTTCCGCTACGGTCTGGTGCCAGTTGAAGGAAAAGGCTCCGGACTCATAATCGATCGCAGCGGGTACGTCATCACCAACAACCACGTCATCGATGAATCTACCAGGGTCCAGGTTCACCTGAAGGACGGTAGAACGTTCCTCGGCGAAGTTGTAGGGTCAGACGCCTCCACCGACATCGCTGTAATCAAAGTTCAGGCTGATAACCTTCCGGCCGCAAGCTTGGGTGACTCGGAGAAACTGAAGGTTGGACAAATAGCCCTAGCTATAGGCAATACACTTGGCCTCCAGGGAGGACCAACAGTCTCCATGGGAGTCGTAAGCGCTCTGGGACGGCCCCTGCCCGGCACAGATTTCATCTTCGAAGGACTCATCCAGACAGATACAGCCATCAATCCCGGAAACAGCGGTGGACCCCTCGCGGACATAGGTGGAAACGTGATCGGAATGAACACAGCAATGATACCTTTCGCCCAGGGAGTAGGCTTCGCTATCCCCGTCAACACGATGAAATGGGTCGTGCAACAGATCCTCGAAAAGGGACGAGTCATTCGTCCATGGCTTGGCATTTCAGGTGCTAACATGAACCAGGCGATCGCGCGAAGATACGACCTCCCAGCGGACTCTGGAGTCTTGGTGGTCGAGGTGGACTCGCGAGGACCGGCTTATGAGGCGGGAATGCGAGTTGGCGACGTGATAATACAGATCGGGTCCCACGCGGTCAAACAGATGAAGGACATCCTGATGTCGCTGTCGAAGCTTGCCATCAAGGAGGAGGTTGAGGTGGGCTTCATACGGCTAAACTCAAAACGAAAGGCTTTACTGAGATTGAAGGAATCACCTATAGCAGTGTCCGCCTCGAGGGAAGGGTAGAATAGTAGCATGGCCTTAATCGATCTAAGTCAGATAGTCAACCTCGTCTACTTCGCCTCGTTCTTTCTCATCTTCTTTTACGGGCAACGTCTACAGGTGCAGTGGCAGCTCGTTAGTGTGAAACGAAGCCTCGGAAAACTGGAAAGGAGCAAAACCGCTGCTCGCCAAAAATTTGTCGACTCGATATCCCGATTCCAGATGGACAAGAAGACTGTCGAGACCAAGATTGATCGACTCAATAACTCATTCACCATTACCCCCGTGAGCCTCGATCCCTCTGGGATAGTCGGGAAACTGGAACATGTTCTTGATACCTACGATGATCATCTAAAGATGGAAGTGAAGGCCATTGCTCCTAACGCTACTGAGTCTGACGTGAACACTCTCAGTAACCAGCTAGAGATCTCAATTGGGTTGGACGGCATGTTCCGCTTGGTCCGTCACTTCTACCTCCTCGCAAAAAAGACTGGAGGAATAATGGCCCTCGCACAGCTCCAGATGGCCCTTCCCATGATAATGGAGGAGGCCGAAGCGTACGGTGCTGCCATAGATGCGTTCGCGAAAGCTCAGCCCATAGGCGACGGGGTCGGACCCCTGGTCGTAAGTCAGATCACGGCTGGACGACAAGGAAACGAGCTAGTCAAAGACACAATGGTCTACGACGTCGACTTTGAAGGTCGACGAGTCTGGGTTGTCCGAGCAAAGGGTCCTGGGGGAAACGTCGGAAAACCGGGTCTTGCGGTTGAGAAGCTGATTCAAGAGTCAGGACCTATTGGACTCGTGGTCACAGTCGATGCGGCATTGAAGTTCGAAGGAGAACCCAGCGGGGATGTGGCAGAGGGGGTCGGCGCCGCGATAGGTGGGCCAGGCACAGAACGATACCACATCGAAGCCAGTGCTTCGAAGAACCAGATTCCTCTCCTGGCGGTAGTTGTGAAAATGTCTTCGAAGGAAGCAATATCCTCGATCACACCTTTGGTCAAGACGGGAGTTGACGCTGCGGTCAACAGGGTCCAGAACGAGATCCGATCAAAGTCCAAACCGGGCGACAGTGTTATCCTAGTTGGTGTAGGAAACACTATCGGCGTCCCCTAGGGGACCCTCGACCGTGGAGCAATCTCCATTGAGTGCCGCAGGAGACATGTTGTCGCAATTTGTACGCGAGAAACACATCAGTCTTGAAACGTATCGGAAAACTGGAGAGGCTGTGCGCACTCCTGTTTGGTTCATCGAAGAGAATGGAGAACTGTTGGTTCGCACTGATTCTAGCACTGGAAAGATAAAGCGGATCCGAAACAATCCCCGGGTTCGTATCGCCCCCTGCAATGCGCGAGGCACCGTCAAAGGCAGGTGGGTTGATGGAGAGGCTCGAATGATCGAATCGGAATCCTCCGAACACGTCTTTTCTCTTCTTAGGAAAAAGTACGGAGTGTCCTACAGGATCGTCAGGTTTGTCCAGCGGTTCAGCCGGAGCAAAGCCCACCCGATCGGCCTAGCCATTCGAATCGGCACTTGACTCCTGAGCAACTAGTTCTAGCGATAAGAACTCGCCCATTTTCAGCTCTGATCCATGATCTGAGACCACGCCCCTATCGCACCCCTTAATTGTTCGGAGATCGCTGAAGACTTGCCGATTTTTTGCCCTAGTGTCAAAGCTTGAATCATGCCCTGAATTACCTGTCTCGCCTATTCTCGCTCCCAGACAGCAGAGTGTTCTAGAAAATAGGGGGTCTTAGCGACCGACCCTTGCGTCACATGAAAGCCCCTCCTCGGACCCTTGTGAAAATAACCTTCTATCTACGAACTTCGCGTAATAATCTAGGGCTCGGTGATCTTGATCGCTTGGACCGGGCACTGGATCTCGCATGCCCGACAGAAGATACAGTCCTGCTCCCTAGCCGGATCAGCCTTCCAGTTCGCCAAAGGCGCCTTCCCGCTGTCATTAGTAACGCCCTTGTCCATCTTCTCCTGTTCACCAGGAAGTTCAAGCCGGTCGAACACGTTTACAGGGCAGACGGTTATGCAAATCCCATCGGCGATGCAAATGTCAAAGTCCACTCCGACAGCGGTCCCGTGAACCCCGTACTCCTTACTTACTCCGTTCTTGTATAGGACCTTGTGCTGAATATGAGTCTCCTTTGTAGGCCACTGGTTTGGGAAACTAGCGTCCTCTATGAGCTTCCGAACGTTTCCATCCGCCAAGGGTAAATCCTTCCTCACCAGCCCTGTTAACGGCATATAAAACCGTTGAATGCGAAAAGTACAGTGACACCGCTTTCGCTCTCGGTCGCATAGAACAGGCTCGCGATTGCACGCTACCAACCCGGTCAAGGCTGAAACTATCTTTTCTTCCCATCTGCTAGGAATAATGAAAGTCTCAGCTGGACACTAACCTTGGACAGTCCCGAAGAAACTAGCTGACTGTTACAACACACGTATCCGCTCGACCCAGGTCATCCTATGCTCCAGGCCACAAACTATTGCGTACACAGATCTCCACTCTATTCCACGAAACCGTAAACGACTGTTTTAGAAACGCACTCGACGGCATGGGCCCGACAGTACGCGACGTCATCTACGACCTACTTGCAAAGAAAGGAATTGAACACCCCGAAATATCGTCACGCTTTGACGATGTTGTTGCAATCCTGATGGACTCTCTGGGAGCCAGCGCACGCGTCCTCATATATCGTACAATGACGTTGCTGTGCCAGGAGTACCAAGTCAGGGCGGACTTCTCCTATCAAGACTCTCTCAGAGACAGGATGGTCCTTCTCAGAGATCGAGTAGTCGCGGACCATCTTTATCCGAAGCGCGTGCAACGAAACGATCCGGTATTATCTACTCCCACTACGCAGCTCGCGGAAAATCCCCCCGCAATCCTTTCAAGTGGAAAATAGAAAGAACTCGGTGCTCTCAACCCTCAAACCTGAACTCCTGATGCCCGTCTCTTACCATCCTGCTACCTAGACACACTGATCGTTAGACAAGATCTACCGACAATCGTTGCCATTCCATCCCAGTTCGAAAGTGGTTTAAGACCGATATCCCAATAACGCTTCACGCCGGGATGGCTGAGTGGTTAAAGCGACGGCCTCGAGATCTCAAGAAGATAAGGGCCAGGACACGACAGCCGTTGGGCGTCACGCCCTCGTGGGTTCGAATCCCACTCCCGGCGCCTCTGGCTACGGTAGAAAAAAAACTTCCGACGATCTACATGTCCGGACTGATCTATTCTTTTTTGAACTTGTTCCAGAAGTGCTGTTTGTGTTTGGCAATTCTGGCCGCCTTCTCAACCCCAGCATCAATCTCTGCAGTGTCGGACTCTTCGGTCTGGCTTTCTGAAGATCCTTCTGAGGTGCCAATCGCTGATTTTGAATCTGTCGAGCCTCCACCACTGCCTGGTTTCGCTTCTCCCTGCGGCGGAGTTTCGCCGTCAACGTTTTTCAGGTCTACTTTTGGCAGTTCAGCCTCTTGTCCATCAATTGCATCGACGAGGGAGATTTGGAATTCGCATTCCGTTGCGCCTTGCGACATACAGCGGACCTCTTTTGCCTGAACCGTCTTGTCAAGCACTTCCGCGAATATTCCCGCTAGGAAGCCGCTGGTGAATATGCAGTTCGGTTCTTCCGAGGACCCGTTCTCGGTGGCTTCAAAACAGTTGCTTACAACTATGTTGACACTGCTCTTGTCAAAGTCAAGCCCATCGATTCGGATCTTGCCCAGCCCAAGGTTCGTGTCCTCCAGCGCCGAGTGAACCAGGTTTTCCAGGCTCTGCCTGCTCTGCTCGCCCGTGGACCCAATGCTCTCTCTGAAAATGCTCCCTTCGTGCACGCCTATCCCACTCGCCAAGTAAGAGAGGAACGGTGCCGACTGATCTCCGACCAGTCTTTCGAGAGCCTCCCGCATGATCCGGATAACATCTCTCCGCAGGATGATCATTTTCTGTCCGAAAAAGGACACTTCTCCTTTGTTGTCGTTGAAGCGGAGCTGGTTCACTGATCCTACAAGTCTTCGGAGGTCGTAGCCCGTTGAGCGTTTTGGGTTAGTTTGCAATCTTTGTCGCTCCTGATAATTCTCTCTCTAAGGTATCTACGGCTTCGGTTACCTTCTTGGCGAAAGACGAGTCGGGATTGTCTACGACGAATACGGATCTGCTCAGGTTGTTGATGACGTCCAGTTGGAACTCGAAGGCTTGCAAGAATCGCGACCTGAATAGCTGAGATAGTTCCTGGCCGACCTTTATGGCGTCCTTGATCCGGACACCAGGCGGGATCATGTTAAGCGTGAGGAAAGTAGGTTTCTCGAATGTTTCCGCGAGCAACACCATTACAGCAGTCCCGAACAAGTCTTGCTGATCAACCCTCGACACCAGAACAAGAGCATCGCAACAACCCATCGCAAGAACAGTATCATTCTCGACCCCGGGATGAGTATCAACGATGATGTAATCGAGCTTGTTCTGCTCGCCAACCTTCTGTATTGTATCCTGAAATACCTCCACTTCCAAACCCGACTTTAGCAAGCGAAGCATATCCTCCACCTTGTTGCTGGCGGGACAGAAGAACAGCCCCCCTTTCTTGAGGTTGAACCTCTGTGTCAGATCTATCACGACATCCGCCGGTGTTGCATCTCCAAGAAAGATATCCGTGAGCGTTGCCTTGATCTCGCTCTTCTTCACGCCGAAAAGCACATGTAAACCGGGTCCGGACAGGTCGAGGTCCATGACTCCTACTCTGCGATTCTTTGCGAGTATTGCTGCTATGTTCGCGGTTAGTGTTGTTTTTCCTGTTCCTCCTTTGAACGAGTGAACAGCGATTACTTTTGTCATTCTTTATCCTTCTTCAACTGGTCTTTCACAGACTGGAAGAACTCCTGGTTCTCGATCCGTCCCGCTTCAGCCTTAACAGCCTCGAGATCAATCTTCAACCTCGCGTGCGTCACCTTGTGTCTCCTGAAAGCTAGGAAAGTGCCAACTAGGAGTGCCGCGATTAGGACGGCAAGGATTCCGAAATAGTATAATGGAAAAGAGACATTACTGCTCGACTGGATTGGTTGGACGGCTATCGGGTTGGACGTCGCAGACATTGTGGAACCACTGTTATCGTGTACCGTCACCGTGATGGTGTAGGTTGCGGAGGACGACCCGCTGGCCAATGAATAGGTGTGACTGTCCGTCGTCGGAGGGCCAGATATTGTGTCGGTGGTTCCGTCTCCCCAGTTCACAGTCGTGGTTGCAATCGCCCCGTCAGAGTCCGAGGCTGAAATCGTAATGACTATCGCCGATCCGGACGTGGCTGTCGTCGAGGATAGTGCTAACGTGACTGTCGGAGGTCTGTCAGTTATGATTACAGTCTGGGTATCCACTGCGGTTGAGCCGCTGTTATCAGTAACGTTGAGTTTCACTGAGTATGTGCCGGCAATGGAGTAGCTGTGAGCGGGGGTCGCTCCTGACCCTGTGGATCCGTCTCCGAAAGTCCACGCGTAGCCTACAATCGTTCCGTCGGGGTCGAAGCTAGCAGTCCCATCGAAGCTAACCGAAGCAGATGTGAGAATGGTTCCACTCGTAAAAGTGAAGCTAGCGGTGGGAATCCTGTCTTGCAACTGGATCGTCTTCGTCGCTTTTCCGGAATTTGCTGGAAATGCCGGGTCGGCTCCGGCCACGGTCAGCGACCATAGACCTCCAGGCTCATTACCCGGAGTATACGTTCCGACCCAGAGGTTGAGAGTCGAATCGAAGACAAACTGTGTTATTGTATCATTGTGTCCGCCTCCTGAGAATAGGAGGAATGCGGATGCTTGGCCTGTTTGATCAGTTAGTTGGGTTAGGTCAGGGTATTGGATTGTGGCATTGAACTTGATCTGTTCGCCTATTGCAAAGTAAGACTTGGAAGTAATCGTGATCGTGAGGGTGGCGAGCTGGAGTTGAGGCGACGTTGATACTGAGGTGGTTGGGCCCGTGTTCCCGAATCCGTCATCGAATCCGTTGACTCCCAGTGACGCAGTCCAAGTGCCTGTCTCGTTGTCAAAGAATGTCTTGTAGGTTGCATTGAAGGTCTGAGCAACACTGTCGTAAACTGCCGTAATTGGAACACTGTTTCCGCCGGCGCCTGTCACGGTTAGCAACGCTGTTCCGCTGTTAGCATATTGCCCGTCTGGATAGCGCGCTGTGAACGAGAATTTCATCGTCTCCGTTCTCTGATACAAAGTCTTGCTGGAGGTCAGTATCGGGATTGACACTGAGGCTGCTTTTATGACGAAGCCTTGAGCGTCGGCTGGGTTCTTCGCGGTCTTCTTGCCTGTGACGGTGACCACATAGTTGTCGAGAGGGGCGCCTTTAGGAATCTTCCAGGAGCCTGTGACCACTCCTGCCGATGAGGCTGTCGCAGTGGCGTTGAGAACTATTGTCGAGGTCGTTTGGGTTCTGATGATTACCGTTGCCGTTTCTGAAGCATTGTATCCGCTAGCCCTGATACCAACGGTTTGCGTTCTTTGATACTCTGTCTGATCGGTGAGAATGAACCAGAAACCGTTCGGTGTCGCTGCGACGGGGTTGCTAGTTGGGGTCGGCCTGAGCTGGTTGACCCAACCAACGTACTGGCCTACGAGAGAATTCGTTCCGATACCGACGAACGCGGCACTCGGGTATTGCAGTATAATACCGAATTGAGTTTCACCTAGAGAAGTTGTATAGTTTTCTACAATGGAACCCCATAATTTCGTTGAAGGATCTCGAACATAGAAGTTGAACTGGTAGAGAGTGCCGGGAGAAGCTCCCGAGACACTCAGAATTAGAGTAATAGAGTATCCTTCCTGCGATATGAATGGCAACGGTGTAAGCGTGTACTGTGTACCGGTTGTAGGAGCGTGAGCCGAGTGCAAACCTGCGAAGGAGAACATGCTAAGAGCGGAGAGAAGGAATAGGACAGCGTACCTAGTCGCTTTGGCTTGTGGCACCTGACTGCTCCCCGTGAAACAGAACCTGTCGAACCAGAACCAACACGGGACTAAAGTCTCACGTAACTTTGAACGGGACCCTAAGGTACCCGGTTGCTCGGCAAATTCGAGTCATTGCGGATTAACCTAGCCGGGCGTTCGGCCAAGAATTGATGATCTCCTTGAGGAAACCAATAAAGGGGGCAAACCTGTTCATGGAGCGTGATTATGTCAACTAAGACGAAACTGGATGATGATGCGCGGAAAATCTTGGAGGGTAAGAACTTCATCTTCCTAGCCACGGTAAACCCTGACGGTTCTCCTCAGGTTACTCCCACTTGGGTTGATACTGACGGTCACTACATTTTCATTAACACGGCTGTGGGTCGTGTCAAGCATAAAAACGTCAAGAAGAATCCACAGGTTGCCATGGCGATCACGGAGCAAGGGAACCCGTACAAGCTCGTAATGATTCGTGGTCGCGTAATCGAACAAGTAACCGGACCGGAGGCCGAAGGGCACATCGATAAAATGGCGAAGAAATATACTGGCGCTGAAAAATATCAGAATAGAAGACCAGGCGAGAAAAGGGTTCTATTGAAGATCGAGCCCCATCACGTTTCCCGGATGCGATAGACACCTAGCAACTGCTGGAATAGGTTCGGGTTAATGGCCGTTTCTAGGTGGAATCTTGTAGGCTAAACGTCAATGAACGAGACCGCTAGGTGACTTCTATGACGCGGCCAGTTTGGGCCTGATACTGATATCGTATGATTCTCTTCACGCAGTCCCCGTTCCAGCACTGATAGACCCTGTCGCCATTAGCAAACAACTCCCGCATAACCATGGGTTTGGCGCATCCGACACAGTGGAAAGCTCCTGATCGTCGCTCGTCAAGGAGAAGCCGGAGATCGATCCCCCTGGCATCAGCTTCCTTCTTCATAGCCTGTCTATAGGTGAGTGTAAGCGCCTGCCAGTAGGCAGCGTTTTGCGGTGTCGTCTCGTACTCGAAATTGCGGCCAGCGACTACGGGCGGGCTGTAGCCCTCAGCAACGTAAACGGGATTTTTGGAGTATGGCACCTTGATTCGTGGAGCCCCGCTGTGAGGAGCAGCATGACTTGTAGGAATTGAATGGTTACTCTCATGATGAACGGGCGGGTGATGGGTAGTGGGCACTATTAGCCCTTCCAGCCTAAGGTTCGCCGAGGGCTACTTCTTCTTGCTTGTACGAGGCTTGTCCGACGTCAGTACAGGAACTGGGAGCGGAACCTCCACGATTCCGGAAGAGGTAACTTGGAATGTCACCCAATAGGTTTCATGAGGCGCGCCCTTCATCTTTCTTATCCGGAACTGTTTGACGAGTAGTCCTCTATCGGCGAACCCCGGGTTGAATCTCACATCAACTATTCCATCAACCACATAGAACAATAGATCGTCAAGATCAGCATACGCTCGCAACGGCGCGTGGTGAGAGCAGAAGAAGGGAACTAGACGTTCCTTGGGACCCTTGGCTCGCCAAGACTTGACACCGTCAAGCATGTGGAAGACCAACGGCCTCTCTTCCTGAACAAGTGTAAACATTTCTGTCAAGGAATCGACAAAGACGGCGCCTCTTCCCATCATCTTCATCTCTTCCATCATCGTGAAGAGAGCGCTCGTGACCGAGTGAAGATCTTTCGGGTCCTTGACAAAGTGAGAATATTTTGGAGTCTCAGTTGGTTCCATTCTGAAAGAGAAGCAGTCCAGAAACTTGAGCTGGCCGGAATCCAAATACCGGTCGATGTCCCAGCCGAACGACTCCATGTCCTGTTGAAGTGCTATTGGAGGTCCTTCAAAGTTCATGTAGATGCACGGTTCCTTCTCCACCTTCAGCATGCTGTAGAGGAGCTGTTCCATCAGCACGGACTTTCCTGTCCCAAGGTCTCCTGCCAGAATCGTAAGGCTGTTTCTGGGTATCCCCTTTGGAAGGACTTTGTCCACAGCGTCAATTCCAGTCTCGAACGACTTAGGCAGTCCAACCCACCCTTCCGGTTTCCACGAATTCAGCTGTCGAGATAAAGGATATTGTAACTGCCTTGAAGGTTAGCCCCGGGGCCACACTGACGTCATCCGCTAGCACAGAGTGAGGCTTTGGTCAGAAACCGTGAGTTGCACTGGGTCAATACTCACTCGCGTCATTTGGAGAAGAAAATAGGGATAGCGGACTTTCGTTTCAGTGTATCTGGGCAGCAATTGTTCTTATGAAGGATTTGTCAAGCGCGCCAGCTTCGTAGAGGTTCACCATCGTGTTGGTGCTAGCTTCGCCGCTCAGTCTTCCTTGGTCGCCTCTGACATGTCTCCATTTTAGCTGAGTGTGCCCACTCTTGGAGTTGTAGATTATCCCTAGAACATAGCTTACGCGGACGAAGCTGATATCGTTCACCCGGCTCAAGGTCACCTTGTCTTCAGCCTCAACGTACATTGTTCCTAGTTCGCGGGCTCGTTCTGGGAACACGGAAAGGTCCGCCACGTACTCGTTTGGAATGAAAGAACGACACGTGCTCGTTATCATGAACCTTCGAAAGCTCTCCAGCATGCACGTCGTTTCCAGCTTAGCCATTCTAACGCCCCGAGCTCTGCGACTCAGAATAGGAAGAGCTAGTTGAGGCTATTAACTTCACTCCTCAACACTCACACTTCCAATGACACAGCATCAAGAATCAAAGCTGGCGGAGGGGAACGGACCAGACCTCTTTTCTACCTCTTAACTTATCTCTCTGGAAACATAGATTTCACAGGAGTCAGGGCGTTGTAGATGGCTATCCTCGTCCGAGTCCCTGTCCCGATTCTAGAGGACCTCGTCCATGCTGCGATCTCGAAACAGGGAAACATCTACCGCGCAGAACTTGCTAAGTTAATTGGTGCTTCCAAGGAATCCCTTGATGGGAAAACGTCCTTGTATCTAATCAGTCTCATGAAGCTCTGTGGTTTCGCGGAAGCAGACATGGCCAATGTATTGAGAAAGTCGAAGATCGTCAACCAGAGAGGGGCAGTAACCCACGACATTTCCGCGGTGGACGAGCTGAAAGAGGTTATCGATAACGCCCTAGAAGGATTCCAGTTGCTGATCTCCGAGAGCTTCAAGCCAATAAGGCAGGAAAAAGAGGAGTTGTTCAATCCAGCGGCGTACAGAAAGAAGAACCTCGAAAAAATGAGGGTCCGAGACCCTCCAGAAAACATGGGTAAGAGGGACGCCAGTTTACAGTGAACCCGTTTCCGCTCGAAGTCTGGCCAAGGGTCTTATCACGGGGAATCAAAGGGAAATAACGAGAACCGCCGTATAGTCGTGAAGATGCGGATAAATAGGTAAAACCAGCTAGGAACTAGTAGTTGAGAGATAATTGTCCGCTCAGAGAACGGCCCAAGAAGAAGACCCTGTAGCGACGCTTGCGGAAGGGTTGAGCATCTGGGTTGGAAAACTAAGCGACCTTGTCAAGAAGGTCGTTGACACCGGGCCGATTCGAAACGTGATCAACTGGGCGCGTATGTACTCTCTCTGGCCGGTCAATATCACGACTGCCTGTTGTAGTGCTGAGTTCGGTGCGGCTAGTGGCGCGCGACATGATCTTGAACGGTTCGGAGTTTTGCCGATAGGTTCTCTCCGGCAGTCAGACCTGATAGTGATCGAGGGGACTATCACGAAGAAGATGGCGAAACGGCTGCGGATGATCTACGACCAGATGGCGTTGCCTAGATATGTTATTGCGATGGGAGACTGCGCCATGTCTGGCGGTTTATTTCATGATTCCTATAGTATAGTGAATGGCGCGCACGAGTTTGTCCCGGTCGACGTCTACGTCCCGGGTTGCCCGCCAAGGCCAGAGGCCTTGGAGCAGGCGATCATCATGCTTCAAGAGAAGATTCGAAGGTCAAAGGTGTACGAGCAGGGATGAGCCTTTCTCACGAAAGAGAAGATGCTCTCGTCCAGAAGCTGAAAGAGAACTTTCCCGCCGACATCAAGGAAACGAACATCATCCGCCGCGCCAGGCTTGAAGTGACCGTCGCGCCAGAAAAGATCAAGGACGTCGCAGCATTTCTCAGAGACAAACTCGGGTTTGACCACCCGAACGGGGTTTCCGCTGTTGACTACAACCGAGAGAACAGGTTCGAGATAGTCTACCATATCTCATCGATGCGCGTCAAGGATATGCGGGATCTCGTTCTCGACTTGAAAGAGTCAGTTCCGAGAAACGCCCCCAAAGTAGGCTCGCTAGTTTCCGTTTGGTCCGGTGTTGAGAACTATGAGCGAGAGAGCTTCGAGATGTTCGGAATAGAATTTGATGGCCATCCGAGATTGGAGAAGCTGTTTCTCACCGATAACTGGGATGGGCCCCCGCCCCTTCGGAAGGACATCAGATTCCCTACGGACTGAGATCTGCAATGTCGGCACCTCCGAAACCTGTTCCCCTGACAACTGTCGAGTCCACGGAGACTTCTGAGTCTGGGGCTCAAACGCTCACGTTGAGTGTTGGACCTCAGCACTCCGGCTCCGGACACATGCGGTTGATCGTTGAAGTAGATGGAGACATCATAGTCAACGTTGCCCCGGACCCGGGCTATGTTCACCGGGGGATCGAGAAGATCATCGAGCTCAGGAATATTATCAAGAGTATTCCGGTGATCGAGAGACCCTCGATCATCGATGCTTCCAATCTCAATCATGCATGGGTAAGGTCGATCGAGGAGATTCAAGGGGTTGAGGTTCCTCGGAGGGGACAATACCTCAGAACTCTCTTGAACGAGATGAACAGGATCATGAGCCACCTCTACTGGCTCTCTATCTACGGCGTATTTCTGGGCCACACCACGATGTTCATGTGGCCTCTCGGTGACAGAGAGCTGTTCATCGATCTAGCTGAGAAGCTTACTGGAGCCAGGATCACCTACTCCTATCTTGTACCCGGTGGGGTCCGGCGCGATTTGCCGCCCGGGTTTGCTGAGGAGGCTGTCAAGAGAACAGAATACTTCGAGAAGCGTTTGAAAGAATACGATCGTATATTCTTCAACAACCCGTTATTCACATCTCGGGCGAAGGGAATCGGGGTCCTCTCCAAGGAGAAGGCGATCGAGCTAGGGTGTACTGGGCCGACGCTTCGAGGTTCAGGTGTTGACGCTGATCTTCGGAAGGACGAGCCGTATGCCGCCTATCCTGAACTCGACTTCGAGGTCTCAACCCGGCCTGACGGTGATTCCTTCAGTCGGGCGATGGTTCACATGGATGAGATGCGGGAGAGTTGCAAGATAATCCGCCAGATCGTCAAGAAGATTCCTTCAGGACCAATAAGGAGAAAGGCACCGATAGTTTTGCCACGTGGTGTGGCGTATGGAAGGGTCGAGTCGGCCCGAGGCGAATGCAGCTTCTATCTTATCGGGGAGGGAGGCGACAAGCCCTATCGGGCACGGTATATCACCGGTTCCTACCGGAATATGGCCGCTATTCCTGCGGTTTTGCTTGGAAACCGTTTGGCGGACATGCCTACTGCCTGGTGGAGTATAGACTACTGGCCGGTAGAGGCGGACAGGTAGATAGTAATGGCTCCGATTATCGGCAAAGCGAAGGCTGCGGTTGATATCTCGATCGCGTACCTGACTGGTATTCGTCATCTCTTCCATAGACCGTACACGTTGAGGTTTCCGCAGCAGAGATATGCGGTGGAGAAGGGGTACAGGGGACGACATCTACTTCATCTCGATCGGTGTACTGGTTGCGGGATCTGCGCTTGGATCTGTCCTGAGAAATGTATCACGATCGTGCCTCGGGGTCAGCGATGGTATCCACAGTATTTCTATGGCCGTTGTTGTTTCTGTCACTTTTGCACGGACTATTGTCCAGAGTTTGCGTTGGAGGAGACGGTGGAGTACGATATTGCAGAGTATACGCGTGATCGTCTTGTGTGGAGTCCTGAGAGGCTTTCCAAGCCGCCTGTGAAGAAGGACGACAAGTACGTGTTCAGCGTTGATACGATCGGGGGCGCGTCGCAGGTGCCTCAGAAGGAGGAATAGACAGTGTCAGGACAAACAGCGGCGAAGCCCGCAACGCCGTCAGCTGTCGCCCAGACTATGCCTCTGAAGTCGACTGTTGAGGGTGAAGGCTGGAAGGCGCGGCCGATCAAGCTCAAGATCTTCGGCAACCTCATCCAGGAGGTTGTGAACAAGAACCTCTGCATGTACTGCGGTGCCTGTATTGCCTCGTGCCCGATCGACATTCTCTTTCACAGCGAAAAAGAAGAACCGGTGATGAGGGGTACTTGTGCTGCCTGCCAGGTCTGCTACTATAGCTGCCCGAGGGTCGAGCTGCCTCTCGCGGAGATCGAGCAACAGGTTTTCGGACGATCGAGGACGGCTGAAGAGGCGATTCTCGGAATCCACGTTGGATCATACTCGGTCAAGTCGAAAGACCCTGATGTGGTCAAGCGCGCCCAAGACGGTGGTGCCGTAACTTCTCTCCTGCTCTATGCGCTTGATCGAAAGATCATCGATTACGCTGTCAATTCTGGCTTCACCTCAGGCAAACCGTGGCGGCCTGAGCCGCAGATAGCGCGGACTAGAGAGGACTTGTTGAACCACGCTGGGTCGCGATACACGCCTGGAGGGCAGGTCGGGGGACTTGCCGAGGTAGCTATTCCTAACAGGTCAGTTGTTAGTTTCCAGGAAGAGCGTATTGCGCTTGTCGGTTTGCCTTGTGAGCTTCAGGGAAACTGGCGGATGGCCACTCACTGGATAGCCGCGCCGAAGCTAACGAGAAATCTCGTGTTCACGATCGGCTTGTTCTGTTCTAAGGTGTTTGATTATCAGAAGATGATGGTTGACTATGTTCAGGGCAAGAGAGGAATAGACCTGAACAATGTTACGAAGGTCAATATCAAGAGAAACCGGTTGCTAGTCTATACAGGCGAGAAGCTGGCGATTGATGAGCCTGTGGAGGCTGTCGCTGCTGCGGCACGCGAGGAATGCAACGCCTGCGTCGACTACTCTGCCGAACTGGCGGACATTGCTGTCGGCGCTATCGGATCGTCTCCTGGGTGGAGTACCGTAATTACGAGGAGCCCGAGGGGAGACGAGATACTGAGAGGCGCGGTCGAATCAGGCTACTTGGATGCGAAGCCGTTGGACCCGTTAGGCAAAGGAATAAGGTTCCTTGAGAAGCTCTGCGAGAAGAAGCGGTTGCGGGATCCTTCTGCGTATTTGCGTCATGAGACTGCGTTCCCGAAGCCGGAGCCAACTTTGGTTCCGCTCGAGATCCCGCACTAGAAACTCTACAATCCTCAGCTGTCGTGGGGGTTCTGTCTAGCCTGAGCGATTTTTCCCGATCTGAATGTTCTGAACCTCTGAAGATTGCTTTCACAAGGGTCCGAGGAAGGCTCTTATGTGACGCAAGGGTCGGTCGCTAAGACCCCCTATTTTCTAGAACACCCGCTGTCTGGCACTGATTATGGGCGAGACAGGCTATTCAAGGCGCAATCTGGGCTTAGTTGGCTCGGCGAAGAACTCGATAAGCATAGCGAATCTAGCGGTGATCTTGTGGTAACCTCTCAGATTCAAGATCAGGGTTGATAATGGGCGGTTTCGTAATCCGAAGTGGTCCCCTCGGACCACTCTCGCGTCGAGAGATGCTCTGCTCTTATCCCCACCTCTTTTTTCTATAGAAAATTTCCCGTCACAACTATAATGGGCGAGTCTTGCGATTCGGGGTTCAGTTCAGCCTTGGATGTGATGGCGAAAAGACGCGAAGTCTGCCATTCTCGAACGGTTCTCAGGCAAGTTTGGACTCGTGGTCATAGATTCGACATTGGGGCTTATTCTGGGTGATATCTTCTTCACGAAGGATGGTGATGTTGGGGTTATGGAAGGTGCCTGTGCGGCGGACTCAACTCTTTGACAATCGAGGAAATTGGACCCATCGATCGATGAGCATGACGACGGCCAAACGCTCTCGGAGGAACAAGCATCTGCAACAGGTTTCTAACAGACTGCTTTGAATCCTCTTCCTTGGCGTCATCGGAAGCCTCTGTCTTGACAGTTTCTACCTTGACTATCTTCGGCGGGCCATCCTTGTGAGAGGGACTGCCTAGAAAGTGTTCGGCCAGCAACGATTCCGGCGCCTGTAGTCCACAAGAAGGACAAGTATCGAAAGACGCCACCGTTGCAGCAGGAATCTCGGGCACCTGGCTCGGTTCGGATGCTGCTCGACGCGCCTTCATCCTTGGCTTTCGACTCTTTTCAGCGAAACCGACATTGTTCCGTCCTCGCTTGGGGTGAGCAGAATTTCTTCCGCGGCGGGCGGACGATGCTGATCTAGGTTTTCGTACGAGGAGCATCGGCATTGTTTTTGGAGCTGGGTGTCTGATTCAAGCGCCACCATAAACCCCGCTAGAGTGCTGCCTACCTGCCTGCCAAGGAAGTTGAAGATCACCGGTGCCATGTTTGTTCTTCTCCTCAAGCGAGTGGAACGTCTAGGTAGGTTTCTTGGGCGCACGGTTGGCAGACAACCCTCCCTCTCGGGGTTCTCAGGACCTGATCATCGTTCAATATTTCTCGCCCACAGGAGGGACAGATTATGATGCACTGGCTCATGCGCCTGACCGTCAAGAAGAACATTGGCTGTGCTAAGGTATTGCACCGGTTGTAACCAATCCCGAATGTCTCGGGTAACACCCGCCTTAAATAGGGAACAGAAAATTTCGCAAAATCCTACTCTCGACAGAGACTGGTCTCCCAGACCCGAAGACTTGACTCGGGCAAGTCATCGGGACACTCATCAGTTTTACTTTTAGTGCCATCTACTGGATAATACTCGTTGGACGCGGTAGACTCATGGTAAGACTGTTGGAGAAGGTTACCAACCATGAGTGTCCGCGATGTGGGCGGACGCAGCTGAACGTCTACTTCTCGGACCAGACCGACAACCGGGTGGGCGCCTGGTGCGAGTTCTGTAATCTCAAGCCGTACTATTTCGGCGAAACGCTCGTCCCAATAAATTCCTAGCGTGCTGTGTTTGCACGAGTCTATTCTGGGGGAGTGGCTCCCTCTGGAATGTTCAGAGTCATCTCTCCCTCAACCATCTTTCTCTGCAGTCGGGCGGTGAAAAGCTCCAAGTCCACCTTGAGTTCTTCAAGTCTCTTGATTGCTTCAGGTTGTAGTATCGGGCTGACATTTTGGCCGCCTATCCGTCCGTAGGCGACCGCTTCGAACGGGAATCTTTCGCCTTTGTAGATCGCGTACCCTGTTAGAAAATTGGCGACGCCGCCACCGACACCGCTCGATTCACCCATCTCGTCAATGAAAATGTCCATGTCGTACTGCAACTGAGCGTCCTCAGCTTTTCGAAAAGGGTTCTGAGCATTCATCAATGATCAGCCGTAGGCCGGCATGTCTAGAGGGTGCCACTGTCTTGCTCTGAGGTTCCTGACTCGTGACCACGATAGCCAACCAGTGACAATGGACGCAGCCAAGAGTACGTCTAGCGTGGTCGCGCTCGCGGTGAGGCCGGTTGCGTATTGGATCCATAGCTGTGACGCAAACGCAGCGGCGACAGCAACTAGTCCTAAGGTAGCGGGCCAGAGTTTGGGTTTACGCAAGAAGATTCCAGACACAACAGTGGCTAGTGCGAGAATTGCGAGGACGCCGAGAACTGCAGGATTTCCCAGGCTGAACGAGGCTAGCAAGCCGAGCCAGACTCCTGAAACAATGAACAAGATGCTTGTCAAGTTGAAAGTGTTGTATTTCGACGGTTGGATTACTGCGGCGGATAGTGGCGGTGTGAACGAGAATGGTTTTCCGAGTGCTTGGTTAGCGTTGGTGGTTCCGAGATGTTTCTTGCCTGTTATCACGTCAACTGGTGCGTTGACGAAGTTTTCTACGAGGATGATTCTGTGCTGACCTATGCCCGAGGCAGGTCCGGTCTCTATGGAATAGTCGGGTCCGACTTTGAGTTCGAGTTTTGTGTCAGGGGTGCAGGAGTGCTGGATCGTGTTTCCGGGTTTTGCCTGGATCAGGGTCCAGTTGGAGCCTGTGTTTCTCGTGCAGATTAGCGCGGCCCATTTTGATTCTGGCTCTATCTTTGGGAGTCCGACTTCAGGTGCGAGGTCTGTCATGCCGTAACGTTTGTCTTCGCAGAAGGTCTGCGGGCACGCCCGGCATTTCCAGACGTCTATCGCGCCCATGACGTAGCCTTTGTCGATGAGGTTGACGACTCCGAAGTAAACTACGTCGTGCTGGTGTAATTCCAAGACTGGCTTTGCGAGAGGGGTCTTGGTCCTTGAAAAGTCTTGGCACACCCAGAGTGGACATTGGTTTTTTTACCGACAGGGAGAATCTTGAGCCCGAACCCGTCTTGCTGGACATCAAGCTCGTGAGGGAGAACCCCGAGATAGTCAGGGAGAGCCTGCGGAAGAGGGGCCTGCCGGACAAGCTGGACCAGGTGGAGCTCGTATTGAAGCTCGATGCTGAGTGGAGGCATCTCCAGGCAGAAGCTGATCAGCTGAGGAAGAAAAGGAACGAGATCACAGCGGCAATCGCCGAGGCGAGAAAGAAGAAACAGGAAGCCACGGCATTGATGAAAGAGGCCCAGGTTGTTCCGGGGAAGATCAAGGATCTCGAGACAAAAATCGATCGGGAAAAGGAGAAGATCGAGAATATTCTCATGAACCTTCCCAATATTATCCACGAGAGCGTGCCTTTCGGAAAAGATGAAGACGACAATGTCGAAGTAAGAAAATGGGGCTCGATCCCGAAGTTCGACTTCAAGGCTCTTGATCATATCGACTTAGGACTCAAACGTGGTCTCATCGATATCGAGAGGGCAGGGCGTGTCGCCGGAGCTCGCTTTTACTACCTTAGAGAGGATCTTGTCCGTCTGAACCATGCGCTCATCCAGTATGGACTGGATTTTGTTGCGAAAAAAGGCTTCCAGCTCTACCAGCCTCCGTACTTCCTCCGACGCGACATCATTGCCGGGGCAGTTGCGCTCACAGACTTTGAAGACGTGATCTACAAGATCGAAGGTGAGGATCTCTACTTGATTCCGACTGCTGAACACGCTCTATTAGCACTTCACAATGACGATATTATCGATCAGCCGAACCTGCCTTTGCGCTATGCCGGGATCAGTCCGTGTTTTCGGAAAGAAGCAGGGGCACATGGCAGGGATACCAAGGGGATATTTCGTGTCCACCAGTTCGAGAAGGTTGAGATGTTCCTCTTCTCAACCCCGGAAGATTCCTGGAAGCTTCACGAGGAGTTGTTGCGGAACTTAGAAGAGTTCTTCCAGAGCTTGAAAATTCCGCATAGGATCGTCAACGTGTGCACCGGGGATCTCGGGACTGTGGCAGCAAAGAAGTACGATTTGGAGGCGTGGCTGCCTGGACAGGGAAAATATCGGGAGATGGCATCGTGCAGCAACTGTACATCGTACCAAGCGGTCAGATCAAAAGTCCGGTACAGGGAAAAACCCAGCCTTCCCACCAAATACGCACACACATTGAACAGCACTCTCGTTGCTACAGAACGCGCTATTGTGGCGATAATGGAAAACAACCAGACGCGCGATGGAACAATCGAGATACCGCACGTTCTTCAAGATTACATGAATGGACAGCAAGCGATTCCACAACATCGATAGCCCACTCGGTACAAGCATTCGACCCTCTGGATCTGCGTCTTCATCAGGGTTTGTTCAGTTAGAAGAAACCGATTGCGGTTCCGATAATGTACAGGACGCCCGATGCTGCTACTCCGATGATCAAAGTTTCGAGCCCGCTTCTCCAAAATCTCCTTCCCACGATTCTTCCTTTCCAAACCCCAACTCCGAACAAGAATAAAGGCGAGACCAGTGCAGCCCCTATAATCGAGCTGTTCCTTGTTGAAAGAAGAATGAACGGGGCGAGGGGTATCAGCGCTCCTGCAAGGTATGATAAGCCGATAACCCCGCCCATCTTGATCGGATTTTCAAGTCTCGTCTCGTGCACATGTAATTCATGCATCAGAATATCCTCAAGGAATTTGTCCTTGTTCTCGGATATCTTCTCGACTATTTTTCCGGCCTCGTCTTGGCTTAGCCCTTTGGCTAAGTAGAATTTTTTCAGCTCGCTCTTTTCTTCTTCTGGCTCTTGTTCGATCTCTCCTGCTTCTCTCTTGGCGTCTGCGTGATAGAGGTCGTATTCTGATCTCTGGGCTAGAAATCCGGCGAAAGACATCGAGATAGCTCCTGCGAGCATCGAGGCGATTCCAGCGAATCGGATCAACTGGATGTCGGAGACGTACCCAGCGAATCCGCTTAGAAATGCAAGGTTTGTGATAAGCCCGTCAGATATTCCAAGCGCGGAGCTTCCGATATAGCCCCTAGCGCGAATGTGCTTGTGTCTCTCGGCTGGTTGCGTTGTCAAACCAACTAACTGTCGATCGCTACTCATGTGGAGGTTGTTGACGCACGCTGGGTGGGTTATTTCAGCCCTCGCCCTTCACACTTTTCCAACAGGTTAATTGCTCTGCAAGTCAATCGAAGAGGGCTGAGAGTGCCTAGATGGGTCCGAGGAGACAATTCACTGTCAAAGAGTTGTCGCTCTCGACCTGGCCGGCTTTTGAGAAGCTTGCTATCAAGCAAGGTGGCTGTTGGTGCATGTTCTATCAACGACCGAAGCCGGTCGGGAAGGGGTCGTCGATCGAGGAATGGAAGAAGATCAACAGGAAAGACAAAGAGACTCTCGTACGTCAGGGTCGTTCGCGTGCTATCCTGGTGTATGATGATAAGACGCCCGTTGGGTGGTGCCAGTATGGCACGCGCGATGAGCTTCCGAGAATAGATGCGGGGCGCGGCTACAGGAAGGTTAGACCTCTAGTTAAAGAGGAGAAGATTTGGAGAATAACATGCTTCTTCGTCGACAAAGACTACAGAGGTCAGGGTGTCTCCAAGATCGCGCTTCACGCGGCCCTCGAATCTATTCGGAATAAGGGAGGAGGAATCGTCGAAGCCTTCCCTGTCGTTTCCAAGAAAATGGCTGCTGTGCCGGAGTGGCGTTGGTTCGGCACACCAAACATGTTCAAGAGAGAACGCTTCAAACCAGTTGCTCCGCTCGGAACAAGCGGTCTGCTAATGCGAAAAACAATATTGCCAGGCTAAGCAGGGATTGACGAGTCAATGCTACTCAAATCGCGTGCCAGCGGCAAGCCGACCATACCTGCCTGGCTATGAGATGATGTTTCGGAAAGACAAGGGATCTTTAGCGTGGAAATGGGCAGTTGATCGGTTTTCCAAGGCGCACAACTATTACGCGTCTACAACCCGTTCTGATGGTAGACCGCATGTCATGCCGCCTTTGTTCTCACCGTAAAATTTCAGTACGATCCCGGCCTCGACCACTCAATGCTCGACGTCAGGTTTACTATCGGGCCACTTTGAATACATGGTCCCATGTGTTCAAGGCCATTCCGACTCTAGCCCAGAGCGGGACGAAAGCCTCCAACCATCCCGCGTTATCGATGCCGCCAATATCTATGGCTCCTTTCCAGCCGAACTCTTTCAGTATCTTCATCACTTGCTGCTTTGCCCCCGAATCGTTTCCGCAGATCATCATTTCGACATCTTTGAACTTTGGATCGACCATCTGCGAGTTGGGGACAGTGTTGAAACATTTGACGATTCTTGCGGATGGAAGCTTGCGCTGGACGCGTTGACCTAAAGAATCACTCGGTGAATACAACATTCCCGGGGGCGGGCCCTTCGAGAAGTCGAGCTGGTTGGTCACATCGATGACGAGTTTTCCGTTGAAGTGTTGTGGCTTGGCGAGGTCGATGGCCGCTTCGATCGCCGAGCCGTTGGTTGCTAGGACGATGATTTCTCCGAAGGCCGCTGAATCTGAAAAGGTTCCGGTAGATGCATTTCTTCCCACTTCATTGACCCACGTCTTCAGTTTGTCACTGTTCGGAGTGCGCGAGGCGATCTTCACCTCGTGCTGACGACTAACGAATCCCTTTCCTAAGGCTCTGCCCACATCGCCGCTTCCGAGAATGCCAACTTTCATGATTTCGAGGTCCGTTCGAGCCGAATCGCGTACTTGTACTATTAATGTCTAAGTGTTGGTCGACATGTTGCTAACCAATCGTTACATTCTCTAAGGGTCTTGCTGGCTATGGGAAGTCTGGCTCGATCGCGCGTTCTACTTCAGCATCGGTCGACGCTCACGGAAATCTCGGAATCTATCAATCAACCCCAACTGTACCGTTTGTCCTGAAAACGCGTCTGAGGCCGTTATCTTGGATAGCACCGCTAGAGAGATTGGGGAAAAATCACTGCTAAGTCGATTTGCGGCCGTTTACAAAAGAAAGTATGATTGGGATATGAGCGATAGCAAAGAGCCGATTTACGAGGTGCGACCTCACCCAGTCTCCTGGCCCGCGCGAGACTCGAGTAGGCCCCCCGGGGGGCCGGAAAATTCACGGTTACTGGTTTCAAAATGTGATTCAGTTGACCGTTTCGACTGCTGTTTCAGGAAGCATGTTTCAAAAGCGGTTTCAAGAACTGGTTTCGAGAGGCGTTTCAGAATTCCAATCCAATAGCCGATCCAACCAATTGGTTCAAAAGCCCTATTTCAGAACCCATTTGAACAGAATGATTCTCAAACCTTCTTGTGCTTTCACAAGCTAGGCTGGGAGTTGTCTCTGCAGAGCTCATCGGTCGGATAGTCATCTCGGACCGAAGATGTCCACCTATGTGGCTTGAATACCCAGAATAGCCAAGCACCAGCCACCATCAACGCCCCTCCAATGATGGTGGGTAGAACTAGAGGATTGTAGTCAGTTGCGCAGCCTGGCCCGTTAGAGCCAGGCGGTTGAAGGGGGACCGAGCACAAGCCTCCTGTGTTAGCAAGTTCGAACAGAAATGTTCCAAACATTACGGAGAAAAAACCGGCAAGCACTAAGATTTTCCCGATACTTGCCAGGTCTCTATTACTCATGAGAAATTCGTGGCAATTCTTGGCACCTTAACGTTCCGTATCCTTCTATGCGAGAAATAGGTCAACCCACTCTCAAGTGCCGCTAATTTGGTTTAGTGAACAAGCGCCGAGGGCTCCGCTGACAACACATTAGCGCGTTTTCCCGAGGAGACCTCGCCCAAAGGTAAATATTGACTCTTCCCCTCTTCGGGGAGGAGAGTCGTTTGGGTTGGGGAGACGAAGACGCCGAGTAGTTAGAATCGTCAAAAAGAAACTCCCCACAGTCTTCACCTGCCCACGATGTGGTGAAGAAGCTGTCAGAGTCACGATTGACAAGCAGACTGGACATGCCTCTGTTCTGTGCGCTCTCTGCCAGCTCAAGGACGAGTTTCCAGCCCATCCTGCTGCCCAGATGATAGACGTCTATTCCTATTTCACAGACCGGTTCTACGGCGTCAAGGATCCAAGAGCGATAATTCCCCGGGAAAGAGAGCACCTTACCGCTCCCTCAGAACCTGAAGAACCGTCCCTCGAAACCTCGGACGAGAGGTCCACCGCGATCGAAGTGGTTCCGGAGACCCCCTTGGTCGAGATCCCGACGAGCCCCGCCCCTGATGTTTCTCCTTCTGGGCCAGTCGAAGCAAGTCCGTCGCCGGCCGAATCCATAGATGAAACCAGTCTACCCGAAGAGAACGCTCCAGCTGAGGAGAGCACGCAATCCCAAGATGCTGAAGAGAAAGCTGAAGCTGAAGCCGAAGAAGAGAGCGAGCCTTTCGCCGATATTCTGCAAGAGAACAGGGACAAGAAACGGTACAGTCCGAATCCGATTCCGGAACAGTCTTCTGAATCCGACTAGTAATCTAGAGAACTAATTCGCGATAGAGACTGGACCGCGGGTCTTACCCCACGAAATTGTGAGAACGGTGAGACCAACGACTGCAGCAAGCGAGGTTACGAGGCTGTAGGAAAAAGCTGCGGTCGAAGAAACTTGGTCCCATAAAGCACCGAACAAGAAGTTAGCGACAAGCGAGCAGGCACCCAAGAGAAGATAGTAGAGAGCATAGGCGGTTCCCTTCAACTCTCCCGCAGTCAAAAACGGAATCACAGCACGCTGCACAGTATCGGAAGTGCCGAGGTATAGCCCGTAGATGAAAGCGATTCCAAAGGCCAGAACAACTCCACTGGTTGTGAGGATGCTCGCAATAGTGGATACCGCGAATAGTCCGAACGCACCTATGAGGACCTTGTCCTTTCCGATTCTGTCGGCCAGCAACCCTGACGGCAGCCCAGCCACGACTGTTGCCACGTTCAAGATCGCATAGACTAGTGGAACGATGGCCTGGTTTACGCCGAGAGCGTTTGCCTTCACAAGGACGAATGAAAAGTTGTATGCCCCGATAGCGAAGATTCCAATTACGATCAGAAAGGTGGTGTACTTTCGGTTCAGAACCTTTCCCGCGTTCTTGAATATGCTCGTTGTTTTCTTGAGGCCGCCCTTGTCGACCACGAAGTATACTGGCACGACTACTGCGATTGAGCCTGGGACGAGTGAGATGAGGAATAGGTTTCTGATGGAAGAAAGCTAGAATGGGTCCAATTATGGCGCCGAGCTGGTCGAGTGACCGGTGGAGGCCAAAGGCACGTCCGCTCACAGCTTCCCTAACGGAGTCGCTTATCAGAGCGTCACGTGGAGAGGTTCGAATTCCCTTTCCAGCCCGATCAGTCAGCCTTACTGCAAGGGCCTCTGCAAAGTTACTGGTGACAGAAAAGAACGGCTTGGCGACAGTGGAAAGCGCGTAACCAACTATTACCAAGGGTTTTCGGCTTGCGATTCGATCCGAGATTACCCCCGCAAAACTTTCGGAATGCATAGTTTAGGGAGTCCACTGCGCCTTCCATTAGTCCAAGAAGCTCTTTGGCCGCCCCAAGGTCGATAGTTACGAAGAGAGGGAGGACGCCGAGAATCATCTCAGACGAGATGTCGGTGAAGAGGCTTACAATGCCCAAGTACCAGACGTTTCGGAATCCAGGCTCAGTTGCATTCCTGGTCTCA
>VBAX01000011.1 GCA_005883075.1 Candidatus Bathyarchaeota archaeon | reverse complement strand
CTCGTTCGGATAAGACAGTGTCTGAAGCGCCTTCTCATAGGGCATCCACTCCATAGCGTCATGCTCAGTTCCCACTTTCGCATCTGCCTGATCGGTTTCAAACAGGAAGAAATGGACAGTCTTGTCGTAAGTTTTCGCACGAAAACCGAACTGGTACTTGATCGCCCCGAGCTTACCATGCAACTTCACCCTGCTTACACCAGTCTCCTCCCGCACTTCACGCATAGCCGTCGTAACCTCGTCCTCGCCCTCCTCGATCAGCCCCTTCGGCAAACACCAAACTCCTCTCTTGTTACTTGCTAGAAGCAGAAAAAGAGGCTTGTCGCCTTCCCAGCGATAGACGACTCCGCCCGCGGATGTAACTCGAATCCTTTGTCTGGGCTGCATCCCGCCCCCGTACATGGGTACAACCTAGGCTTCGGACTATAATTCGATATCTTTCGCCAAAGGCGTGATGTTTTCCGAGGGAGAACCAACAACCACAATATCCTCTATCCTCACGCCGCCCCACCTGGGCTCGTAGAGCCCAGGCTCAATCGTCACCACGGACCCTTTTCGAAGGTGATCCTTCCCGTAAAGTGAGAGGTAGGGTCTTTCTCCAATGGTCAATCCAACGCCGTGACCGAGCCCGTGCATAAACCCGCGAGTACGCGCCTCCTTGTTCCCTTTCACCAGCTGGCGTGCAGTTGGGTATCCTTTCCTCTCGAAGATCTTGCAAGCGTTCGCCATCATCTCTTTGCAAGGAACCTGCTCCTTCACCATGTCCAGCGCGGAAGTTTGGACTTCGAGGACTGCATCATACATCTCCTTAACTTTCCTCGGTGGCGAACCGAACAAGTAGGTCCTGGTGCAATCGTGCCAGTAACCGTCGGGCTCAGAGGGAAATATGTCGAAGACAATTGGCTCACCAGCCCGAACGACATCCTCGTCTTCACCCCTATAGTGAGGATCACTCGACCCTCTTCCCGGCGCGAATATAGTATCCTCCGGGGCAACAAGGTTCTGCTCGGAAAGCGACCTTCCAATAACCTTCTTGACCATTCCAACACTCAATGGTCTTGACTTGTAAGATACCTTTTTTCCATTGACTCTTGTCCCTCTCAGAAACCGAAGAGTGTCCTCCACAACTCGTATGGTTTTCTTTCCGAGAACTCTCAGGCGCTCGATCTCCCAGCGATCCTTTGTTTCACGCGCAGTCTCAACTATCGTCGGCGACTTCTCGCCAATAATCTTCACACCCTTACGACGGAGCGCATCGATCAAATGCAAGGTATTTGATACGTCATTTCTTCCCGCCAGAATCGTAGGACCGTGAAATCCCTCGTCCTTCATGATCTTTTGATAGAACCGTATCCGCGCCTCGTCCCGGTCGAATCTGCTCGCTATGCGTTCGTAGCCAAAGTCAGAATAGGTCTTGATATTGCGAACCTTTCCCTGGCGCGCACTGCCCACATCGATATTGCTGACGATAAGTGTCGGATCGTTCGATCTTCGTTTTAGGAATAATCCGCCCCGCGGCAGAGATGTTCCAGCTACATATCGAAGGTCCGGGTTTCCGACAGTCGAATCCCCGAAGATTATGATGGAACCGACATTTCCCTTTTCCATCTCTACGTCGAGATCTTTGATCAAGAAGATGCCTTGATGATACCAGGCCAGAATAGTATATTATGATTGGGAACGGTCGCCCACAGGCCACCGTTCAATAGTTCGACCGAAGGGTCAGTTCTTTCTACTGGAAACCAGTGGTTTCTGAAGGGAAGTCCGAAAGAGCCTTTTCTGAGTAGCTCTACGATGGCGGCTGTCCAACTCAGCTCTCAGGCGCTTTTCTTCAGCACCGTGCAGCCAGTCAGGGATAAGGAGAACCCGGATAAGTTCCTGAACAGTGACCCCTCTCTGATGCGCTAGCTGTTTGAGCCTCAGATAGACCGCCCTGTCAAGTACTTGCATGAACTTGACGGAGTCCTTGGTGCCCCGAGTTCTTGATACTGGCATAGGGACAACGGTAGCCCACTACTATTCATGGCTCATCTACTCTTCTTATGAAATAAGCTCTAATTCGGAAACCACAAGATCCCCCTCAGGTTTAGGAAATTCGTTAAATCACAAGGCAGCGTCGCACTACCCATGCTGGCCTGTCTAATCAATGGGGAAGGTCACGCCGAAGTGAAGGAGGTCCCCACCCCGAGACTCCAACCGGGTGAAGTCTTGATCAAACTGGCATCCGCTGGAATTTGCGGAACTGACATCGAAAAAGTCCACGGCGCGTACGGGCCGGGAGGAATCCTAGGCCACGAAGTCAGTGGAACCATCGCGAGCCTCGGCGAAGGCGTAACCGATCTCAGAAAATCAGACCGAGTCATCGCACACCACCACGTCCCATGCTACAGCTGCCACTACTGCAAAAGAGGGGATCATACCATGTGTGATCTTTTCAAGAAGACAAATTTCGATCCCTGCGGACTGGCAGAATACTTCAGAGTTCCCGAGGCCAACGTCACCAGAGGAGGCGTCGTGCGCTTGCCTCCTGAAACAAGCTTCGAGGAAGGATCTATGATAGAACCAACTGCCTGCTGCGTTAGAGCCTTGGACAAGGTAGAGGTAAAACATGGAGATAACGTCCTTGTGGTCGGTCTGGGCCCAGCCGGCCTGACACAAATACAATTACTAAGGAAAATGGGCGCAGAGGTTATCATTGGTGCGGACATTCTCGCTCACCGGCGGGAAATAGCTAAGAAGCTGGGCGCCAACGAGACGATCAACTCATCCTCCTTGAGCGTCCCCGAACATGTTACCAAGTTGACCCGTCTCGGAGTCGATCTGGCAATAGTGTCCACAGGGAATCCGAAAGCGATACAGCCAGCCCTCGCTTCCGTTCGAAAGGGAGGAAAACTTCTCCTGTTCGGCGCTCCAGCTCAAGGTGCAGAGATCAATCTTGATGTCGGCGCTCTATTCAGTCGGCAGAACTCGATCGTAACGAGCTATTCTTGTATAGAATCGGATCTTGACGTTGCCCTCGCCCTTCTGGCTAAAGGGGAAATAGATCTTCGCTCGATGATTACTGACAGATTTGCCTTGCGAGATGCTTCGAAGGCAATCGAGCACGCTCGCACCTCCCAGACTGCCATTAAGACAATCATAGTGTCCGAACCATAGCAGGATTCCACGAGAGTTTGTTCAACGCTCGAAACGCGTCCACTGCGGCGTCGCTAGACGCGTGTGGAGAGGCGACTCACGAGGACGGGTCAATGCTGTACGAAGAGGTGCCAATTAAAATGGTGCCTTCACCCTCGAATCGAGGTGGGTCCTAAAAACGGATTTCCAGTTTGACCAGAAGGTGGACCTGGCCATAGGAAAATCTGTGAAGGCCACGCTCAGATTTTACAACGAGCTCAGAAAGCAAGCCGTTGCCCGCAGCGAGCCGGTGGAGCCTCCCACCTTCGAGACATTCTCGACCATGGCTACCGGCCTAATGGAGGCAAGTAAACAAGTTGATCTCGACAGATTGAAGAACCTGAGCATGAAAGACCTCTTCGAGCGTACTTGGGCTCAGAAGCTTCTCAACTATTCAACGAAGAAGCTTTTGAAAGATGCCTATGAAACCCTTACGAAGAGATTCTAGGGCACGCTGGAACCGAATTTTCCTCTCAAGCGAAGGAGAAAGGAATGAGCAGGTTTCCGACCGTAATAGATGTTCTAACCCCAGAGGTGGTCAGGGCAACCAAACAAGTACTCCTTCGGACTCATTTAGAGGAAACCGCTCGTATTCTTGCTCCTTTTCGCAGTCTTCCTTCGTGGGTATCTCCGCGTTCTACGTGAGTTTCAAATACTACCACGCTCCAGTGCACGCTCAGCTGAATAGAAATGCCACAAGCATATTGCGTCAAATGCAAAGCGAACATCGAGATAAAGAACCCTCAGAACGTCACGCTCAAGAACGGAAAGGCTGCGGTCAAGGGCACCTGCCCCAACTGCGGAACCTCAGTCTTCCGAATCGGCAAAGGCTAGAGCGTACCCTATCAGTAGGCTCATCAACCTTCGCCATATTCGAGGGCTAAACCTACGAACCTTTTAACCCCCAGGCTCTTTGTTTTAGTAAGGATTGAACGCAAAAAGCGCGACGACTATTTTCCTTATATTGTCAGTCGCTGTCATCTATTGGCTGCCACAGTCAACAGCGGACGGCACCTCCGCAGCCGTACCTCGAGTATTTTATCTCGCAGGAAGTAACTCAACAAGCAACGCCGGCCTATCCTTCCAGTTTCCCTTAGGAAACAATACGATGACAAAGGATCTGACAAATTCCTCTTCAATTTTCACGATGCAAAGCCAGCTCTTCGATTCAATAACCGTCACAGGCCCAGTCGTCTTCTCCTTATGGCTGTCCTCGAACAAGACAGCGAAGGTGACTCTAGGCCTAACCTTGGCTGGCGGCTTCAATATCACCACCGGACAGATTCAGGAGGATGTTACTACGACGCCTGCAAATGTCAGCATCACCTATACGCCCTCCGTCAACACCTTGCTTTTCGGGTCTCAAGTCAAGTTCTCAGTTTGGGCAAATCCACCAAAGGACACCAAAGTGACCCTTCATTGGGGTTCGAAAGCAAAACCCTCGTCGGTTCTCATTCCCCTCTCGGGGTACGCCTTCGTGAACAATGTTGCAATCCTTGACAAACTGCTACGACCTGCTCCGAACTTTGACCTCCAAGCTTCGCAAGGAAATAACGTAGTATTGATTCAAGCTTCGGTAGTTGCGGCTTTCGGTTCAGCTGACGTAGAAAGAGTAAACTTGACAATAGTCGGGCCTAACCTAGTATCGGTCTACAACCAATCGAGAAACGGGAATGAAGCATTTCCGCTTACCCAATTCCCTCCATTCAGTTATAACTTTCAGTGGGCCTATCCCTCTAACGCTTCAGAAGGGGTCTATCAGATTAGTATTGATCTAATCGACTCCCAAGGCCGCCTAGCCTCTACGTTCGGAGGTTCTTCCTCTTTTGGTCTATTCAAGGGGGGAACTCCACCTTTCAATTTCATACCATTTGTTGCTATTGGTGGAGCGGCCGTCGTCGGCGGGGCTTTGTATCTTGGAACCAAGAGGAGGTCGAAAAGGTATCTCACACCATTCGAACATTTCAACAGCCTAACAGGTGGAGAGCTTAGCGGTGGCACGATGACTGTTGAGGGTAATACTGGATCCGGTAAGACTCTTCTGTCGGAGCAGCTCATGTACGAAGACCTTAGAAGAGGAAGACCCTGCATCTTTGTAGCAACTGGTGACTTTCCCACCAATATACGATCAAATATGAAGTCCATGGGACTCGACGTCACGGGTTACGAGCAGAGTGGACTGTTGAGCTTTGTCGATGCGTACTCGTCGGAAGCTGGGCAGGAATCGAGGGAGAAATTCTTCACGTCTTCTATGGGAGACTTGACTGCGCTAGGGATAAAGATCACGTCGTCGCTACCTTTAGACAAGGCGAAGGGAGCGAGCCTCTATTTGGATTCCCTGGTTCCCCTTGCGTCTAAGGTGAAAGCTGAGAGCATCATATCCTTCGTGCAATCGGTTGGGGCCAGGATGCGTGGAATAGGGGGCAAAGCAGTTTTTATCCTGGGGCCTAGCATGGACGTGGGGGTTCAACGACAACTCGAAGACACGGCTGACTGCGTTGTTCAAATGGAAGCATTTGAGGAGCGCGGAGTTCGTCGTCGACGTCTTAGAATTGCTAAGTTCAGGGCCAGAAGGCACCAGGAAGGTTGGAATGTCTTCGCGATAGAAGATGGGAAGGGAATCATTTTCTATTCTAAGAAGCCTAAGACCTAGAATACTTTGTCGCGCGGGAAGACTTCTATTCCCGAGGTACCGAACTGGTAAGGGCGAATCTGTGTGTCATGGGATATTCCACGCATCTTTTCCACTTGGACTGCCCGAACAAAGTTCCCCTGATGCATGAGAGTGTGAAGGACGACTACTCCATGAGAGAGGAATTCCTCAAGTTGGAATCTTCGATCCAACAACGATGTCTTGAGCTCGCTTGTCACCAGTGAGGTGCAACCGGTGTCGGCTAGAGCGTCGAAGAACTCAACGGTAGCTCTTCTTTTTTTCAACTCCTCTCCGTATCTCAACATGACCGATGTGATAGGATCAAGTGCGATCCGTTCGACGTTTTCGCCTTCAACCAATTTTGTAAGAGTTTTCAGGACGTCGGTGAAGCCGACTCCTTCGTCGGAGTCGGAGGAATACAGCGCGTGAGGACCATTGTTCTTGACCCTCGTTCTTCGGAGACCGCTTGCGTCTAAGAAGAGAAGTCTGCCCTTCTTCTCCACGCTGTCCAAGTCCCAGTTGTAGGATTGGAAGTTCTGCTTTATCACGTCAGGGTACTCGTCGAGAGTAACATAGAGTCCTGTCTCTCCCTGAAGGGCTCCGCTGTAGAGATATTGGATTGCGAATGTTGTCTTTCCGGAGCCCGGGCTGCCCACGACGAGAATGCATTTGCCTTCCGGGAAGCCTCCTCCCAGAAGCTCGTCTAGCCCTTTGATTCCGGTAGGAACTCTATCCATCGAGATTCGAGAATGGAACGACTATCAACGTATAAAAATAGTATTTCGAAACACTTTCTAGACTTCTCGGAATTTTCCAGCCGGGTTTTCCAGCCATATCTTCGAAGAAACGACTCTGGAGCTCACTTTTTGGGCTAGTACGATGCGCGCGATATGACGGTCTGCGGGGTCAGCTGCAAGATTGCAGCCCATGGCGAAGCACCAGCACACGCCAATCAAGAGAAGGAAAATGTACGCGAGCACGCTGAGGATGGGTTGTGTCAAGGCCGCATAGAGGAGCGCAAAGCCGCCTGATGTACCCACTACCGTGGATATGACTGTAGTATGGAAAGGGCCAACATCGATGCTGCGAAGCCTTAATCCTCCGAAGTACGGGAGAGCAAGTGCAACTAGTGGAAGCGTTAGCGACGCGGTCATTGTGAGTGTTATGAAATCTTGGGTGATCAAGTTCACTATGTCGGTTGTTCGGGCTAGAGGCGAGAAGAATGGGATGTCTTTGTGTTTGGCTTCGTAGGTTGCAAAAGGCACTACTACAGCGAGAATGAACCCGAAGTACATGATCTGCCTGCGAAGTTTCAGTTTCAAGCCTCGAGAAGCTTGGACCGCCGAGAGTTCCGATGTCTTAGAACTGATGATGTGAGTTCCCTTCGTTATGAAGAGATAGAGCTTAATCGCTTTCGTTGATACGACCCCCGAAGAAGTACATGCACGTGAACCCTATGGGAATCCCAATGAGAGAGACTACGACCGAGAGTGTGGCGCTCAAAGCCAGTGTGAGGGTTCCTACCTGGGCATTCTTGGGGAGTGCTCTGCTCGTCGATTCAAGAAGCAGTAACACTGTCGATGAGCCGATGAGGAAGAGAGCGAAGGTACCAACGGAGCATATGAGAAAGTTTCGACGGTTGTGTGAGTTTCCTCTCTCGGTAGACTATATTGTCAGAGTGGGACGATGGGTTGTTGGACGATATTTAGGAAAACTGGTCCTAAGGCCATCATTGGCCAGTTAACGGAGAGGTTCTCTTGCCTGAAGAAATGGATCTCATTTTGAAGATCGTTAGGAGGTATCGTCCTGACGGCCGGGTCTCGATTCGGAGGATAGGCAGTTTCGTCAACGATGTCTTCCTGGTGAAGGTTGACAGCGAGAAGTTGGTGGCCAAGCGTTACACGAACTGGGTGTCTCTGAAATGGGTGACGCTGAATCTCTTCGGGCTTGGGTCGGTTCACTTCTCGATATCGGGAAAGAGAAGAATGGAGGCTGAATACGCCTTCAACGACCTTCTTTCGCGACGCGGAATACCTGTGCCATCTATTCTGGGGGCCGACCAGAAATCGCGGACAATTCTGTTCTCTTATGTCTCCGGGGACCAGTTGTCAAGTCTTCTTCCAAAGTTGGCCGAAACATCTCAAATCGGTCAGAGAGAGCGGGAGGCCGCATACCAAGCCGGAAAATTGATGGCTGGGGCACACGGGCTTGAAGCTGCGCTAGGAGATACGAAGCCAGAGAACTTTCTGGTTGAGAAGAAAGGCGAAGTGACGCTAGTCGATCTTGAACAAGCCCGCTACAGAGGGGATTATTCCTGGGATCTGGCAGAGTTTCTTTTCTATTCAGGTCACTATTGGCTTTCGTTCAACAAGACGCTTGCGGGATATGTGGATGCTTTCATCAAGGGTTATCGGGAGCAAGGAAGCGCGAGCACGATACGAGCTGCGGCATCTCCCAGATACGTGAGAGTATTCTCAGTATGGACCCCCCCGAACATACTGCATCACGTAAGGAAAAGACTCACCGAAATATAGTCGCTAATCCATGTAGGAGTAATCCAAGAAAAATGCTCTCGTGTTAGGAATGAATAGTCTCCGATTCTTTTGACCCTGGTATGAGGGTCACGAGAACATTCGATGAGCCGCCGGAATCGCCCGTTTTCAGCCCTGATCCCTGATCTGGGACCACGCCCCTATCCCGCCCCGTGAATCGTTCGGAGATCGCTCTGACTTCCCGTCTTTTTCCTCTCCCGTCTAAGTCTGGACTGCGCCCTGAATCGCCAGACTCGCCCAGAAACAACACCGGACAGGAAATGGTTTCTGGAAAATAGGGGGTCTTAGCGACCGACCCTTGCATCGCATAGGTGGCTCTCTCGGACCCTTGTGAAAGTCTCGGATTCTCGCGACTCCAAACCCAGGCGTCTCGAAGACAACCCACTATTATGGGTAGATTCGATTAATCAATCGCGGGAACGCTATCGCGTCCCGTATATGGTCGAGTTTGCAGACCCAGGAGACAACTCGTTCCAGGCCGAGTCCGAAGCCTGAATGGGTGACGCTGCCAAACTTTCTTAGATCCAAATACCATTCGTAGCTTTTCGGGTCTAATCCCTCTTCACGAATCCTCGCGAGCAGCGCATCATAATCCTCAATCCTTTGCCCTCCACCAGTAATCTCCCCATAACCTTCTGGAGCAAGACAATCCACAGACAATGTAACCTCTGGATTCTTGGGATCAGGCATGTGATAGAACGCCTTCGCCTTCTTCGGATAGTGAGTGACAAAGAAAGGCCGGTCAAATTTCGCCGTCAAGAGTTTCTCTTGTTCGTATCCGAGATCGTCGCCCCACTTTATCCCAGATTTCTCCTCTCCGATCAACTTGAACGCCTGATCATAGGTGACTTTTTCGAACGGTAGCCTCACCTTCTCTAGATCCTCTATTTTCCGCTCGAACAGGGCGAGTTCTGGCTTACACCTTTCGACCAGAGTCGCAACGATATCGCTCAGCAATTGCTCTTCAACCTCGATTATACAATTAAGGTCGCACCAAGGCGCTTCAGCTTCCACGTGCCAGTACTCTGTCAAGTGCCGCCTAGTCCGTGATTTCTCTGCTCTGAAAGATGGAGCAATGGTGTAGATTCGGCCAACACTCGCAATCAACGCCTCAGCGTACAACTGCCAGCTCTGGGTCAGGTAGGCTTTCTGGTCGAAATATTTCACCTCGAACAAAGTCGCACCACCCTCCACCGCAGCAGAGGTGAGACTTGGAACATGAACCTCGGTGAAATCATGCTTCTCAAACCAATCACGAACCGCAGAGAGGACGACTGCACGTAGTCTCAGAATCGAGCGCATCTTGTCACTTCGAACGAAGAGATGCCGCTGGTCCAAGAGAAACTCAGGACCATGGAACTGCTTCGCGATCGGAAACTCCTCGAGAGCCGGATGCACCACTCGCCCTTCATCTACCTGAATCTCTCGCCCGCCGGGCGCTCGAGGATCAGCTTTCACCTCGCCACGTAGCTCGACACTCGATTCTATCCGAGCGGACTGGAAATCCTCGAAGGTCTTCTCGTCAACCTTCCCCTTTCGTAGCGTACACTGAACCACTCCTGAGCCGTCACGCAATAGGAGAAAGATTATTCCACCCCCGGTACGCTTGTTCTGAAGCCATCCTCGCACGCGAACCTGCTTTGCGTCAAGGGTCCCGCGCAGAATTTCTTTTACAGTGACGACGTGCTGCATCCCTAGACCCTGCAAAACTCAAGGTTTGACTACCCTCGGATTATTTAAGAATCCCAATGCGACCTAACGATGGTAAGATATGTCAGAGCTGAGAGAGCGGCCTACAAAGAAACTGGCCGAACTGAAAGCCTATCTCGACAAGAAAGTCGTAGAAGACGAGGAAGAAATTAGGATACTCAGATCCTTCCTCGAGGTAATTGATCTCTTACTCACTGAACGAAGCTATCGAAAAGTCGAAGTTCCGAAAATAATGCCCGAGACTGGCGAGAAACAGGAAGCTCCTCCGCAGAGCATCAGGACAATCAGTGGAGTAGTACTTGCCGACATGTACGTTAACGGACCAAATCTCCGAGTTGTCCCTGGTGAAGGAATGAAATTCGACACTAACACTCCGCCGTTCCGGCCCTTCCTACTGGGCAAGGTGCTTGAACCAATGCAGAAGAAAGACGAAGAAGCGGTGAGAAAAGGAGGATTGTCACCGGATCGAGTTCTCTCATTCGACCTTGACCAACAGGGCAATCTGCTAAAGCAGTTGCACATAAAGAACTATGGCGACGACACTCGTCTCAGCGAGATCAAAAACGCTGTCCGCTGGACATTTCGGAAGATGTACGAGAAGACCATCGGCACCTAAGGTCCACCTACTTACCGAGGCTAGCGACTTCCAGCGCGACTCTGGAGATCGCTCTTCACAGCCGACGCGTAATCTATCCCGTATGTCGTCTGAAGGTAATCTCTCAAAGACATCGCCGAACGTGCTTCTGATATGAACCCCTCCTTGGGAAACTGAAAGGCTTGTGCCTGTCCACACGACTTACATTTCGCGATGACGCTGTCGTAGATGGTTCCTCCTGACATTCCGAAATCATGATCAACCGGCTCCAATTGGCCTCCGCAATGGCACTGGGTCTTCAAAACCGTAGCGTAGGTGGCTTGTATTTCCCGGAAATGCCCTTCTGCATCTCGGAGCAGCTGTTCCTTTAGCTCCAGGTACTTCGAGTCGTTCCCTAGCTCCGGCCTCTCGGTTTCCACCCTTCGAAGGCCATATTCCAGCAGGTACGCCATTGGGTTCGCCGATGAGGCCATGACCTACCTTCGGGGCGGCCTTTGAAAGAAGAGATTGGTACCAGTCTTGAACCCTCCAAGTTCTAGAAGATGGCCCTGCGTCTGGAAAGTCTCTTTCTACCAGGCCTGACAAGTGCATCATCCACATCACTCACGGTCTGATGGTTCAATCCTCCGGCGGGCGAGATCACCGTCACCAATTAGCAGTTTGAAAGTTGTCAAGCGGGTAAACCTTAAGAAATCCCGTTTCCCCATTGTTTTCGATTTCGGATTCAAAAGAGGTATGATAGAAATGTCTGCACAAGGAACCCAAGGAGTGCCTGTACTCATTCTAAAGGAAGGAACCGGACGATCCACAGGCAAGGAAGCTCAGAGGAATAACATAACTGCCGCAAAAGTCGTGGCGGAAACCGTCCGCTCGACCCTCGGACCCCGAGGAATGGACAAGATGCTCGTCAGCTCCATCGGAGACGTAACAATTACCAACGATGGCGCCACCATTATGAAAGAACTTGATGTCCAGCATCCGGCGGCGAAAATGCTTGTTGAAGTGTCGAAGACCCAGGATAACGAGGTTGGAGATGGGACCACGACCGCTGTAATCCTATCGGGTGAACTTCTCCAGAAGGCTGAGAAGCTCTTGGACAAGGATGTCCACCCAACTGTCATCGTCGATGGTTACCAGAAGGCCGCGGAAAAAGCGATCGAGATTCTCGACAAACTATCGATCCCTATCGCGGAGAAAGATGATGTTATCCTCCGACAAGTCGCAACAACGTCAATGTACAGCAAGGGTATAGCAGTTGCTAAGGAACATTTTGCTGACATTGCCGTCAAGGCCGTCAAGCAGGTTGCCGAGAAAACTGATGGTAAGCTGAAGGCCGATATTGATCTGATCAAGATTTTGAAAAAGCACGGAAAGAGCCTGGAGGAGACAGAGCTCGTCAAGGGTATCGTTATCGACAAAGAACTGGCGCACGCGCAGATGCCGAAGACGATCACTGGTGCACGGATAGCTCTTCTCAACGCTAAACTCGAAGTTGAGAAGACAGAGTTCGACGCGAAGATCAACATCAACAATCCTGACCAGATGCACTTGTTCATTGAGGAAGAGGAGAAGATGCTGGTAGACATGGTCAACCAGATCGAGAAGACTGGCGCAAACATCGTATTCAGCGAGAAGGGGATAGACGATGTTGCATTGCACTATCTGGCCAAGAAGGGAATTGGCGCGGTCAAGAACGTGAGCAGCGGTGACCTTGAGAAGTTGTCAAAGGCAACCGGTGCGAGAGTGGTTGCCAGCGTCAAGGACCTTGCAAAAGACTCGTTAGGGGAGGCAAAATCGATAGAGGAGGCGAAGATCGGCGACGACAAACTCTTGTATGTTCGGGACGCCAAGAACCCGAAGGCTGTCACGATCGTTATCCGAGGAGGAACAGAACACGTGGTGGACGAAGCGGACAGGTCACTTCATGACGCGTTATGTGTTGTAAGGAACGCTTTGGAGGACGGCAAGATAGTTGCGGGAGGCGGCGCGCCCGAGGCGGAGCTGGCCAAGCGACTCCGAGAATACGCCGTAAAAGTCGGTGGTAGAGAACAGCTGGCTATAGAGGCGTTCGCAGAGTCGCTGGAAATAGTGCCGACCACACTTGCGGAGAACGCTGGGCTTGACCCGATTGACGTTCTGGTCGAATTGCGATCAAAGCATGAAAGAGCTGGGAGTCCATGGTTTGGAATCGACGTCTTTTCGGGTGATGTGAAGGATATGAGGAAACAGAACGTTCTGGAGCCGCTACGAGTGAAGCAACAAGTGATAAAATCGGCCTCTGAAGCTGCATCAATGATACTGAGAATTGACGATGTAATAGCTTCCAAGGGAGTCGATAAGGGCGCGGGCGGCGGCAAGGACTTCAAGCCGCCTGGCGGCGACGAAGACTTCTAGAACAATCTCAGTTCCCCCAGGTTCAAAGTCCCCGTTCAGGACGCCAGCAAAGCTGCCTTTGCAACACGAGGATGGGTCGCTAAGACCCCCTATTTTCCAAAAACCATTTCCTGTCCGGTATTGTTTCTGGGCGAGTCTGGCGATTCAGGGAGCAGTCCAGCCTTTGACGAGAGGGGAAAAGACGGGAAATCTACAGCGATCTCCGAACGATTCACGGGGTGGGATAGGGGCGTGGTCCCAGATCAGGGATCAGGGCTGAAAACGGGCGATTCCTACGTACTAGCTTCTGGGAAACTAGGGTTTTGGTGGCCGGACGATGGTTTTCGATGCTTCAGACACTATCTTCCGAGCAAGTTCCACGCTCTCTCTACGCTGTGCCTGGTTGGTCTGGGCACCTATGTGGCAGGTGGCCACCGTAACACCGTTCGGGAGAGATGCCAATGCTTTCTCCCATTGCTTTCTCCCATTCGTCGACAGGCGGTTCAAGATGGAACACATCAAGCCCAGCGCCGGCCAGCTGGCCCTGCCGAAGCAATTCTAGCAAACTTGGTCCATCGACTATGTCTCCTCTCGAAGTATTGATCAAGTAGGACCCTCGTCTCATCATCGCCAGCCGTTTGCCGTTGAGAAGATGGTGAGTCTGCGGAGTGTATGGAACGTGTATTGTGACAATCTCGGATTTTTGCAGAAGTTCTTCAATAGATTCAGTGAAATCATAGCTGAGACCTGGGACTCCACGAGGCTTGACAACGTCGTAGCCGAGAACTTCTGCCTGGAAACCCACCGTGAGAATCCTTGAGACTTCATTCCCTATCCGGCCTGCGCGTCCGATGACGCCGATCCTTTTGCCTTGCAACTCCTCGCCCATCAGTTGGTTCTTGATCCAGCGACCCGCCTTCATCTCCTGATCTGCTAATGGAATCTTTCTCAGCAACGACAAGATCAGAGCAATGGTCAGCTCGGCAACGCTGGTTGATGGCGCACTGGGAGTATTCCATACTTGAATGCCTCCGGCTTTCGCCGCTTCGACATCGACGTTGTCGAGTCCCACTCCTGCTCTACCGATAATTCTCAGTTTTCTTGCCGCCTTAATCACGCTGGCATCGATCTTCGTTCTGCCGCGGACAATAACGATCTCGTAATTCGAGATCAACTCTACAAGCCTGGTTCTGTCAATTCCTGTCTGATCATCGACTTGCAAGCCTGCGGATCGGAGAATTTCCAATCCATCAGGATGAATAGGGTCGCAAACGAGAACTCGCATGTACCTAGTTCTCCACTGTTGTAACCGGGCGTGACTTTGCTGCTTGGGAAGTTTGGAGTTTCCGCAACAACGCTTGGGCCGCTATGGTCACCGGGTCCCACACCGGAGCCAGTGGCGGTGAGTAGCAAGTTTCTATCTGCTCGAACTCCTCGACGCTCAATCCCAAGTGCCCGGCCATTGAGGCCAGATTGGCCCTCAAAGTGGCACCTTCCTCACCTACGAGCTGAGCCCCTAATAATCGACCATCCTTAGGATCTGCAAGAAGCTTGACAGTCAGGTCCTTACCACCAGGGTAGTACGGGAGTCGAGTAGACCCCGTCACCCTTACAGATACCGGGTGCAAACCCAATTTTTCCGAAACTGTTGTGGTCGGTCCAAAAGACGCGACCTCCAGTCCGAACAGTTTGACAGTCGTTACGCCCGTCGACCCAGGATACTCCGCGTTACCGCCTGCTGCATTGATCCCTGCGACTAACGCTTGTCTGACGGCTGTTGTGGCAAGCTGAAAGAATATATGCCGACGGGTTATGCGGTCGTATGTCTCTATGCAGTCTCCGGCTGCATACACGTTCGCTGCAGAAGTCGCCATCCGCTCGTCCGTCTTGATTCCGCCTGACTCCCCAAGAACAATGCCTGCTTCCCTTGCCAACTCGGTGTTCGGCTTCACCCTCACGGCGACAATAACCGCATCAACAGGATAATTCTCTCCCGAAATACGGATTCCAGAAACCCTGCCATTCCGTCCCACGATCTCCTCGAGAGTCGAATTGAGATGATAATCAACGCCATGTTCCTCTGCCCGCGCCCTGATGATCGAGGCCATGTCTGGGTCGAGTATCACGGGTAGAATCTCTGGGACAATTTCCGCCTCGAGAACCGCCATGCCGCGTTGAAGTAGTGCTTCGGCCATCTCTGAACCTGTAAGTCCCGCTCCCACTATTGCGACGCGTTTCGCGTTGTTCTCAACGAGATGGTTGGTCAGTCTCTCAACGTCATTCATTGTACGGATGGTGAACACTCCTTTGAGATCGGAGCCTGGGATCGGTACAGTGCTAGGCCGCGCTCCCGTAGTAAGAACCAGCGTATCGTAACCTAGAGTCTCAATCGAGTTGTCCTTAGATCTGGTGGCCTCTATGCTTCGCTTCTCTGTGTTGATCCTCGTAGCTTTCAAGCCAAGACGGAGGTCAATCCGGTTCATTTGTTCATAGAACGCCTCGTCATATCCTATCAGTGCTTCAAGGCTTGGCACTATGTGGCTGAAAGCGTAGGGGAGGCCACACCGAGAGTACTCAGGCAGCGTTTCGTCGCCTAGTAGAACGATCTTTGCGGTTCTATCTGTTTTTCGCGCTTGAAACGCTGCAGTTGTGCCAGAGACTCCGCATCCGATGATCACAATGCGCCTTGGCATAGAGCCGCGCCATATCCGTTGTCCGATAACGGTTTCCCTGGGGGGTGAACGGAGATTGGGAGCGGGGATTAGTTTAAAGTGGGGAAGGGGGAATTTTGAGGCTGGATAAATCCTTGAAGGCTAACATGAACAATTTTCTCCGAGACGGGAAAGGGATGCTGCTTGCATATGACCAGGGATTCGAGCACGGACCTTCCGCGGATTTTAACGATAAGAATATCGATCCAAGCTACATTCTTGACATCGCAGCAAAGGGAGACTTCACCGGACTTGTTCTACACAAGGGCATAGCTGAGAAATACTATACCGGGAAAATTCCGCTCATCGTAAAACTCAACGGAAAGACGAGTCTGCCTAAGGGTGAGCCAGTCTCGACACAGGTTTGCAGCGTGGAGGAAGCGGTCAGCTTGGGGGCGAAAGGTGTGGGCTACACCATCTACCTGGGAAGCGCTCATGAGAGTCTGATGCTTCAAGAGTTTGGGGAGATTCAGGAAGAAGCTCACGATGACGGAATTCCGGCTATCGCCTGGATCTATCCGAGAGGTGAGGCTGTGAAGAATGACACCAGCCCGGAAATCGTCTCTTACGCCGCCAGAGCGGGTCTCGAAGTTGGGGCTGACGCGGTCAAGATAAAGTACTCTGGGTCACCTGAAACATTCAGCTGGGCAGTCAAAGCGGCTGGACTGATCAAAGTCTTCATGTCGGGTGGACCTAAGGCTCCGACTGATGAAACCTTTCTCAGCCAGGTTAAAGGAGCGATGGACGCAGGGGCAGCTGGTCTCGCGGTAGGGCGAAACGTCTGGCAACACCAAGAACCCCTTAAGATGGCATCGGCTCTGAAGGAGATCATATTCAATGGCCGCGAAGTCGATAAGGCGTTGCGGCTTGTCGTGGCGCAATGAAGAAGTAGGTGCTCCTATGGCGGCACGGAAACTTCGCGAGCTCCTTGAGACTGAAGACCGGAGTCTCAGCAAGCTCGTGGACCTTCTTGCTGAACTAAGCTTACGGATTGTCCGGGAGATTCCCAGAACGCTGGGAATGACTGAAGGTGTGAACGTTTACGGGGAACAACAGACGGAACTTGATGTCTGGTCTAATGGGCTTCTGACTAAGAGGTTGCTTAGGAGCGGACTGGTTAGACAGGTGGCTTCTGAAGAGATGGAGACAGTGATGAATGCCGATCATGGCGAGTACACTGTTGCCCTAGACCCTCTAGACGGGTCCTCGAACATCAGGACGAACAACCTCATGGGCACAATTGTCGGAATCTATCACGACAAGGCTTTGCCGGCATCAGGCCGCGATCTCTTGTCCGCGCTCTACTTCCTCTACGGACCATACGTTGAAGCGGTGGTTGGGGTAAAGAGCGGTGTTTATCTTGCCGCTCCAGCGGGAAGGGGCACCGGGGCTGCCAAGTTTATCTCGAACGGAGAGCCACACCGCCTGCCCCAGAAAGGATCAGTCTACGGGATCGGGGGATCGCGGGACAAGTGGACGGAGAAGGTACGCGAATTTGCGAACACGCTAGAGATGAGGAAACTGAAGTTTCGATATGGGGGATCATTTGTCGGTGATTACAATCAGGTACTATGCAGCGGCGGATTCTTCGCCTATCCCGAATTGCTCGATGCGCCCGACGGAAAATACCGCTTACAATTCGAGTCAAATCCAATAGGATACATCACAGAGAGGGCTGGGGGGAAAGCGAGCACGGGAAAAGGGAATATTCTAGACGTTGAACCTCGAAGCCTCTCACAACGGGCCCCCACATATTTGGGAAACAAGGATCTAGTTTCCGAGTTTGAAGAACTCTCGAGCACAACTGCTGGTCTGTTCGGGAACGCCAAGGGTTGAAGAGAATCAAAGGGTCTAGAGCACCAACCATTATTGTGAATTTCAAGACGTACATCGAGGCGACCGGCAAGAGGGGCGTTCAACTCGCGAAGGTCGCCGACCAAGTCGCGAAAGATAGTGGCGTGACGATCGCTGTTGCCCCGCAGTTCACCGATCTCAAGAGCGTAACTGAGGCCGTCGAAATACCTGTTTTCAGCCAGCACGTCGACCCAATCAAGCCCGGAGCGTTTACAGGCCACATTCTGGCCGAGGCGGTGAAAGCTGCGGGAGCTTCCGGAACCATTCTTAACCATTCTGAGAGACGAATCAAGATCTCCGAGATCGAGGAAGCGCTGTCTCTTGCAAGAGTCTCCGATTTGGTAACTCTTGTCTGCACTGACACTCCTGGAGTCAGTGCGGCCGTAGCGTCGCTAAACCCGGACATGATCGCCATAGAGCCTCCAGACCTGATAGGTACAGGGGTTGCAGTTTCGAAGGCTCGGCCGGAACTGATAACCAACGCGATCAAACGGATCCGATCCGTCAATGACTCCGTCGACATTTTGTGTGGGGCGGGAGTAAGCACGGCAGAGGATGTCGGCAAAGCTCTTGAGCTCGGAACTCGGGGAGTGCTCGTCTCAAGTAGCGTCGTGAAGGGGCCGAATCCAAGTCAATTATTGGAGAACATGACCGATGAGATCCTAAGGTCAAAGTAAGAGTTCTTCATGGTCAGTGGCTAAATACCGCCGAAAGAAACCAAAGACTGGTGGCAATCCGGTGGCCTCTCTCAAGGGAACGCTGGGCATTCGAGTCCTAGCCTACGGATCGGCGCTTTCAACCTACGTACTGATCGTCATCGGCGGTTATGTCGTCTTTAGCGGGTCTGGGCTGGCCTGCGGTAGTTCGGGCCCTGATTCATGGCCACTCTGCAACGGACAGGCAATCCCCACACTCTCCGGACCAGTTCTAGTGGAGTGGACCCACAGACTGTTCACACTAGTAGTCGGACTCTTCGTGCTTGGAACCACGATAGTCGCCTGGACACGATACAGGGACGAAAAAAGAATCCTCCAATTATCGACCCTCTGTCTTCTCATTCTCCTGGGCCAGATCTTGCTGGGAATGGTGACTGTCAAAACTGACCTGGATCCTCTAGTCAGTACGGCTCATCTCGCGGTGGCCTCTGCATTATTTTCCGCGGTCATACTAAATGCGATAACAGTAAGAAGGAGCACATCTCCCTCTCATTTGCTTTCTAGATAATGGCTGTTCTCACTCGTTATAGTCAGTGCATAACGCTTTAAAAACGAGCGGCCGACACGAGGAAAATCAAGAGACATAGAAGATGGCGGTCTCCAACACTCAAGTAATTTTCGACAATCTCTACGGCATCTTCACGTATCTAGCGATTATTGTTGGAGTAATTGTTTTCGCGCTAATGGCATATCTGATAATCAGATACCGCGCGAAAAACTCTTCAAGCGATCCCGAAGATACGCCTCGACTGGGCCGCATTCCTACCTCCCGCGGTCATGGTCGAAACGTATTGATCACGGTGACTCTTTCGACGTTCCT
>VBAX01000063.1 GCA_005883075.1 Candidatus Bathyarchaeota archaeon | reverse complement strand
TAGTCAATTGCAGAGGATGACATTCTCGGCAGCTCACGAATTCTCTTGTCCATCAACTCTTCAGAGTAATTGATCAATTGACTCATTCCGGACTCGACAGTGGATACGCCCGATTTTTTCAACAGCTCAACAAGGCGTTTCGCGCCGACAAGATTTGCGGCTCGTTGCGCTCTGAGATCTCCCAGTCTCTCATCAGGCGTTCTGACATTGGTCAGTACGAAGTCGAGAAGTTGCCGGTTCGGCTTACCCTCTGCCCAGAGTTTGACCGGCGGGATTCGGATCCCTTCCTGGTTAACATCTCTAGATAAGGCGGACATGCTCCCGGGCGCAACCCCTCCGACGTCAGAATGGTGGGCGCGGTTGGCTGCAAACCCGACTAATCGTTCCTTGAAGAAGATCGGTGAGACCATGGTAATGTCTGGAAGATGGGTCCCACCGCGGTATGGGTCGTTGAGGATGATGTCGTCACCTTCCGAAAGGTCATCTTCGAATTCTTTCAGAACTGCTTTGACAGCGTAGGGCATTGCGCCGAGATGGACTGGTATGTGCTCTGCCTGGGCTACTAGCTGTCCTGACGCATCGAATAGGGCGCAGGAGAAGTCTCTCCTCTCCTTGATATTGGGAGAGAAGCTTGATCTTCGGAGGACGACTCCCATCTCTTCCGCGATTGAGATGAGAGAATTCTTGAGAATCTCGAACGATACGGGGTCAAGATTCTCCATGGCGAGCTCTGGCTCCTCAAGCGTCGCTTCGTTTAGCTTATATTGGGGTATTGCTTTCTGAGCGGGTAACTTTGCCCGCTTCAACAACTCTAGTAGTTTTGACCCTATTCACGGTTATAGCAACCGCAACCGTCACACTTCCCGACCATCGCACTCAAATTACGGGTCAACCGATCGTAAGACTATCTCCCTCTACGCTTTCATCCGCGATAAATTCGGCGCTCCTATGGTTGGCTCATAACCAGTCTGCCGATGGCTCGTATGGAGCGTATCAGGAGCACTTGGCCGCCGCGGCAGCCTATGCGTTCTGGCTCAACAGCTCGAACTCTGCAAAGGCAGGTTTGTCGTATTCATGGTTGGCACATCAACTCAACAGTTCGTCAACCTGGTTTTGGGGGCAATACGGCGAGGCGGACGTGCCGGGAGCTGTACTTTACAGCCTGGCCTCGAGCGCGAACCAAGCTCTAATCAACATGACCTTCGTCGCGGGAAATCTGTTACAGTTACAGAGGCCTAGCAGTGGGTTTGCAGGATACTACAACGGGTCCCAGACCGTAACTAGCAGTGTCGACACCGACATGGCACTCCTCGGACTCGTCAACGCAAAAGCTATCCCTGTTTCTAATCAGACCAACGCGATAAACTACCTTCTTTCGCTTCAGAATACAAATGGCAGCTTCAATCTCACGAGTAACACGCCGTTCGATTCGTTCTACTCCCTCGGCCCAGACCCTGTTAGCATAACGGCAATGACAGTTCTTGCTTTGAAGAGCGCGGGGTTTGCACAAGGAGACTCACATGTTTCAAGCGCCTTAGCCTTTCTCAATACAGCGGCCTCCTCCGATTTTGGCGGTCATGTATACGCGGCGTCAATCGTGGCACTGGCGCTCAAGGCCTATGATGAACCTGCTAATGTGGTTACGGCGGTTGCGTACATTCTTTCGCAGCAGAACGGCGACGGCGGGTTTAGCGATATCAGCCGCAGTTCTCATCCTCAATCGAACGCTCTTGATACCGGATGGGCTGCCTCAGCCCTTGAAACGAGGTTCTCGGGTGAACCACCAGTTGTTCGATTCAACAATCCTCCTACCGCCGCGTTCAACCATGACCCTGCGTCACCCACCGTGGGAGTGTCAGTTCACTTCAACGCGAGTTCGTCGCACGACTCGGATGGTGATCAGCTGACCTATCTCTGGAGCTTCGGTGATGGTTCTTCCGCGACAGGGTCAACTCCAAGTCACAGCTATGTTCAATCAGGCAATTTCACAGTAACTCTTACCGTGACCGATTCAGGCACCAACCCCTACGCTCTGTCCGATACCAAATCGCAAGCCCTGACCGTACAGCCCGCAAGTGTTCAGAATAACTCCAAACTACCCTTCACATTTGCCGGACGGGTAATCGTGCTGGGGATCGTGGGCCTAGCCATAATTGCCGGAGTTGCAATCTATTTGGTTTACAGGAAAGCTAGACGACCAACAATATTCCATTAAGAGAAAATATTCTACCCATTAGAGTAGAAAATAGGAATTGTCGAAAAAACGCCTATTATCAGCCCTAATCTCGAATCTGGGACACAGTCAAATTCTCGCCCTCAAACTGTTCGGGAATTGACGCTAATTACACGTTAACTTGCTCTTGGATCAAAGCCCGAACCCTGCCCTGAGTCAGAATATTCGCCCATTATCATTGCCAGACAGGAAATCTTCTCAAGAAAAACGAGGGGGGGTATTGCGTAGGGCATCTCACGACGCGAGAGCGGTTTCTCCGCTCCTTCCACGCTTATTGTTCCCTCCCGCAAGAAACGTAGAAACGAGTATTCTAAGGAGTCCCGAAAAAGTGGGGTTTTGGATCTCCAGAGCCCCGAGGCCCTGGTTCTTTTCTTGTGCTAGCTCTTACAGTTAGTTGTTCGTGGAGTGCTTCGAGGCCGATGGGCCTTCGAGCGCGTGTACCATGTTGATGACAACTCGCAGCGTTGGAAGCAATGCTATCAAGAGGAATATCAACGGATAAGCCCAAGGCGCGCTGGTAAAGTA
>VBAX01000062.1 GCA_005883075.1 Candidatus Bathyarchaeota archaeon | reverse complement strand
CTCGATAACCACCAGTACAATGACGCCCGCGATCAAACGTATGAACGCCGGCATAACCGGAGTAAACGCTCCCCACGTGCTGTTCGAGCCGCTTGATGTATTGGTCATATTTTCTTCACTGTTAGAGCAACGTACCCTATACTATCCGATATTGCCCTGTTGAAACCCGAGCCGTGAGATTCCGGTAACAGCCTTTCTTCCTCTGAATCTCATATCGCAATGGAAGCTGAGCGATTCCGATCAATCACGTATCTTGCTCCGGGTGGAATGACCAAGGTCGAATCGTAGTCCTCAATCACACATGGTCCCTTTCCCTTAGTCCCCAGCCGCATGGTGTCTCGCAGGAGGACTCGACACTCGATACCGTGTCCATCCAGGGACCAGACTCTCCGGCTTTTCGGTAGGCCTTCCTCTCGTGCGAGCCCACCCATTACTCTGGCAATCGTTCCTGGCTTTCCTCTACAGTAGCTGCGAACATTCACGATCTCAACAGGCTTGCCCGGTTGAGAATATCCATACTTCGTTTGATGTATCCGGTGAAAATCTCGAACAGCAGAACGAACCACACCTCCAGTAACAATCCTCTCCAATAGTGGAACCGGCAATTCGTAAGATTGACCCTGATACCGCATCTCCAGTAATCTCTGATACTTGACATCCCTCTGCTTCACTCCCTCTTTATGCAGGAGACCTACAGCTCTCCCCTCCATCTTTCGAAAGATTGTTTCCAACTCTCCCGGGTTGACATCTCCTGCATCCTTCAACACTGTTCTCGCTGAATCGTGCAGTGGCTCTGCGAGAAGAAGGCCCAGGCTCGACAGCAATCCCGCAGCCGGAGGCACAATTATCCTCTCTATCTCCAGTTGTTCAGCAACCTCGCAGGCGAACATTGGTCCTGCTCCCCCAAACGCCACGAGCATCATTCTACGCGGATCAAGACCCTTCTCCACCGTCGCCGCCCGCAACGCCTCCACAATCTTCGCCACAGCAATTCTCAGAACACCTACCGCTCCATCAATCACATCCATTCGAAGAGGCTTCGCAACCAGCTCAGCAACGGCCCCGTAGGCAAGCTCTGGTTTCAACCTCAGATCTCCCCCGAGCAGAAAGCTTGGACTCAAACGCCCGAGTACGAGAGATGCATCCGTTAGCGTCGGCAGCCTTCCACCCTTCCCGTAGCACGCCGGACCCGGCGACGCTTCAGCACTCTGAGGCCCAACATGGAGAACAAGAGCATCATCAACCCAAGCAACACTACCTCCACCAATTCCAACCTCGACAAGATCCACCACCGGAAACCTAACAGGGTATCCTGATCCCTCAACTCGTCTGCTACCATGCAAACGGCCACCAACCTCATACTCGTTGGTCACCTCGAACCCGCGGCCAGACCACACTCCCGCCTTCGAAGTGGTCCCGCCAACATCAAGAGAGACCCAGCATAGAACTTGGACGCGACTGCACCAGCAACAGGCCCCGACTCTATCAACCGTGCCGGCTCCAGTGAGGCCTGGTGAGAGAGCACCGTTCCACTATTCGACTGCATCACAAAGACAGGCGCACGAACACCAAGCTCCTCCAATCCCTCTTCGAGTTTTCTCAGGTAGACAGCGAATAGCGGCTGAAGACACGCATTAACGACTGTAGTGCTCGTTCTCTCGTATTCTCGAAACTCGGGAAGAAGCTCCGAAGACAAAGACAATCTCGCTCTTGGATGCTCTCTCCTGAAAATCTCCCCCAGCTTCTTCTCATGCATCGAATTCGCGTAAGAGTGAAGAAAGCAGACCGCCACCGTTCCAATCCCGAGTCTCCGTATCCTTCTCGCAACCCGAACAGCCTGTGACGTATCAAGCGGTTCCAGGATTCTCCCATCATACGTGATCCTCTCCTTGACCTCAAACCTGTATCGTCTCGGGACCAAGGGAGGCAGACGCTCAACCTGGAGATTGTATAGTTCAGGCCGATTCTGTCGCCCGATCTCCAGCACGTCTCGAAAGCCCAAGGTCGTGACTAGGGCGGTCTTGGGAATGTTTCCGGTCAAAAGAGCGTTCGAGGCAAGGGTCGTAGCGTGAGTAACAACTCTAACAAGACGAGGATCAACACCCTCTTTCTCCAACAATCTTCGAACCGCACCCAGCGCTCCTATCGATGGATCCGTTGGCGTGGTCAGGATTTTGATCTTCCAGAGGCCGTGCTTCTCGTCTGCGGCAACGAGATCCGTAAAGGTTCCACCGATGTCGATTCCCACTCTGATCATATTCTTTGCAACCATTTCCTTACGCGCCTTCAGAGTGATCTCACACATCGCCTGCTGTGTCCAAGATTCGGCAGGTCACGTTCGGCTATCTCCAACTCTTAATATCGTTCCAGTTCACCCGGAGACATTCCAGTTGACGTCGGTAGCTAGACTATGACAATTCACGTTCTTCTAACGGCCGACAATCACCTAGATCCCTCAGCCGTCCAGTATGGACCCAAGCGCTTCGAACGTAAACGCGACTTCCAGCGCTGCTTCGAAGTCCTAGTCAACTTCGCCCTAGAGAACAAACCAGACATTTTTCTAATCGGTGGAGACTTCTACGATGGCATTCTTCCCGGCAATCCCACCAGAGCGTTCGTGGCAGAGCAGTTCAAGCGCTTACATGAGAAGAATATCAAAACCGTCCTCGTAAGCGGCCACCACGATACTCCACGCAGCGCCGAGCAGGGTGCCTCCCCTCTTACAGTCCACGAAAGATCCGGACACATCTACTTTCTACATGAGCAACATCCAACGAGCAAAAAGTTCAACCTCGGAGGCGAAACTGTCAACGTGATAGGGATGAGCCTCAATCCATCCCTACCGGCCGATTCAGATCCCCTCGCCGGTCAAGAGGTCAACCGAGATGGAGACATCAATATTTTCCTGACACACTATCCGATCGAAGGCTTCGACGGCTACTTCGGCCAAGAAACCCATATACAGAAATCATCTATCCCGAGAAACTTCCAACTCTTCGCCTCAGGCCACCTCCACAATTATCAGAGAAAAATGATCAACGGAACCCCAGTCATCTATCCTGGAAGTACCGAGCGAGTTTCGTTCAACGAAGAAGGTGAGAAGAAAGGATTCGTCTGGCTCGAACTCGACAAGACAGGAATAGTCCAGCAAGAGTTCCAGCCAACCCCCGCTCGACCTATGGAAACCCTTGAGTTTCGCGTCGTCGGCGAAGGAAGCCTCACGCGACAAATAGAAGCATCCTTAGAGAAGAGAATCGATGACGAAAAGATACTTCGCGTAAGAGTTCAAGGAAAAGTCACGCTGGATCAGCTCTCAACATACAAACGATCCGCACTCTACACCTACGCACAGAACAAGTTCTTCCACATCGAATTCGACGAAGAACAACTGAACGTCCTAACGATGGTCCCGTTGGAATCGCTTCCGAAGACCACCCCGCTCCAGGAACTAGACCGGACGTTCAAGAACCTGCTGGAAAAAGCGGGAGACCAAGAGAGACCCTTGGTCCAAGAAGCTTGGAAGCTCACCATTACGAAGCTTCAGGAGGAGGGAGTCGACTGAAACTTCTAAGCCTCTACGCTCACAACTTCAAGAAACTCAAGCTCTCCCAGCCATTACCCTTCTCAGAAGGCATCTCGCTAATCACAGGATTGAACGAGAGCGGTAAATCCACCATCCTCGACGCGATCCTCTTCGCTCTCTTCGGCAGGATGATCCGTCCCAGCCAGAAGCCGAGCAACGAGGAGATTCTAAGCTACGGAACCGGCGAAGCGCAAGTAAGACTCGAGTTCGCCATCGGCGACCTCAGATACCGAGTAGTAAGAGAGGTTCACAAGACGAGACCGAATCGAGCGCAGCTTTACGAGCTCGGCGGTGACGGTCGACAGAAAACCTTAGCCACGACTGTGAACGACACGACGAGTGAAATCGAGCGACTCCTAGGAGGCATCACCTACAACGAAATTGTCGCGAGTAGCGTTGTCGCACAGAAGGATCTTGAACGACTAATCAAGCAGAGACTAGACGATCGAAGGAAAGTTGTCAACGTATTCCTGAACCTAGACAGCTTCAACCGGGTGCAGGACCAGCTCGATGCTGAGAGGTCCCGCATCGAGGGCACGACCAGAAATCCGGGCCACCTAACCGTTGAACGTGAGCGTCTCCAATCGCTTCAAGACCAGTTGAAGAGATACAGGGAAGCCGAGACCCAGCTTGCAACTCTGGCTGAGAAGATTCAGAAGCTCAAGTTAGAACTTGCAGATGTGGAGCATAGGTTCGCAACCACCGATTCTCTGCACAAGACTCTGAAACAATACGATGACGCAGTGAAGCTTCAACAATCTCTCCATCAAGAGATTCAGGACAAGTCGCGTCTAGCAGAGACTCTCCAGCGACAACTCGCAGGTATTTCTTCTCAGAGAGAAGAACTGGAGAAAGCTCGATCAGAAATCAACCAGTTCTCTGAACTTCCCGAAATAGAATCCCAGCTTGCACACGCATCGAGCGTGCTTGAGGAACTTCAGTCCGCCGAAATTCGGCGAGTTCAGCTGGAGGAGTCCAAAGACAGCCTGCGGGCCAAGATTGCTGAGAAGACAAAGGAAGCCTCAGTTCTTGGGAACCCCAAAACGTTCGAGTCCAAGCCGAGGAGGGTCTGGACATATCTCATCTCCACCTCGGCGCTAGGCACTGGAGCTATCCTTTCCTTCTTCCTCGGACTCCCCCAAGTCGCGGTTGCCTTCGGGTCCTTGGCCATAGCCTCCCTTCTCTTGCTGTCTCGACAGATTGTCTCTCTCTCGCAACAAGCTAGCAGCTCGAGACTTGAGCAAGAGCAGATGGCCGGCCAGCAGTTAATCCGCTCGTGGGAGAACGAGCTTGCAGAGACTCAACAAAATCTGACGGCAATCGATACAGACGTTGTTGGAAGATCCCAAAATCTTCTGGAAAGACTGAGTTCTATTTCGCGATACTCTGCGAAGGTCGAAGGGACAAAGGATCCTAAGGCCGTCTTCGAGACCGTTTCCGCCTTATTCGACAGCGAGAGACAATCGCTTCAGTCTCTCGAGGCTAAGGTGAAGTTACTTGGGCAGCAGTTGAGAGAAGAACCGCAGGTCAAAGAACGGCTCGACCTTATCCAGAACGAGATCAAACAGGTCGAGAGGAAATTCAGGTCGGCTCAGTTACCCGATCTCCCAGAAGGGCTGATCTTCTCTGAGACTCTCCTTGAAGAGACCGCTGATGCGAGAGATTCGCTAAAGGAATCTGTTTCAAGAAACAGGGCCCAGATCGAAGACTCAATCTCGCGACAACTAGAACTACGCCAGTTACTGGAGGAGAACATCGGTCTTGATGACCAAGTTCAGATGCAGATGAAGAAGGTGATGCTTCTGGAGAAGGACTGTGCGGTCGTCAAGCTTTCTGTCAAGGGATTGGAGCAAACATCAGAGTCGTTGCGGAACCGTGTCAAGCCCCAGGTCGAACGCTACATGGGACTCATTCTCCCAGTGATAACCTCGGGAAAATACAAAGCTGTACAACTCGATGAGGACTATACTGTTAGAGTCTTTGACCCTGAGGCTGGAGAGTTCAAGCCGAAGGAGGTTTTCTCAGGGGGCACAGAGGACCAGCTCTTGCTGGCAATGAGGCTGGCTTTTGCACTCGCACTGATACCTCAGGCCAAGGGTCAAAATCCTGAATTTCTATTCCTCGATGAGCCCCTGGGCAGTTCGGACAGAGTTCGCCGGGAAGGAATTCTCGCACTGCTCCATCAAGAACTGTCACAGAACTTCAAACAGATCTTTCTCATTAGCCATGTTGGAGATCTTGAAGCGGAGGCGGATACGATAATCCAGATGGATAATGGCGCGATTCGTGAAGTTGTCGGGAGAAAGTCTCCACCGCGACAACCAGTCGCAGTTCCCGCGTGACACTCTAAGATCGTTTGACTAGCTAATGTACCGTGAAACGGTAGGTGCTTGCAGAGCCTTCAAAGCTTGTAAAAGAGTCTGCTCAGCAACAATCCTGGCATCACCGACTTCGGAGAGAAGAGACGTCCAGAGCATGTACACGCTGCCTTCGTTCTCTGTTGCTTGAAAAAATCCCAATCTTTCGAGAGAGGATATCGATTGGCGGAATCGGTCCGATCTTGATGAGAGGCCAACCGTTATGGTCCAGTCGCCAAGCTTGTCAAGGCTGACGCCTACAGTTGCATCAGAGAGCGCAATCGACAGACCAGACCCGCGCCTCAAGGAAGCGTCAACCATTGCTGCCAAGGACCTTTGTTCGGCTAGATCAAGGTCAAGTCTGGACCCTGGCTTCTGGTTCTCTGTCATAGCCTCAGCCCACCCTTAACACCGGGCTTAACAATCGTGTTACCTAACACGCTACCGCGAAGGAAATCGTCCCCGTTTCTCGGGTGTTTATATCGGGCTCCGCCCTTTTGGTAGCTTCTCTCCCGTGAATTTGACATGTCAATGTTCGACCTTGAAGAAGACAAGCTCCTAGCTGAGATAACGGGGAGAGGTGCCCGAAGGATATTGATTCAGCTACCCGATGGGCTGAAGAACGAAGGCACCCGACTTGCGGGGCTGGTTCGAGAGAAAACAGGAGCAGACGTATTCATTTCCGCTGTGCCTGCCTGGGGAGCATGCGACCTCTCCTTGGATGCCGCAACCCGCCTGAAAGCTGATCTGCTCGTACATTACGGTCATAACGAATTCCTTCGCGACGCTTCCAACGGAGTCCCAGTGGTCTACATTCCTGCAAAAAGCAATCATGAAATTATTCCAGTCGTGGAACGAACTGTTTCCCTTCTACAAGGCAAGAGCATCGGCCTCGCCACGACAATTCAGCACCTGCACAAGCTTCCTGAAGCTACTAAGCTCTTGGAAACGAAAGGCTTCAACGTTCACTCGCCGGGACGAGGTCCCTGGGCCCACGAGACTGGACAAGTTCTCGGCTGCGACTACTTCGGACTTAGGAGGATTCAATCTCAGGTCGACTCATTCCTAATCATAGGTAGCTACTTCCACGGTCTCGGCGCTGCTCTCTCTGTCGAGAAACCAACCATTCTGGCAGATCCCTACGATGGAACAGTCAAGATCCTAGACCAGGACAGAGACCGGATAGTGCGGCAACGATACGCAATGGTCGACAAGGCGAGGAGAGCGAGTAGTTTCGGAATAATTGTATCAACGAAGTCGGGACAGAGCAATCCACAGATTGCTCTTTCTATTCTCAAGCAGGTCGAGGAAGCAGGCAAGAAAGCTGTGATTCTCTACGCGGATGAGGTCGTCCCACAGAAACTACTCGACTTCACCGATATCGACGTCTTCGTCGATACTGCGTGTCCCCGTCTTGCCCTAGACGACCCTGAAAGATTTCCGAAACCTATCATTACGAGAGACGAGATCATGGTTGCTGTCGGGGCTTGGACTTGGGAACAACTCCTCGAGCGGGGCCTGGTCCGCCTATAATTGGTAGAAGAACGAACAGTCTCTAAACGCCAACTGGAAATCCAGCTAGGAAGACTGAAGATCCTTCAGACCCCACAATTACGACTAGAACAGTATCCCGTTTCCGCAAAAGTAGCAGCTGAACTGCTCCGTATGGCCGGCTTCGAACATCATGACTTGCAGGGTGAAACAATCGATCTCGGAACAGGGACTGGGCGTCTAGCCATCGGCGCCGCTATGATGGGATCCAAGCAAGTCGTGGGCGTAGACATCGATGAGAGATCTATCACCCTAGCAAGAGAGAACGCGATAGCGGCGGGAGTGCGAGTGAAATGGGTCGTATCCGACATCAAGGAAGTCGTGGGAGCATACGACACCGTGATCATGAATCCTCCATACGGGACTCGCTCTCCTCATGTTGATGTCCAGTTTCTAGAGCGAGCCTTCGAACTTGCACCCGTTTCTTATTCTATTCACAAAAGTTCGACTCGAAAATTTCTCAGACGCGTTATTGAGCGGAAAAACCGGAGGATTGACGAAATGCGTAGCATGAGTCTAGACATCCCCCACCTCTTTCCTTTTCATCAAAAGAAATGGGAGAAAATCGACGTTGACTTGTATCGAATAATGTCCTAGGACTGTTGCTTCTTCTCATCGCTTAAGTTGGAAGGGTTTGTCGGAGGTTGTTCCTGGCTTTGAGTCATCGGTTGGAGAGACGTCTCAGTAACGGCAACAGGTCCTTGCGGGGACATGCTAGGTGAGGGACTGGAAGTAGCCGTGATTATCGGCACATTCGCACGTCTCGGACGAAGTTTTCCTACTTGCCGGCCAACCTTGCGTAGCAAATGCGGCCAATCTGTCTTACTCGTCTTCGGCTTGCCACGGAGAAGAATGTAAGTTGTCAAGAAGGATGTCACGCCTAGTATCACTCCCGTCCAGACGTTGATCCCAGCAAGGAGTTTGGAGTATGTCTGGCTGACGAAGCCCTGGAGATATTGGTTGTTGATGTAGTCGAGATACAGTACGAGTGTGAGCCCTAAAATAGCTAGGGTTTCCACTGTGACTGTGAACTTCGTTCTCATTGGAATTGGGGGTATCAGTTTTTCTTCTGGGGTAATTGGTACTCGCCTGATGCGTCCTGGAGCCCACCAGTTGAGACGCTTCATATGTCGCATTATCGATGGAACTAGGTAGACTCGTGTAATGGTCGCGTCTAGAATGACGACTATGAAGAATGCGAGTCCAAGCTGTTGTAGCATCGGTATCTGTGACAGCATCATGGTCCCGAAGGCCCCTGCTGTTACTAGACCGGTGGCCGTGATTATGCCTCCAGTGCGCTCTACTGCAGTCTCGATTGCCTCATCCTCTTTCGCACCTCCGACCACGTACTCCCTGATTCTAGTTACCAGGAATATGTCGTAGTCAAGTCCTAGGCCGAGCATTATTACTAGGAGCATGATTGGTAGTATCCAGATCAGCTCCATCCCAATGTATGTGTGGAAGATGTAGATGACTGCAGCCATTGCCCACGAGATGCTGAGAAGTATTGTGAAGATGAGTCGTAAGGGGGTGAAGATCGAGCCCAAGGCTATCATGAGAACTACAAAGACTCCCACGAGGACTAATGCGGTCATGTTGAAGTAGTCAGCTGCGCTCGAATTGGCAAGGTCTGCGACGGAAGCGGTTTCTCCCCCGACAAGCATTCTAGATGCAGCGAGAAGACTGTCGTTGCTCCGGAGACTATTGATATTCTCCCTAATTTTCGTGAGCGTGGAGATGGCCTGGTCTGTATAGGGCTCATCGGAGAGATTGGCCCAGACCATTGCAGATTTTCCATCGCTTCCTAGGAAGGGTTTCATGCTTCGGATCATTGCTTGTTGTTGTGCGGTGTTCAGTTGGCCGAAGGACGAGTAGGGGATCGGATCGCCTGAGGGATGTGTAAGTCCGTAGACTTTTGACACGCCGGGGATCGACAGCGTCGAGTTCTCAGCGTAGGAGAGGGATTGCAATGCGGTAACGTTGATCCAGTTGTCAGTCACTAGCAGGACTGGTGTCTGCACAATCGTGTAAGTTGGAGTTATGGTGCCTGGTCCGAATCCTCGGACCATGCTGTTGTAGCCAGCCCTGCTCTCAAGAGAGTTTGGAACCTGAGATATGAGGTCGTGACTCGTCTGTGAGGAAAGAACCGTACTCGCAGCCGGCAGGCTGACGGCCAGGGCTACTATGAGGATTAGCTTCGAGTGCTTTGCGGTAAACTTTGCTGCTCGAGCATAGTAGCTGCTCCCCTTGGCTTTCTTCTTTCTCCACAGCCCGAGTCCGCCGGGCCAGAAGATCTTGTCCCCGAACATCGACAGAATAGCCGGGACTAGAGTGAGGGCGACTAGTAGTGCTATAGATATGCCAATCATCACCGCGATTCCGATGGACCGGAGCATTCCGAAGCCGGCAATGGCGAGGCTTCCGAAGGCGATGACTACTGTTGCTCCGCTTGTGGCGATGCTTTCGCCTGCCCATGTGACTGCTCGTTCGACAGAGTCTTTTTTGCCTCGTCCCAGTCGTCTTTCCTCGGCGTATCTGCTGACGAGGAATATGCAGTAGTCGGATCCGGCTCCGAACATGGCGACTGGTAGGAGGGTGAGGATTAGGAAGTGTACGCTGGTGAACGTGCTGCCGATTACGTAGACGAGGCCGAAGGCTATGCCTACGGATATTCCGATAGCTGATACGGGTATTAGGGGAGCAGCGACGGAGGCGAAGAAGAGGCCGACTATGACGATGATCAGAACAACGGTGATTGGGTCTATCCGTTCTACGTCTCTAATCGATTCTGTTTCAATATCGTAGTTGAACGCTGGGGCGCCTGTGACGTAGACGAGGAGGTTTGTGTTGCTGAAGACGTTGGCGTGTTGGACGTCCGTCCTGATGCTTGCGATGCTGTTCTTGGGGTCCGGGCCTGTCGTTTTGAAGTCGAGTATGACTAGCATTGTGTCGTTGGAGCCTGAGACGAACTGGGTGTAGACGTCGCGGCTTGGCTGGACTGGATAGCTGTTAATGTTATAGTTTCGAAGGAGTGTGCCTGCGAGATTTGTGAAATCCCTGAAGCTTGCTGTAGCTCCGAGTGAATAGATCTCACCGATGATAAAGGTCTGGGTGGGGGTTGCATGGACTGTTTGCGAGAAAGTGTTGACAACGAAGGTCTGGGTTGCGCCGGGGTCGTTCCAGTAATTGTTAGGACACGTGTTGGGGCAGAAGTTGTAGAGGTTGAAGAATTTGGCGGCCCCGACAAATAGGGTTCGAGTTGACGCGTCGGTTATGCTGGATTGGAAGAATGGTGTTGTGATGTTGTAGTATGCTGGTTGAGTTACGAGTAGCGGGCTTCCTTTGGTCACGTTCTGGGCTCGGGCTAGCGGTGGCGCCACTATCGTGAGCTGTGTCTGAGTGTAGGTGGCAGCGCTGAACGTCTTGTTCCATGACTGGTAGAACAGGTTCTCGTATGCGAGAGCGATGGATTGGTAGGCTTGGGGGGTTTGCGATGCTATGATGGGCCATGCGGACTGGTTGGCTTTCTGGTTGTAGGTGGCGATTTGTGACTGGTTTATGTTGAAGGGTCCGGAGTTTACCAGGGTCGTCCACTGGCTTACATAAGTTGTGGGTATGCCGAATTCGAGCGAGGTTGCAAGGCTGGTCAGATTCTTTTCCTGATAGAGCTGGAGGTGAACCTCGCTCGTGTAGCCGACGAGTAGTTGGTAGAAGATGTCGTAGATGCTTGTGACGTTGCTGAGGTTTGTGATCGTCCGGTCGTTGTGCAGGGTCTTGTTGAGTGTTAGGGTGAAATCGCGAACGTCGTTTCCTCGGACATCAGTTGACGTGATCACCACAACTATGCTGCTGCCTTGGCTGATGCTGAACTCTTTGCTGACGATGGATTGAGCTATGCTTGACTCTGAGTTCTTGGGGTTGTATGCTGTCTCGGTGTAGACAATGACGCTTTGCACCTGTAGGACTGCCGGGACGCTTAGCGCGAGGGCTACTAGCCAGATTACGAAGACCGCCCGGTTGTGCTTGATGATAGTACGGGCTAGCCTTGTGAAGAGCAATTCTTTCCCTCTCTGAGGGTGTGAAACGAGCCGGAAACGGGTTGAGCGTCATAAAGCCGTACTGTAACCCTGAACTCTCTGCTGGGGCTATTCTGGGGCGTTGGGTATGTCTATATGGCGAAACCGAGCCGGAATCTAGTGTAGGCGAGCGTGGATGAAGCCGGTAAGCCTTCTACTAGCCCAAACTGGTCCCAAATTGGGAAACAAGGAACGAAATCTGAGGCAGATCTCTGAGCAGGCGTCTAAGGCTCGAAAGAAGAATGTTGACCTTTTGATCTTTCCTGAGCTTCATCTTACCGGCTATACGATGAGGGACGAGGTCTCCCATCTCGCGGAGTCGATTCCAGGTCCAAGCACGCGGAAGGTTGAGACCTTGGCGAGGGAACACGGTGTCCACGTGGTCTTCGGCATGCCCGAAGAGAGTGAGGTCAAGGGTGTTATCCACAACACTGCTGTGTTTGTTGGCCCGAAGGGGTTGGTTGGAAGATATAGGAAGATCCATCTTCCAACGCACTCTGTTTTCGAGGAGCGTAGGTACTATCGTCCGGGCCAGGAGGCTTCTGTGTTCAAGACGGATATTGGGACTATTGGGTTGAGCATCTGTTATGATCTCTATTTTCCTGAGCTGACGCGTTTGCAGGCGTTGCAGGGTGCGGAGCTAGTGGTCTGTATCTCTGCGAGTCCTGGGTTGAGGCGGAGGTTTTTCGAGGGTTTCTGTTTGAGCAGGGCGATGGAGAACGCCGTCTACCTCGCCTATGTTAATCGGGTTGGTATTGAGGAGGGTTTGCAGTTCTGGGGTGGAAGCAGAGTCATAGCGCCGAACGGTTCGGTGCTTGCTCAGTGCAAGTACGATCTGGAGGAGTTTCAGATCTGCAAGGTTGATCTCAGCGAGGTTTCCCGGGCTAGGGCGTTCATTCCAACGATAAAGGACTTGGAGCCAGGCCTGTTTGACCAGCTGAGAGCAAAGAGCAGAGAAGCCTAGAAAGAACTGCGTAAAAGACCACGATTCAGTCGAGGTTCTCTCCTGGCTTGGATGAAAAGGAAAAATAACGGGAAATCTAGGCCAAATCCCGAACGATTTCCAGGCGAGTTGTCGGGCGATTCTCAGATTCAAGATCAGGGTTGAAAATGGGCGATTTTTCCGTTTCGTATCGGTTCAGCACTAGATAACAATCTTGAACAGAACGGCATAATAGGGAATCTCCAGAATGATTCCTGCCTGCTTCTCGCAACAACCCTCATTAGCACCCTCAGCGAATGCCCGTGTGATACTCGATCATGAAAGGGCGTAACTATCGTTCCCCATCAGGCCAGGCTTTCACACGAATGAAATACATTCACGGGTCTCCTGCGCCCAAGGTTTCCAAGTTCAACATGGGAGATCTCTCTACCCCATTCCCGCGAAAGGTCCACTTGGTGGCTAGAGAGCACGTGCAGATCCGACATAACGCCCTAGAATCCGCCCGTGTATCTGCGAACAAGGTTCTAACCGACAGATGGGGAGAAACAGGATATCGACTACAACTATGCGTGTACCCTCACATTATTCTCCGAGAAAACAAAATGATCGCAACCGCCGGCGCTGACAGACTACAGGAAGGAATGCGGCGAGCCTTCGGCAAACCTACCGGCCGAGCAGCTAGGGTTGAAAACGGTCAGGACCTCTTCATCATCTACGTTCCCGAGGACGGCGTCGAAACTGCGAAGAAAGCATTGGATGTCGCCGGAACAAAGCTGCCGATGAAAACCCGGATCCTAGTCGAAGAACCAGTCGCGCCACAAATACCAGCAGGAGCCTAACCGTTTGCCCAGGCCCGACGCCATAGTTGTCCGGCTTGAAGACGTAAGAAAAGACGACATCCCACTAGTCGGCGGAAAATGCGCCAACCTCGGCGAGCTAACAGCCAAAGGAGTACACGTCCCTCCCGGATTCGCAGTAACCGCAGAAGCATTCCGCCAATTTCTCGAAGAAACAAAAATTGGGGAGATCATACACAAGAAGTTAGGGAGCTCCAACGGCGCCCGGGACCCTAAACAGTACGAGGAAGCGTCCGAGGAAATCCGCAAAATTCTAGAATCCGCTCCAATGCCCCCGGATATCGCGAGCAAGGTCCGGAGCGCCTACCGCGAGCTATGCCAGAAAACAGGAGACAAGAATGTGAAAGTTGCAGTCAGATCCTCCGCCACCAGCGAGGATTTGCCTGACGCCTCCTTCGCAGGGCAACAGGACACATACCTCAACGTGCGCGGCGAAGACCAGCTCGTACACTATGTTCAGAAATGCTGGGGCAGCCTCTACACCCCTCGGGCAATATTCTACCGGGAAGAGAAAGGCTTCCCACACGAGAAAGTACTCATCAGCGTTGGAGTCCAGAAGATGGTACAGTCAAAATGTTCAGGCGTAGCTTTCACGCTAGACCCGATCAACGGCGACCCATCCAAGATTGTCATTGAATCAACATGGGGACTAGGAGAGGCCCTAGTCGCCGGAATCGTCCGCCCTGACCGGTTCATCGTCGACAAAGGCACCATGCAGCTGATCCACAAAGAGATAGTCCCAAAGATGGTCGAGCACCTCCCGAACGACAAGACCGGGCTGACGATGCAGAGCGAGGTCCCCGCAGAACGACGTAATGTTTCGAGCCTAACAGACGAAGAGGTCATTGAAATTGCAAAGACTGCCGTGGACATTGAGGATCACTACCACACTGCGCAGGATATCGAATTCGCCGTCGAGCACGGGTCGACTGGGAGTTCAGTCTACGTTGTCCAGACGAGGCCTGAGACCTTCTGGAGTAAAATGAAGGGTCCTGGTGGAGAAACAGATTCCCACATCGTTCACAGAGTCGCAGTCGTCCACGGTCTAGCCGCGAGCCCGGGATTACACGCGGGCAGAGCCAAGATTGTCCCAACCACAGCTGAAGCGGGACGCCTGATGAAAAACAAGGACATACTCGTCACTCGAATGACAAACCCTGACTGGGTTCCCTACATGAAAATCGCGGGCGCCATCGTCACAGAAGACGGGGGAACAACATGCCACGCCGCTATTGTCTCCCGAGAGATGGGTATCCCATGCATCGTCGGCGCAAGGAACGCGACCAAGCTCATGCAAATGGGACAAGAGTACACAGTGGACGCGAAATCAGGAGTTGTCTACAACGGCCTAGTCGAAGAAGTTCTCAAGGCAACACAGCCTCAGCATGAAATCCCTACTGTCATCCCAATAACCGCGACAAAGATCTACGTGAACATCTCACTCCCAGAACTCGCAGAGCGAGTCGAACGGGAGACCCACGCTGACGGCGTAGGCCTCTTGCGGGCAGAGCACATGATGCTCTCCGTTGGGAAACATCCCCGATTGCTGATAGAAGAAGGAGGGGGCGAAAAGATGGTCAATGCTTTCGCTGAGGGAGTCAGAAAGGTGGCCACACCGTTCGCTCCAAGGCCTGTCGTCTACAGGTGTCTGGACTTCAAGCCTGACGAGTTTCTAGGCCTTCCAGGCGGCGAAAAATATGAACATGAAGCAGGTCACGTCGGGCCCAACCCATTATTGGGATACCGGGGCTGCTTCCGATACGTGAAAGAGCCTGACATTTTCCGATTGGAGTGTCAAGCCATCAAGAAAGTCAGAGAGGAGTACAAGCTTACCAATGTCCATGTGATGCTGCCCTTCGTCCGTACCCTCGAGGATTTCAGAAACGCGAGGAAGATCCTGGAAGAAGAGGGATTGAAGCGAGGCCCAGATTTCAAGCTCTGGATAATGGTAGAAGTTCCTGCTACAGTCTTGTTGATCGACAAGTTCGTCGACGAGGGAATTGACGGCATATCCTTCGGAACCAACGACCTGACCATGCTGATCCTTGGCATCGACCGAGACGATGCATCGATCCAGGAAATCTACGACGAACGCAACCTCGCAGTCCTACGAGCGATGAGCCATGTCATCAGAGTCTGCAACGAAAAAGGCGTGACAACATCGATCTGCGGTCAAGCACCCTCAAACTATCCCGAAGTCGTCGAATTCCTAGTCCGAGAAGGAGCAGTCAGCATGAGCGTCAACCCCGACAAGGTCATCGAGACGAAACTACTGGTGGCAGCTATCGAACAGAAGCTGATCCTCGAAGGGATGAGAAAAATGCGCCAGTCCAACGGGGACCAGGGGGCAATGCAGCCCCGCTGGCCCAAGTGACCCCGGGATCTACCAAGAATATTGTTCGAACAGCTCGTAGACTGGATCAAACAGAACTATAGCGACGCCAGAAAAATCATAGAAGTCGGAGTAGGCCACAGGATAGACGTCGCGGAGCGGATATCCAAAGCTCTGCCTCGAGCTGAAATTCTCGTAACCGACAAAGATGAGTCATGGGTGCGCTCAAGAAAATCGGGACGAATCAGAGCCATCGCCGACGACGTAATGTTTCCAAGCCTCAAACTATACCAAGGCGCCTCCCTCGTCTATTGTCTCCATCCACCAGGCGAGATCGTACCTGGGCTGGAGAAGCTGGCCAACGGAGTTGGCGCAGATCTCCTAATCGTTCCAATAAGTGACGAACGGCACGATCTCCCTCAGGACAAGTGGCGAGAGCTGGTTGTCCATGGAAGAATCGTCGGCTGGCTCTTAGACGAGCGCAGTTGATAGGTAGGACAGCTTACTCTAGTAACGGAGAGATCCCCTCCTTGGTATTAGACAGCTAATACCGTAGACCCGTCCTTTCCGTAAGCACCTCGAGACGTCTCCCTTGAGTACGTGGTATCCACAAGTCACGGAAAGAAAGGGGCGCGTAGTCCAGATAATCAGTTATCTCAAGGCACATCCACTCCTCTGCCTGCTCATCCTGTCCCCAGGGATTCCAGAGTACCTTTCAGGCTCAAGCAACATGTCTATTCTGGTTCTAAACCCTCCAGTCTTCTTCCTCCTTCTCGCTGCGAACCTCGCACTCTATGGTCCAGGCGTCATTTTGATCCGCGAGGCTAAGATTCGTTGGAACAAAGGCTGGGCATCAGTCTTCCTCATGGGCGCGGCGTACGGGATTGTAGAAGAAGGGCTCGCGCTGCGAACGTTGTTCAATCCTGCATCCTCAGTGGTGGGAAATCTAGGGGTTTACGGACACTGGCTTGGAGTCAATTGGGTCTGGACTGTTGGGCTGGTGATCTTCCATTCAGTTTTCAGCATTGGCCTACCCATCTTCATCTTTGGATTGGCTTTTCCAGATCTGAAGTCAAAAAGCCTTGTTTCGACTAAGGGTATACAAATCAGCATACTAGCCTTAGCTATCGATTGCGTCCTCCTTTCTATACTCGTGAACTATTGGCCTGCGGAGATCGGGAGCCTACTGCTTCTTTCGAGTATCGTGGTAGCATTGCTCGTAGTTGCGGCGAAAAAATTGCCTGCTGACTTTCTGAAGTCTGTTAGAGCAGAGCCGAGGTGGAGGCCCCGAGCATTCTTCCTACTCGGAGCATCATTCTTTCCGATCGGGCTGCTTGCTGGAGGCTTCGCGGCAGGTGCTAATCTCTTCCCGCCTATCATCATAGTTTTCGATATCATTGTCTCACTGTGGATCCTTCGGCTCGTCTTCAGGTCAATGGGAACACGGCTCAACCAAACCCATAAAGTCGCGTTCGTCTTCGGACTAATCTCTCCAATAATCATCTTCGGCATCGCGGCAAGCGCCTCTTTCCCCCTCGTCATAATGAACGACATACTCGTCGTTTTCTTCTCCAATAAGATGTGGAAAAAATGGAAAGCGTGGACCTTCTCCCAGCATTATTCACTCATGCAAAATCTGCCAAAGTTCGGCAGTGATAGAAGCTCCATGCCCTAGGCTGAACAGACAGGCATCAGAATGCCACTAGATTCCTTCAAGACACAGCGATGCTCTCGCTAGAGTCTTTGAAGACCTCTTAACAGAAGAGAGGAACGGTTGAACCTGGCCACTCACCAGACTTTTGGTAGGGCATATGGTCCAAGAGATTGACATGGGTGGTTGCCTGACGAACCTGTATATGCCTCAGATGGGTCGAGCGGGAGAAGTTGGAAGGAAAATGAGCGCCAAGAGTATGAAGACAGCTCTCAAGGGAACAAGCATCGAAGAGAAGGATGCGAAAGAGATCATCTCGGGAGTTCAGGCAATGTACGACAAGATTCCAGGATTCATCCGACCTATGCTGCCGAGTCTGCCCGACATTCTCAAACGGATTCCCTCGAGCGCTGGAAAGTATAGTCTCAACGAGATCATCCAGCTTCTCGACTGGGCCTATGACAATGGACAATTGAAGAGATAGGAAAGAGTCCGGATATGACCCACCCCTCCAAAGACATCACCGGAACTTCGGGCACACAACTCTCAGGAAAGAAGATCGCCCTCCTGGTGTCAAGTAGTGTTGCTTCGTTCAAAGTTCCCGAGATCGCGCGTGAGCTGATGAGGCATGGGGCGGACGTGTATGCGGTGATCTCTGCATCGACAGAGAAGATGATCGGATCCGATCTTCTAGAGTGGGCTACAGGAAATCCCGTTGTTCGAGAGCTTACCGGCAAACTGGAGCACATCGCCCTTGCTGGAAAGAGTTCTGGGCATGTGGATCTAGTTCTCATCGCTCCTGCGACAGCCAACACGATCGGGAAACTTGCATCGGGAATTGATGATACGCCAGTTACGACGGTGGCCGCGACTGCTATAGGTTCCAAGTTGCCTGTTCTCATTGCACCGGCAATGCACGAACCACTCTATGATCATCCAATAGCCCAGGAGAACATTGCGCGTCTCAAGAGGATAGGCGTCGAATTTGTCGAGCCGGAGATCGTGGAGGGAAAGGCCAAGATCGCATCAACGGCCAAGATTGTCCAGGCGGTTATCACACGCCTCTCATCGCAGCTCTCTTCTCAGAGGAGAGACCTTGAGGGACATAGAGTACTGGTCACCGCGGGTCCCACAGTCGAACACATTGATCCAGTCAGGGTGATCACGAACCGATCCTCAGGTAAGATGGGCGTAGCAATTGCGGAGGAAGCGTGGTCAAGGGGTGCTGAGACAACATTGATTCTGGGACCCGGTTCAGTCACGCCTCCTCCTAGCGTGAAGACGGTCAGGGTTGAGACAACAGAGGAGATGCTGGAGGCTACTCTTCGCGAATTGAAGAGGGGTAAACACGATCTGGTTTTCGCGGCCGCGGCCCCGAGCGACTATAGGCCCTCGAATCCGGCAGGCCGTAAGATTAGCACAAGGAAAGAGAAGACTGTGGAGCTGGAGCTAGAAGCCACTCCGAAGATAATACGGGAGATTCGCCATGCGAGCCCGAACTCGTTTCTCGTGGCTTTCAAGACGGAGCATGGTGTCTCGAACGAGCAGCTTGTGACAGAGGCATTTGAGATTCTCAGCGAGAAAAGCGCGGATCTCGTTGCGGCCAACGATGTTTCGCTGGAGGGGGTGGGGTTTCAGACTGACACCAATGAGCTGTTTGTTGTTGACGAGCGAAAGAAGGTAATCCATATTCCATTGGCGTCCAAGCGAGAAGTTGCGCGCCAACTGTTGGATATTGCCGTCAAGAGACTGAAAGTCTAGGGTCAGAGGACCGTATTACGTCAAAGAAGATTGTTCGAGCGGCAGCAGTACAGACTAGACCCATTGCAACTTCGGCAAAAGAGACGATTTTCCGAGCGGTCAAACAAGCCAAGCTGGCTGCTGAGAAGGAAGCGGACATTATCTGCCTACCTGAGCATTGGTTGCCTGAGAAGACAATTCCATCGCCGATGAGCCCGCTTCCCGGACTGCAATCTATCGCTGAGGAATATTGTGTCGTGGTTGTAGGAGGAGCTTTCTATGAAAAAGTCAAGGGACGAGTTTTTCTCAACAGCCCCGTAATCGGAAGGGACGGAGAAGTCATCGGGCGGCAACCGAAAGTCCATCTATTTCATTTCGAGAAGAAGATTGCTCGTCCGGGAAACGATTACAAGATCTTCCCGGTTGACGGGTTCAAAATTGGGGTCTTGGTTTGTTATGATGTTGATTTTCCAGAGGCCGCAAGAATCCTAACGCTTAGGGGCGCGGACTTGTTGATGTGCCCGTCAAGGATCGTGAGACCGGGAGTTGAACCCTGGCACCAATACGTCACAATTCGGTCGCTGGAGAACCGGATAGCGGTTGTGGCGCCTAACGTCTACTCTCCGCCCTTGTTCACAGGGTACAGTATGATCGTTAGTCTCAGGGAAGACCCGAAGATGAAGATATCCCACCCTATGATGAACGTGTTCAAAGAACAACGAGAAGGAGTAATCGTTGAGGATATTGACCTCGCTCTTCACGCTCGACTGCGTAAAGAACGGTTCGCAGATCGCCGGCCCGAAACATACGTCTGGAATTGAGAGATACTGGTCGATAGGAAGATCCGCGCAGTAATATTCGATCTAGATAACACGCTCATCCAGTCAAAGAAGGGCGCTCGCCAGGCGCTTCGGGTAGTCGCAAGAATCTTTGCGAAACGGTTGAGGAAAGAAGGAATCCGCTACTCCGAGGCGAATCTATTCCCGAAACTCCGGCTCATCGATCTAGAAATGCATGGCCGAAAATTCCTCTACAACAGAGATGTCTGGTGGGAGACCCTGCTCAAACAGCTCGGCTTGTCTAAGCTCAAAGGTCCCTGGGTCCACGAGACAACTCTCCGCTACTGGAAGACGTATGCTGGAGCAAGTCCAGTGTTCTACGACACGATGTCGACCATTCATAGACTGAAGAAGGCAGGGTTCAGGCTTGGAATGGTCTCAGATTCTGATGGTACTCCGGGAATGAAGATGAAGAGAATCCGCCGACAACCATTTCTGAAGTCTCTAGAGGCGATTGTTGTGGCAGGCGAGGACACACCAGGTGTAAAACCGACTAGGAGACCCTTCACTCTGGTCGCAAGACGATTAGGCTTACAACCCGGAAATTGCGTCTATATCGGCGACAATCCCAACACTGACATTGAAGGAGCGAAGGGAGTTGGAATGATGATGATACTTGTGAGACGTCGAGGCCCGAAGGGCGGACACCCAGACTACCTCGTTCGATCGTTGAGCGACGTTGCTAGGCTATTAATTCAGAACTAATCTGTTCTACAACAGACTGTTTTTGGAAGAGAATTCTTTCCGATTCGTGGCCCATCCGCTCTCGTATAATCCTCGAAAAGTCTTCTAGCTTCTCATATCCAACGAATCGCCGATTGAGATTCATCGCGGCCTTGAGACTGGTTCCAGATCCGAGAAACGGGTCCAGAACTAGATCGCTTTCAATGGAGAACATTCGGATCAGCCGTCGTGGAATTTCTTCAGGGAAGGCCGCGACTCGCCTTTCCAATCCTCCTTGCGTCTGTCTTGCTCCCGTAACGGTCCAGACCTGGGAGAACCATTCGTCTCTTTCTTTCTTGGTAAACTTGCTCCCGTAGCGTTTCGGGTCCTTGGGCTCGAAGGATCTCAGATTTCCCTTTCGAAAGATCAAGATGAACTCCATGTCAAGGGTTACGTACGCGTTAGGCGGAAGGAAACCTGAGCCTAGAAATGCTCCCTTTCCTTTGTAGCGGGGCTTGGTGGTAGGCTTCTTCCAAAGGATGTAGGGGAGGGTAACGAGGCCGAGTTGCTCGAACGATTCTATAACGCGAGAATGGTTTGGATAGAGATGGAATACCCCGTCCTTGGTCCGGGTCGCGTCGCCGATATTGACGCAGGCGATTCCACCGGGAACTAGAACCCTATTCACCTCCTTCCATGTCTTGTTGAGGCAGTCGTGCATCTGGTCGTAGGATTGCGCGGATTCTTCTCGGAAGAAATCGTCCCAGATGCTAACCATCGGGTAGGGTGGCGAGGTGACGACTAGATGCACGGAGTTATCAGCTAGTTCTCGCATTCGACGGCTGTCACCGATCACTACTCGGTAATCGGCCGTCATCTCAGGCAGCTCCCCAGTCACCCGATATATTCGGAACTGCCTGCAGAGTCAGAATCCTTATCGCCGCTCTGTTTGAGTGCGGTTTCGATCTCTTTCGCTTGTCCTTCAAGTTCCGTCATGTCAATTTGTAATCCAAGCTTCCTAACGAGGACGCGGAGGATTATCATCGCCGCGCGCGGATCAATCATGAAACCAGATGTTTCGCCCGAGAGAAATAGGCCTTTTAGATTCCGGACTTTTGCAAGACCAGGGATTAGCCCGTTCATCCATGTGACCGCACCGCTGTCAATGATTTTCACCCCTAACTCTTCGAGTTCTTTGACGAGGACTAGTTCGCTTGCGGCACCGTAGACTTGTGGATGTTCAGCAATCTTGCCAGTGATGAACGCACCGACTGTCACAACTGTTTCGACTCCGAGTTTTTCGGCGAGTTTTACAACTGTCTCGGAGAGACGAAATGCTCCCTCAGGCAGAATTGGTTGCGCGTCTCCGGTGTACAGGACTAGGTCGGGGCCGGAGTCTTTGTTGATCCAGTAGAATATCTCATGTTTCATCAAGTCAGCTGTTCCGTCAGGCTTCAGGAGTAGTCGAGGTGGGAGATAGTCTGAGTAGAGATAGCCCAAGGGTATTGCTTTGAGCGTCTTTACTAACTGGTCGAGAACGATCTTAGCCACTCTTCCGCTGTCGGGGAGGCCTGCTATCAGGACCGGGGTCTTCAGTGTCGGAGCCTCGTTGAGATGGAGGTCGATGCGTTCTCGCAAGATCTGCTCGTGTCCCTTGAAACTAGCTTAGCCTTGATGGGATTGCACCCAATAGGGGGCTGATAGACATTCCCACGCTAGCATCTTTACTGATTTGAGTGAAAAGAATCCCTACTTTCTCTCGTAGAATGTTTATATTCGAGGAACCCGAGCCAACCATTCCCCACTCTTTAGGTGTCAAATTGGCAAAATTCATGCTGTCTCTCCGCGATGAAAGTTTCGAACTCCTACAAACAGAAGCAGAAGACCGAGGAATATCGATACAAGAATTGATCAGAGCCGTGATCATTCCTGACTGGGTCAAACTAAACACAGCTGCCAAACCCGCGTTTGACAACGGGAACAATGGACTTCGGGCATACCGATCGGCTCCAGTGCGTGACCAAGAACAAGTGTTCCAGCCTGCCATGAGCAGGATTCGGTAACACACACGATCACTCTTACTCGCTCTTCCCAGATTCCTAGACTATTTTATGATCTCCATAAGAGATCTAGTCCACTCCAGAGGAGTCCCCCCTAGGGCACTGGTCTCTATTTTGTTGATATCTGCAAGATCAGTCTTTCCAGATTCAAATGGTGATAGCGGCGATGAACGATCAAGAGTGTGAGGCAGTTTTCACAGATCGTTGCGGAGTATCCAGCGGTTTCGATCTCAACCAAGCTCTCCTCAGGGATCCGCTCTCTTCGAAACGCACAAGTCGCTAGCACCAGGCATCTCAGCTTCTACGGGACTTTTTTGTTGGCACTACCCGCCCTTAAGCGTTCAAGCCTCCAGTCCGCCTTCTCCCCACTCGAAGCAGCCAGTGTTGTTCCAGCAGCAAACTCCGCAACTCTTATGGAGCCTTGTCCATAGTCCAACAAGGACGAGCAAATGGGAATAGTCTCCGACATAGAGAAGACTTTGCAGATCCCGCGACTAGGGACCGCCCTGCTGGCTATCCTCCTGGGCGCATTGCTTCTAATGATCCCTCAGTTATTGAACTACCTAATCGCGGTAGGTTTGATCGTCTGGGGGATCGCAGAAGCAGTAAAGGCGAGCAAGACTTCGGGAAATTCTACCTCGACCAAGTGAGTCTCAACTCAATCGCAATCTGATGGCGGGAGCTGTTCGTGAACCCGGCCATTAGACGATACGAGGAGAAAGATAGGGTCGCTGTTCTCCAGCTCTCTCAAAAGTATGCTTCATGGGACTCCACCCCGACAGAAGCGGACATTCAGGGCTTCCACTCGTCCGAGCCTGATTTCTTCTTGGTAGCAGAGCTCAACCGAAGAATAATTGGCTTCGTCTATGGCAGTGAATCCAAAAACGTTCCTGATGAAGTCCTGCGAAGATGGAAGGCAACAAGGGTAGGTTCCGTTGAGGTACTCGCGGTCGAGGAACAGTATCGCCGAAGGGGAATCGCCACTTTGCTCCTGGACCGCCTGTTCGTAGTTTTCAAGGGGAGAGGAATTGATACCGTGACACTAACAACCCCAGCCGACGAGATCGGGGCTAAAGAGTTGTACGATAAGTTAGGTTTTGAAACGAGAGGCTACTTCTTGAAGAAGAAGCTCTAGCCCGATGTCGAGATCAGACTACCAGGTCTTCCCTGTTCACGGCTCAGTTCTTCATCGGATCACCATAATTCGAGACTTCTATGAGGTTGAGGTCTGGGTCGCGGAAATATACAGACGTCATCTGACCTAGCGCACCAGTTCTCTTGACCGGGCCTTCGAGTATTCTGACTTTTGATAATTGGAGTCGTTTGACAACTTCATCGATAGGAGTGGTTGTCGTGAAACATAAATCGGCTGAGCCGGGGGTAGGCCTGTATGCTTTCGGTTCGAGCTCTTTGCCTGCTTCATGGAGGTTTACCTTCTGGGAACCGAAAGTCAGGGCTTTGCGGCCGTTATCGAATGTGACTACTTCCATACCGAGTACGTTTGAGTAGAATGTGCATGTTGTCTCGATGTTTCTGACGGTTAGTACGAGATGATCGAGCCGGTCCAATTTCATAGAGGTTACCTGGTGTCTAGTAGGAATTGTTAGGATAGAAAAAGGGGTTGAGCGAAGCGTTAGCTTCGCCCTTGGGGGTTTGGTGTCGTGACTAGTTTTGCGCGATTTGCGGTTCTTCTGTACGGCCGGGGTGCTGGTCTTGAGCGAACATTGCCATGGCTTGTTTCTGTTTCTCGTCTTTCTCTTTCTTTGTCATGTTGACTTGTGAGGCTAGTGACCAGTGGTGGCCGTAGGGGTCGGTTAGTTGGCCGTAGCGCTCGCCCCAGAACTGATTGTCAAGTGGCATTGTTACCTTGGCTCCCGCGTCGACCGCTTGTTGCCAGACCTTGTCAACGTTGCCGATGTAGAGGTGGAGTGTGACAGGACTGTTGCCGAGAGCGTCGGGGGATTGAGCGCCGCTGCCTGGGAAGGTGTCAGATAGCATTACGATCGAGTCCCCGATTCGAATTCGAGCGTGCATTAGTTTTCCATCTGGGACCGCTTGGCGCGCGAGTTCTTTTGCGCCGAAGGCTTTCTTGTACCAGTCGATCGCGGCGGACGCGCCGTTAATGGCTAGGTATGGTGTTACGGATCGGAATCCTGGTGGTATGGATGCTTTCTTGGATTTTGCCGGTTTCTTTGCTTTTGCCTTTTTAGATTTGGACTTAGGCATAGTCGGGGGCTAGTGGAGACGTAGACTAAAACCTTGCTAGGGATTTTCGGAGAAAAGTGGATTCCTAGGAGACATGAATCCAAGTATAAGGGACTGGAGGCCGGAATGTCCCTTCGGCTTCTAAGAAGCCTCCGCACACGCTTGTTAGCCTTCGACCCTGCGTTATATTTGAGTCCGTCGCTCGAAGGATCGAGGAAACCTATTATCCACTTCACATGTGCTCGCGGGGTAGGTGATAATTAGAAATGGGATTATTCGGGAAAAAATACAAGTGCAGCACTTGCGGTGCTAAATTCAAGACCGAAGTTGAGATGATGGAGCATGGCAAGATGCACACGAACCAGGCTGCTCCCAAGAGCTCGGGCTCCAGGTAAGTCGCTCGTCGAACATCCTTCCCGAGCGAAATGAGTTCGATGGCATAACTCGCGCTGACGAAATGTAACGGATCCAAACCAAAGAGCTCGATTTCCGCGCCGGCCCCGGACCACGTTAGGGCGGATAGTGCCCACGGGTGGGCAAAATGTGGAGTGCCTGTTTGTCGGCTAGTTCCCAAGCATCGAAATACGTCGTGCCTTCTCCTCTTCTCCGATGAATATGATTTCAGGAAACCTTGGGTATGATCCCAACGGGTATCTTTTGATGTAGAAAGATTTTCCGTAAGGAGCAATGCTTAACGGACGCCGAAGCCGTCTATAATCGTGCGGTTCGGTTATGGGCGACGAAGATCCTTCAAACTCGACTCCCTTGGGAGAACCTGATAGGCTGAGCCCCTCGAATAGAGGAGCAAGGATGGGCGTGCATAAGCTGCCAGAGGTCGTTCAAGGCAGAATGTTATGCGTGGCTCACGGCCGGATGTGTTATCGAAGATTCTCTAGGGTTGGCGTCGGTGAATGGATTTGCCCCGACGAACGCCATGGAACTCCCATCAAGAGTTCCTAGAAAGCGCATATAGTTCTAGGAAATGCTTAGGAAGTACACAGGATGTACTTCCATCCACCCGTAGACGTTATTGAGAACGTAGGGCCCTGTCACCGTGATGTTCTGGTTTGAGTTGGGTATTGGGAGAATCTGGTTAGTATAGTTTTCACAGGCTAGAACCGCGTCTTGCTGGGTGATTGTGGTTGCGCAGATTATCTCCGCCAACAAATCACCTTGTCGATAGTCGTTGTTCGCGCGGTTGGGTAAACTCGCGTATTGCGGATCAACATGGAACCAAACGTGGTAGTCTCCGTCATCCTCAACGATCACGTTGTTCACGATTCCCGAAACAGTGATGCATTCCCTGATGGTCTGAAGCCTTGCGGGATTGTAGACGTGGCTGCTGATGTTGTTCGGGTCTCTGCAAAGGGAAGGCGTACCCATGATTGATGCTTCCCATACATAGTAGGCGGCAGCCCCGACAGATGCCAGAACAATAAGGATTAGAGAGATAATCGGCCACGGCTTCATCTTGACCAAGAGTTTCCATCCGCCAAAATCCAGATAGACTTTAAGCCCTGCGAGAGAATAGACGACCAGCTCGTGGGATATTCCTGGTTGTAAGGTCGTTTTTCCGGGTAATCATCTCTTTTGTAGGTGCAGCGCCTTCCCCTCTTTTTCTGTCCGGGTCCTATTCACCGTCATTTCGATGATGAGGTTAAGAAACTCGC
>VBAX01000010.1 GCA_005883075.1 Candidatus Bathyarchaeota archaeon | reverse complement strand
TACTAGCCCACCACCCATGGTTCGAGGTCAGCGCTGTTGCGGCGTCCGATAAGAGCGTTGGCAAAACATACGCATCCTCGATAGGATCAAGAAGAGAAGCAAACCTCCCCGATGAGCTCGGAGGGCTCGTACTTACAGAACCCAAGCCGCGAACCCTAGACGACCCGGACCTCGCCTTCTCCGCCCTTCCTGCCGAAGTCGCAGGGCCGGTGGAAGAAGATTTTGCCAAAGCTGGGATTCCCGTCTTCTCCAACGCATCATCCCACAGAATGGACCAGTACGTCCCGCTCCTGAATCCGGAGCTAAACCCTGAGCATGCTGAGATAGTAGAAGAACAGAAGAGACGGATGAAGACAGATGGTTTCATCGTCGCTAACCCCAATTGCACCACCGCCATTCTGACGCTCTCTCTCAAACCCCTCCAAGACAAGTTCGGCCTCGAAACCGTTGTCGTGTCATCGATGCAAGCCGTGTCCGGCGCAGGGAGTCGCATCACTCGACATCATGCAGAACGTTATCCCGTTCATCAGGAACGAGGAGGAAAAAGTCGAACATGAAACCAACAAGATACTCGGAAGCATGTCGAAACCCGCCGGGATTACTGTCTCCGCGAGCTGCAACAGAGTCCCAACACTCCATGGACACATGGAGGCAGTCTTCGCCAAAACACGATCAGCCGCGACACCTAACGAAATCGTCAAGGCGATGAGAGAGTTCAAGGGAACTCCTCAACAGCTCAAGCTCCCCTCAGCACCCCAGCATCCGATTATTGTTCGGGAAGAGGAAGATCGTCCACAAACCCGGCTCGATGTCGATGAGGGAAACGGAATGACCGTAACGGTCGGACGGGTCCGGCGAGACCCGGCATTGAACGGCGTCAAGTACATGGCCCTCGGCCACAACCTCGTCCGCGGAGGAGCCGGATGCTCCATCCTCAACGCCGAACTCCTCCTCGCAAAAAAACTCATCAAGTGATCCAAGAAAAATGCAAACTGGAAAAACCCGCAGACTCAGACGAATATTCCAGAAAGACGGCAAGACAGTCATCATACCGATGGACCATGGAGTATCCGTCGGACCAATCGAAGGACTCACGGATATGGAAACGACGATAGACAACATAGCCAAGGGGGGAGCGGACGCCGTCCTCGTCCATGCCGGCATAGCTAAGACAGTTGACAACCAAGGAATGGGTCTCATACTCCACCTCTCAGGCGCCACACGACTAACC
>VBAX01000009.1 GCA_005883075.1 Candidatus Bathyarchaeota archaeon | reverse complement strand
ATCCACAGTCAAACAAGCCGCTCGTCTGGGCGCAGATGCAGTATCTGTTCACATCAACGTCGGATCCGAACACGAACAAGACATGCTCGATCAGTTTTCGCGAATACTGGACGAATGTGACGATGTCGGCTTACCAGTCCTCGCTATGATGTATCCGAGAGGGCCCGGAATCCAGAACGAGCACGCTTACGAAGTGGTCAGCCATGCAGCACGGCTCGGGTACGAGTTAGGAGCAGATATCGTCAAGACGAACTATACAGGAGATGTTGAAAGCTTCCGAAACGTCATCAAGAGCGTCAAAGCACCGGTGGTCGTAGCCGGCGGTCCCAAAGCAGGCAGCGAATCCGCAGCTCTACAACTCGTCTCAGACTCGATCAAAGCAGGAGCCGCGGGAGTGTCCATTGGGCGAAACGTGTTCCAGCACAGCCAGCCGACTTTGATGACTAGAGCCCTCGTCGAGATAGTCCACAATGGAAGCAGCCCCACGCAAGCATTGTCCATTCTGGGTGAAAGAAGTGAAAGAATTCTGGCTAGAGCCTAACCCCGAACTATCCGCGGAAACCATCCGCAAGATGGTCGACGTGGCCAAACCGCACACGATCCTCACCGACGTCAAACTTCCTGGAATCACCGCGAAAATTGCTTCACGACTGGAAGGAATGGACATTCTCGTAACGTCAAGGTTTGACCACGTCCTGAGTGCCAAGATAAACAATACACCAGTAGCGCTTGAGGTTACGATCGGTGACCAGAAAGATCTGGAGAGAATATCGCAGGCGCTCGAACTGGGTCCTGACTATCTCCTGATCAATTGTCCCAACTGGAAAATAATACCCCTTGAAAATCTGGTCGCGGAAACGAGAGGACGCTCAAAGCTTCTTGCCAGAACGACAAGCTTTGACGAAAGCAGAACAGCTCTCTCAACCCTGGAACTTGGAGCGGATGGAATAGCCCTTGCTTCCCACGACACACATGAGATTCTCAAGACCCGTGACTTGATACTTGGAGAATCCGAAGACATCTCGCTCTCAACAGCTCGGGTCACAAGTGTCAGGCCCATTGGGACGGGGGCTAGAGTTTGCGTAGACACGACCGAGATCCTCGAGCCCGGCGAGGGATTATTGACCGGCTCTTACTCCCAGGCACTCTTCCTAGTGGAGGGCGAGATACATCCCAACGCGCACGTGAACTCGCGACCCTTCAGAGTAAACGCTGGCCCAGTTTCATCATACGTTCTCTCAGCAAATGGAAAAACCCGGTATCTCTCCGAATTATCAACTGGTGAAGCCGTTCTCTTGGTTGACAGGATGGGGCGAACAAGGAGTGTTGATATCGCGAGGATCAAGATCGAGCGTCGGCCAATGATCCTCGTCGAGGCAAGCATCGGGAGCCAAAAGATAACGACGATACTTCAGAATGCGGAGACTGTCCGGCTGGTCACAAAAGACGGGTCCAAACCGCTTTCAGAGATTAAACCTGGGGACGAGGTATTGGTTCGATCCGAAGAAGGCGGACGACACTTTGGAACAAAAGTAGCTGACGAGATGGTCATCGAAAGGTGAATCCCAAGGTCTGCGTCTCAATCTCCTCAACCGACACCCCCGAGCTGTTAGGAAGAGCGCAGAGAGCCGAGAGACTGTCCGCCGATCTCGTAGAGGTTCGTTTGGACAGGCTCCGCAGCTACCATGGACTCACAAAGATTGCCCGCGCGGTAGAGCGGCCGATCATCGGAACCAACCGGCCCTTGTCCGAGAAAGGGTTCTTCGACAGATCCGAAGCTGAGCGCCTGAAGATCCTGATGGAGGCGGTAGAGGGTGGATTCCAATACGTGGATCTAGAGTTCACGACAGCGAAGCTCGACCGCGTCATCAAGACGTTTCGGGAAAAAGGTGCCAAGATCATACTATCCTACCATGATCACTTCAGAACCCCTGATCCCGCGAAACTCGCCTCAACCCTCGTGCAGCTCCAGAAGTTCAAACCGGACGTCTGTAAGATCGTCACCACAGCTCAGATTCCTGAAGACAATCTCACGGTGCTCAGTCTGTTGAAAGCAAACCATCAGAACTCACCACTCGTCAGTTTCGCAATGGGACAGGCGGGAGTCTGGTCAAGACTACTAGCCCCGTTCTACGGTGCCCACTTCACCTACGCCTCGCTAGAGAGAGGGCAAGAAACGGCACCGGGGCAGTCGACCATTGCCGAACTCCGCAGAATTTACGAGATGCTAGGCGTGGAGTAAAAGTTGATCAAGGGCGACACCAAAGTCCACTCTCTCTACGGATCGCCAGTGGCTCACAGCCTCAGCCCCGTGATCTTCAACACGATCTTCCAGAAACTATCACTCAACAGAGCCTACGTACCCTTCGAAGTCAGCAGAGAAAATCTGAAACAAGCGGTAGAGGCAGCACGCACGCTAGGGTTTGACGGCTTCAATATCACAATGCCACACAAGACCGCCGTCCTCGAAATGCTCGATCGGGTTGACAAGAACGCGGAGGAGAGCGGAGCAGTCAACACGGTTGCCACAACCAAGAGTGGGCTCGTAGGATACAACACCGATGGAGAGGGGGCGATCAGAGCCATAAGATCCTACGGCTTTGAACCCAACAACAAGCGGATACTAGTGCTCGGAGCAGGAGGAGCAGCCCTAGCCCTGGTCCATCGCCTTTCCAGCGAAAACAACAACATCAGGATTCTCAACAGAACTCTGGATAAGGCTCGACTAATAGCGAACAATGCAACAGGTATCGGCAGAGTCTCGTGTGAAGAGCTTACCAAGAGCAACTTGGAGCAAGGCATGGAGAATGCGGATCTTCTCGTCAACACGACTCCGATCCGGACCTCAACTCTCGTATCCCGGCTCAAAATCCCCATCAACACCATCAAAGATACAGGTTGGATCTTCGACCTCGCATACGACCAGCCTGCCGAACCAGTTCCAATAGGACGAGGGACAATCAGCCCCCTAGAGATGCTCCTGCACCAGGCAGCGTTATCTTACGAGATCTGGCTAAACGAGACCGCTCCCTTCGATCTCATGCGTTCCTCCCTTGCAGATTATCTAGGGAAAGATTGGAGATGAAAGGGACCGGCCAGGCTCTTTCCCATGGAGCCATCAGCATTCTAAACGCGTTTCCAACGGGCAAGGGAGGCACTCTAGGAGTAGACCTCTGGACCCGAGCCAAGGTCACCCTACAAGAAGGACCAGGTTCAATCTCCGGGTTCATTTCCTCTGAACCACAGGAATCCAACAATCTCATGGTCGCGGTAGTCAAGAAGACCCTCGAACACTATGGGTATGGGCGGAAGTTCCACGGAGAGGCGATCACTTCCTCGAACATCCCAACGGCAGTAGGGCTCAAGAGCAGCAGTGCGGCAGCAAACGCAGTAGCCTTGGCCACCGTATCTGCCCTAGGTGAGGACCAGGATGATGACAGACTGATTGCGGTTGGGGTAGAGGCGTCCGTCGAATCCGGGGTAAGCCTCACTGGCGCTTACGACGATTCATTCGCATCCTATCACGGCGGTGCTGTTCTGACTGATAACAACCGGAGGAAGGCAGAAAGAATTCTCAAGGTCCCACGGGACATCAGAATCCTCATACTTGTTCCACCACGAAAGACTCGAACAGGCCAGCTAGACCGGACAAGATTTGCGCCTATCAGACGGATTTCAGAACTTGCATACAGCGAAGCTAGCAATGGCCATCTCTGGGACGCGATTACGCTTAACGGCCTTGCTGTCGCATCCATTCTCGGAGAAGACCCTCGCCCAGCACTTTCAGCGATTGAAGCAGGGGCATTTGGAGCGGGACTCTCGGGCAAGGGACCGGCAGTCGCGGCCGTGGTCGACGAGCATAGCTTGAAACCCGTGAGGCAGGCGTTCGAGAAATTTGATGGACGAATAATCGAGACAAATCCGAACTTCACGAAAGCTCTGATCGAGACTTGAGAATCAGGATCAAAGGTCCACAGACCCTGCACGGAGAAGTGAAGGCTCCCCGCTCGAAGGCATACACGCACAGAGCGCTCCTGGCCTCTCTCTTGTCGCCAGGGAAATCTGTCATTGAAGGAGCGTTGCATTGTGATGATACACAGCGAACACTCGAGGGGATCCAGAGGTTGGGAGCGAAAGTTCTAGTTAAGAAAACCCGAACAATCTCCAGCGGAGTCAGGAGACCGACAACTTCGAACAGGCCTATTGACTGCGGTGAGTCGGGAGCCACCCTCAGGTTCCTCACTGCGATATCTTCGATATCCCTAAAGACGGTCAGACTCAGTGGCAGCCGAAAACTTTCCAATAGACCGTTAGAGCCACTTGTCAAGGCGGTCAACACTCTTGGTGCCTCTGCCACCGCGATCTCCGGCACGCGTGGACTGGAGGTACTCGTTAGGGGACCCCTAAGAGGAGGAGAAGTCACAGTTCCGGGCGACATCAGCTCCCAATTCATCTCAGGACTCCTCTTCGCAGCCCCCCTGGCAATACGAGATGTCACTATCAACGTGGAAGACGCGCTGGAATCGCGCCCATACGTGAACATGTCCATTGACGTGTTGAAAAAACATGGAATCTCGATCGAAGAATCCGATGGAACGTTCAGGGTTCCGGCACCGCAAAAGTTCGTCCCTGCGACTCATCAAGTTCCCGGAGATTTTTCGTCCGCAGCCTTCCTCATCGCCGCGACAGGAACTGCGGGAGACGAGATCACGATCTCTGGCCTCGGCCTCTACGAGTTTGAGCCCGATTCTGCGATCTTGAAACTAGCGCCTGAAATCGGGTTCGAAGTCCAACAGAACGGAAATTCTCTATCAGTCGGGAAGAGAGAGCTAGATGGATTCCAATTCGACGCGAGTAATAACCCAGATCTTGTTCCTCCCCTTGAAGCGATTGGATGTTTCGCGGACGGCTCATCAGAAATCCGAGGGGTAAAGAGGCTAGTTTACAAGGAGTCAAACCGTTTGCAAACCCTCCCGAATGAATTGGTAAAGATGGGCGCAAAGATTCACGTCGAAGATGATTTGATCAGGATTGATGGGAAAAGGGAGTTGACCGGGGCTGCGTTCGATTCACAGGGTGACCATAGAGTTGCGATGGCGTGCGCAGTCGCGTCTCTTGGTGCTAGGGGAGAGTCGGTGATACATGGCTCGGAAACGGTTGCAAAATCCTACCCGGAATTCTTCCAGGACCTTGCAAGGTTGGGGGTACAGCTCAGTGTGGAGTAATTCGATCGGCAAAGCATTCGTTGTTACTTGCTTCGGAGAAAGCCACGGTCCTGTGGTAGGTGTCACTGTAGACGGCTGCCCCGCCGGATTATCATTGACAGTCGACGATATTCAGCGAGCGCTGGACATGAGGATACCACAGGAGAAAGACGTTGTTTCTGCGCGACGGGAACCAGACATTGTAGAATTGTTCTCTGGGGTATTCCAGGATCATACAACGGGTGCTCCTGTGACTTTGCACATCCGAAACAAAGACGTGAAATCCTCTGATTATGACTCGCTGAAGGACGTGGTTCGGCCGGGACACGCGGATTATCCGGCTAAAGTAAAGTATGGTGGTTTCAGCGATTACCGCGGAGGCGGAAGACTCTCAGGAAGAATGACGGCAGCGTTCGTAGCTGCGGGAGCCATTGCTCAGAGACTTCTCTCCGCTTTTGGAGTGGAAGTCCTCGCGTATACCCAGGCCATCGACGGGGTTCGATTAGATAATCCTCCTAACATTGAGGCTGTGAAGAAGGTCACGTACGAGAATTCGATGAGGTGCCCAGACCCGGTTTTGGCTGAGAAAATGCATCAGGCCGTGATAAACGCGAAGACTGATGGGGACAGTGTCGGGGGAGTCGTTGAGTGTACGGTTCTAAGCCTTCCAGTCGGTGTCGGTGAGCCACTCTTCGATGCAATCGACTCCGAACTCGCCAAGATACTCTTCGGAATACCCGCGGTCAAGGGAGTCGAGTTTGGAGCCGGGTTTCAAGCAACCCGGCTTAAAGGATCGGAAAACAACGACCAGTATGTGATCAAAGAAGGAAAGGTAGTCACGCTGACTAACAATTCCGGAGGAGTGTTGGGGGGAATGTCGACGGGAATGCCTCTGCTTCTCAGAGTTGCCTTCAAACCGCCATCCTCGATCGCGAAAGAGCAAAAGACTGTAAACGTATCCCAAATGGAAGAGGCTAAGCTCGGAGTCAAAGGACGACACGACCCATGCGTAGTCCCCAAAGCCGTCCCCGTAGTCCAGGGAATGGTCGCCATAGGGGTGGCGGATTTGATGATCCGTGGCGGAATGATTCCTCGGGTCTTGAAGAGCTAACCGTCAATGGACGACGTCGCTAGAATTCGAGACAGGATAGACGAGCTTGACCAAGAGATAGTTCGGCTTCTCAAGAACAGGCACGAGAATGCAAAGACCCTTGGTAGGATCAAAAGTCAAAGGGGCCTCGACTATCGCGACCCTGATCGAGAGAAAATCATTCTCAGCAAGATAGAACGCGCCGCCACATCACTGGACCTTGATCCGAAGCTCATCCGGCCAATATTCGAACAGATCTTTGCACTCAGTGTCCAGGCCCAGCGAGACCAACCGGAAAAATCCGCGAAGAGACTTGACCAGACAAGAATCCTAATCGTGGGTGGAACAGGTGGAATGGGGCGCTTCTTTGCAAGGTTCGCTAGCCTTCAAGGAGCGAAGGTCAAGCTAGCGGGCCGGGAGATCAACAAGACTCGAACAGCGGCGAAAGAGATGGAGGTCGAGCCGGGAACAATCCTGGACGCAGCCTCCTCAGACATCGTAATACTCTCCGTACCGACCGCGGAAACTGTCAGAGTCGCCACCGAGACCGCGTCGCTCATGACAGCCGGCAGCCTCCTTACTGACCTCTCCTCGGTCAAGACGGGAATATCGGATAGGGTTGCGGAAAAGATCCCGAAGGGCATCGAGTACATCAGTTTGCATCCACTCTTTGGACCCGGCACAGATCACCTTCATGGTCAAACAATCATCGCCATCTCCTACCGACCCGGCCAGAAATGGTCTAAGCTGGCCCGCGCACTCCAGGGGAGCGGATCGAGAATCGTTACAATGTCGGCGGCCCAACATGACCGGGCCATGGCCTACGTCCAGGGTCTCCACCACTTTGGACTGATCACGCTTGGAATAGGCCTCGATGGGATGGGCGGAGAACCTAGAACCCAGTCCCTCAGAGAGACTGAAACCAGGATTGCCAGTCTCCTAAACAATTGGGACACGATTGTTGGAATCCAACTGCTGAACCCGTTTGTCCCCCCCGTCAGACAGAAATTTCTTGAAGTTGCAGGCAATCTTGCCCAAATTCGACCTACCCAAGCGAGCGGCGTGAAGAAGAGACTTGCATCGAATGTACAGAAGTGGACACGCAAGCTATAAAAGCGACATACGGGAAGGGAAGTGAAGGCGACATCCATGGGGTATAGTCTTTGGACAGCAACTGACAACTCGCCCCACCAGGCTGAACTATCTTCCGCTAGAAACTAGAAAACTACCAATCGACGCTTTCGCGACAATCAGAAACAAGTTCGACACATGCTTTATTCTCGAGTCAGTTGAGGGACCGCGCCGCCTAACCAGATACACGTTCCTAGGATTCGACCCGCAAAAGATCATTCGGACCTCAAAGAAACAAGCTGAGATCCTGGACCGCCAGAAATCCGAGAGGCGGATCGAAAAGTGCCAGGATCCGCTTGCTCTTCTAGCTAGTCACAACAGCCCAGTAAAAGAACGAAGCACCGGTGAAAGATACGCCGGAGGCCTCGTCGGATACGCGTCTTACGACCTCGTACGTTCCTTTGAAAGAATTCCTAGATTGGGAAACAAAGGCAACGGGTTCGCAGATGTAGAATTCGGACTGTTCGAGGACGGGATCGTCTTCGACCATCTCAGCGGCAAGACGCACTACTTCTACCGGGAAGAAAACAGGATCGAAAAAGCGAAGGACCTACTGAGAGATTCCGCCGGCAACGATCGCGTTAGTTTTGGTAAACCGAGGTCGAACGTTAGCCAGGAGGATTTCTGTGAACGAGTCGAAGAGGCCAAGAACTACATTGGATCGGGAGACGTCTTCCAGGTAGTCCTGTCGAAGAGGTACAAGATTCCGTTCAAGGGGTCGCTTCTCCAGTTCTACCGGGCGCTAAGGAGGATCAATCCGTCTCCCTACATGTACTACCTCAAGTTTGGCGACAGGGAAATCGTCGGGTCCAGCCCGGAAATGCTGGCTCGGAAGATCGGACGTAGCGCGGAGAGCTTTCCCATCGCTGGAACGCGGCCATTCACCGGGGACTCTGCTCGAAACAAAGCACTTGCAGCCGAACTGCTTCAGGACGAGAAGGAACGAGCAGAACATGTGATGCTCGTGGACCTATCTCGGAATGATCTTGGCAGAGTCTGCGAGTATGGAACTGTCAAGGTTCCCGAGTTTATGAGAGTTCAGGGCTACAGCCATGTCCAACACATTGTTTCCCGGGTCACGGGACAACTGAGAAAGAACGCAACTAGCTTCGACTTGTTCAGGGCCGTCTTTCCTGCCGGGACGGTTTCAGGAGCCCCGAAAGTTCGAGCGATGGAGATCATCGATGAACTGGAACCCACTGCGAGGGGCCCTTACGCAGGGGCGGTAGGCTACTTCTCTGCGAATGGAAGTGCTGATTTCGCCATAACAATCAGAACCCTTTGCGCCCAAGACGGGTATTGCTATCTCCAGTCCGGAGCCGGGATAGTTGCGGATTCGGTCCCTGACCGGGAATGGATCGAGTCGGAGAGGAAGACGGCTACATTGTTCACGGCTATGGATCAAGCCCAGGAGGAAGACTCGTGAAGGTTCTGATCCTGGACAACTACGACAGCTTCGTCTACAATCTGGCCCAGTACGTTGGTGAGGTTGCAGACAAAGTTGTTGTGAAACGGAACGATGAGATTGATGTCGCAGGCGTCAAGGAACTCTCACCTGACAGGATCATAATCTCCCCCGGCCCCGGCACTCCCAGCAATACCAGGTACTTTGGGACGTGCGCGGCTATCCTCCGAGAAGTGAGCAACGAAACCCCGACTCTGGGCGTCTGCTTGGGACATCAAGGGATTGTTCACGCGTTTGGTGGCAGAATAGTTCGAGCTAGGAAACTCCGCCACGGCAAGACCAGCCCGATCAGACACGACGGCAAGGGTGTCTTGCGTGGAGTAAAGAGTCCTTTCGAGGCTACGCGATACCATTCCCTTGTCGCGGAAAGAAAGAGCATACCGAAAAGCCTCGAAGTAACCGCGCGCTCTATCGATGACAACGAGATAATGGGCGTCCGCCATCGAGAATTTCCAATTGAAGGTGTTCAGTTCCATCCAGAGTCCATCCTTACGGTGCCGGGACATCGGATCATCGAGAACTTCTTGGAGGTTTGACAGGGATGATCAAAGAGTGTATTCCGCTTCTCCTAGAGAACCACGAATTGACGTCCGATCAGGCAAAGTCTACAATGAAGGAAATTATGTCTGG
>VBAX01000073.1 GCA_005883075.1 Candidatus Bathyarchaeota archaeon | reverse complement strand
CGAGGGAGTTAAGACTAGAAGCCTTCCTATCTTTTCCCGTGAAAAAAGTTGAGATAGGTTAAATGGCCATCGCTCCCAATTCAAAACCATGAGAGCCGTCAAACTACAGGTGACTGAAAGGTGAAGCAGAGTGATATCTAGACTAACCATCAAGCTAATTCTCGGAATGCTCGTCACCGTCTCTGTAGTCGCAATCGTGATAGGAGCCTCCCTTCTCTCCATAAGCAACACTGGCACTCTTGTGAACGTGGGCAACAATCTCTTCGCCATAGTGGATGTGGCCCAAGGGACAAGTTGTGGGACGGCTGCCGGATATTCCGATACGGGGCTGATCATCAATTCTTGGAACGTCACCGTTGGAAGCTCGCAGTCGAAGTTTGTTTGCGTAAAGAATACGGGAGCATCGCCTGATACTTTGACGATAACTCGGACCGGAACAGTACCTTCCGGGGTAAGCTTCTCTTCGGTTGGTGGCACGGTGAGCGGAAACGGTGGGACTCTGCTGGTTACGTTTACGCTTACAGCGTCCACAACTGCGTGTCTGTCCACTTCTTGCCCGGTCGCATTGAACTTTGGGATATCCATCTCCTAGCTTTAGGCTATGAGAACCCATGTCGCGTCCCTCCTGATTCTCACCCTGTTCGTGGTAGCAAGCGGTGTAGCGAACACCTCACTCATCGTCGGCAATACCGGGATTTTCGGTTGGCCGCCTATGTCCTGGAACCCTAACGTATCATGCCCAGTCGTCTTAGGCGATCTCAGGGCTATCCTCGGGTCAGCGTATCCAAACCAGAGCCTCGTTGGAAGTCCGTATCAGGTAAACGCGACCGATGGAGGAATTCCGAACAAGAGAATGCTACGCCCGCCCTGCTCCATCGTCAACATCAACGGCCAGACTGAACCTGCACTGGTCCAGGTTTCAGGGGTCTATCTGAGTAGCTACGAGACCGAGGACTGTTCTACCAAGTTCGACCCCATTAACAATGGAACGCTCTATCCGGACATTAACGGCGATGGTAGGCCAGACACTTTCTGCGACAGCACCGGCAATCTATTCCTTGTCGGAGACACGAACAGTTTCAATCCAAGAATCCATATCGAGTTTGACCATGATTGGATGGCGGCTGGATGGGCGGGTGCCTCCACAACATACGATAGCAACGAAACAATTCCCCACTGCCCTCCCGTGCCTCCTCCGATGACAAATCTCTGCAACGGGACACCTATCGCCGTCCAAGGCTTTGTCTATTGGGACAACAAGGATCCCGGCCCTCACTGGGAGCTCCACGCCTTGACCGCGTGGAAAACATCTTCCTGAACTCCCCCTTTTTCTAAGATTTTCTCGTGTGAGTCGTCTCGCCTAAGACCGGAAGTCAATTTTTGAGTTTCTCTTCTAAGGGAGCGCTTTTCTAGCCGAATCTCGGACGATAACTTGATCTATTTGAATGGCGGAAATCTGTTAGACCACGCCTGATGTCCACATGTGCGAGGCAAGCGGCATTCTAATGTCACCGGCACATCCAACGCATCATTGGGGAACGTAAGCGGTTGCTTTCTATACACATTTCCCTAGATGATGACTCGGATATCCTTGGATAGCTTTTTGCAGTGCAACACTGGACGATTTAAATAGGCTGTTCGTCCGAGTCCTCACGTGTCTAACAGTTTTCCAACCCTCTTTTCTCTGTCCCCAGTTCATAACTTTCGGGAGTCCTCTTTGCTTGCGCTCCTCATCTTTGGAACAGCAAGCCTCATGTTTGCAGCCCCGGTCCCTATTGTAGTCGCTCAATCTGTCTCAGCCTGGAATCCGAACGTTTCCTGCAGTGCGTTAGTGACAACCTTCCAGAATGTCACGGGCTCGTCCGGAGCCATCTCGACTCCATGGCAGACAAGCTCCACGACAGGAGGTGTTCCCAACAAGCGAGCACTATCCCCGCCATGCACAATCACCAACACGAAAGGCCAGGTAGTTTCAACGCTGGTCCAGATTAACGGAATCTACCTGCCACACCTGACCTACGGTGACTGTTCCACAACCTACAACTCCGTCAATGGAGGCGGACCATACCCGGACCGAAATGGAGACGGAAAAGCAGACACCTTCTGCGACGATTACGGTGACATTCATTCGATCGGAGGAGGAAGCACCAGCATCCACATCGAGTTCGACCAAGACTGGATGGCCAAAGGATATTGCGGCCCGGGACACTCGCCGTGCGACAACGACACTATCACACAATACTTTTCCACTGGCAGCATCTCCCTTGACGTGCAAGGCTTCGTCTATTGGGACATCGGCCACTGGGAACTCCATCCTTTCACTGCTTGGAAGCTCTCGTCTAGCCCTCAACCCTTCACAACTAGTTTCACATACTCGCCGTCTAACCCTTCATCCGGCGTATCGATCACATTCACAGCAACAGCCTCCAGCGGAACACCACCATACACTTTCAACTGGAACTTTGGCGATGGGGGATCTGCTACAGGAACCCAGGCAACTCATGTATATACAACCAGCGGGTCCTTCACCGTGACCCTTATCGCAAATGACTCCCGCGGCCAAACGGCCACGGCGTCCAACACGATCACCATCAACAAGCGCACCACGTCAACCACAATCGTTTGCAGCCCATCCTCTGTCCAAATAGGCCAGTCTTCGACGTGCACTGCTTCAGTAAAGGACACTTCACCAGGAACGCCCAGTACTCCAGCAGGCACAGTGAGCTTCACTACCAAGGGGGGCAGAGGATCCTTCAGCAGTTCCCCTTGTAGTCTTCTTGCGGTTAACTCGACAAATGCTAGCTGCAACGTGTCTTACACGCCTTCGGGAACTAAGGCGAGGACGGACACGATTACGGGTACCTATTCTCCTGGCGTATCCGACACTTTGCAAACTCCATCCTTTCACTGCTTGGAAGCTCTCGTCTAGCCCTCAACCCTTCACAACTAGTTTCACATACTCGCCGTCTAACCCTTCATCCGGCGTATCGATCACATTCACAGCAACAGCCTCCAGCGGAACACCACCATACACTTTCAACTGGAACTTTGGCGATGGAGGATCTGCTACAGGAACCCAGGCAACTCACGTATATACAACCAGCGGGTCCTTCACCGTGACCCTTACCACAAATGACTCCCGCGGCCAGACGGCCATGACATCCAACACGATCACCATCAACAGGCGCACCACATCGACCGCAATCATTTGCAGCCCAGCCTCTGTCCAAATAGGACAGTCTTCTACGTGCACTGCTTCAGTAAAGGACACTTCACCAGGAACGCCCAGCACTCCAGCAGGCACAGTGAGCTTCACTAACGGCGGCGGATCATTCACGGGGACACCGTGCAGTCTGGGCGCTGTCAACTCAACGACTGCTAACTGCAACGTCTCCTACACTCCATCAGGAACTTCAGCGAGAACCGAAACGATCACAGGTACTTACACTCCGGCCCAGTCTGACACATTCCACGATGGTAGCCTGGGCACGTTTCCGCTGAGCGTTATAGTCGCAGGACTTCACTCCACATCCACAAGTGTCAGCTGCACGCCCTCGAATGTTGACGTCAACCAGGCTACTTCATGCACGGCCACAATCAGAGACGCTCTAACGTCAGGAGCAACTGCGCCAACAGGAACTGTTACCTTCACTCCCGGTGGCACTTGTACGCTTGGAAATCCGTCCGGGTCCTCTGCGAGCTGTTCTGTGAGCGTCACTCCTACTGCCGCTGGACCCATGTCTGTCTCTGCTCGCTACAATGGAGACTCGACACACGCCACCAGTTCGGGCAGCACCACAATAAACGTGAACAAGCGGGCAACCTCCATGGCTGTAAATTGCAGCCCGAATCCAGTAACCACCAATAGCTCCACCAACTGTACCGCTACTTTGACCGATACTGATGTCGGCGCTGTTATTACACCGACTGGAACTGTCAGCTTCGCTTCCAACTCCACCGGGACCTTCAATCTGCCAACCTGCTCCCTAACAGCCACCGCTACTACGGGCGTGGCCAACTGTTCAGTATCCTACACGCCAAGCATAGCCGGCCATCACAAGATAACCGGAAGTTATGCAGGAGATTCCTCTCTCACAGGCAGCAGCGGGAGTGCGACTGTCACAGTCACAACCCAACCTCGACAACAACCCTATGCGCTAGTCATATCGGAACAGGGAAATGTCTTCCAGTATCAGAACGGAACCTTCACCCTCATCGGCCAGCCTGTGACCACGCCGCTCAGACAGGTCGCCTGGAAGCCGGACGGGTCGTACGCTTTGATCGTGGGAGACTCAGGAGTCCTCCTGAAATACGACGGCTCACAGTTGACAACAATACCCACCGGAATAACCGCAAACCTCTACGCTTTAGCGTGGCGGCCCGACGGCTCGTATGCACTCATCAGCGGATCCGGAGGACCACTGATCAAGTATGATGGCAACACATTGACTCAACTGCAGAATTCCTTCACCAACTCGATACGGTCGATAAGCTGGAACCCGAGCGGCACCCAGGCACTCATGGTCGGTTCCTTAGGCGGCATATTTCTCTACCAGCCAAATACTGGACAAGTGACCAAGATCTCATCGGGCACTGCTCAATACCTCTACTCCACGTCCTGGAACCCGAACGGACTCTATGCGCTGGTTGCGGGGATAAACAACACCGTCTTACGATATGATGGCAGCAGCGTCCAAGCATTCGACACAACGGGTCTCTACAGTTCCAGCGTTATCATCCACGCGATCTCCTGGGATCCATCTGGCACGCAGGCCCTGCTAGTTGGAGATTCAGGCATAATCCTCACCTATGACGGTAGCAGGCTAACGCTTCTTCCAAACCCCTACCAAAGCAACCTGTACTCGATCAGCTGGCTAGGACCAACAGCATACATCGCCGGTGGAAGCGGGCCGAGTCTGACCTACACTAACGGAACCCTGTCAACGCTAGCCAACACGACCTCAACCAGCCTTCGAGGATGGGCGTGGAAGCCCACATAGCGACGGACCATGCCATTTCTCAAGGGCAAACAAGAATTGCCCAAGCGCCGGTTTCTCGTTGAGACTGGCTAGAAGGGGAAGGTTTCCGCGTTCAAGAACTTAGGTTTGCGATTCGAATGTCGACTCGCGAGGGTGCCTTTGTCAGATTCAGTTCTCTACTTGAGATTTGAATCAGACTAGATGAAGAATAGGCGGAGGTTGCCTTGCAAAAACCCCGCTGTCTGGCCAAAGTCATATCCACTCTTGGTGGAAATGTCTGCGTCAATCCCGATAGGTGTGTTGTTGGAACCGCCGTATGCGTCTCGCTTCAGCCAGATGGCGGTTAGCCCTCACGTACATTAGCATCGCGGTCAGGAGGAATCCGAAAAATCCCCCAGCTACGAAGAGCCAGAGGCGAGTTCCAACAATCGGAATCGTATTGCACCATGAACATGATCCTAGTCCTGGCTGCTGTGTAGACGGCGGAGACGATGTGGCTGTTTCCACGCTGATAGGCACGCTACCGAATGCTGACATTGGCGGTGACCCGTTGTCGGTTGCAGTGAAAGTCACAGTGTACGAGCCAACATCGTTCGCTGATGGCGTCCAGGAGAAGTGGCCCGTTGCAGGGTCAAACGCGGAGCTGGATGGGAGGCCTGCAGCGACGAGAGTCACAACCTCACCGAGGTCGAGGTCGCTCGTGTTTACAGCAAACACTAGTGTCGACCCGACGATCGCAGACCTGGGTCCAGGCAGTGAGAGGGATGGGGGATGATTCAGCAAGCCGTGGACTGCAACACTGAACAATTGTTCAGCGGTCTGTCCTATCGCGTCAGTTACTGTTAATGTGGCCGTGTAAGTTCCTGCTGACGAGTACGAGTGGCTGGCGGTACGGCCGGTCCCGGTTGAACTGTCACCGAAAATCCACGCGTAACTATAGGAGGGCGTGCCGCCTGAAGCTGAGCCAGTGAAAGATACCGGCTGTCCTACCTG
>VBAX01000049.1 GCA_005883075.1 Candidatus Bathyarchaeota archaeon | reverse complement strand
TTTTTCTTCGCTGACTCGTGGGGTTCGTAGTGGGTCCAGTCCGACGAAGCGATCAGCATCGCTCCGGTCTCTGCGGAGGCTTTCGCAATTGCGTCGCCTATTTCCACGCTAGTCTCAAGGTCTTGGAGCATCATGCAGATCGGTACGAACTGGAAACGTCTGGGATAGATGAATTGTAAGAAGGGAAGTTGGACTTCTATCGAATGTTCTCTCCTATGTGCTTCTTCTTCAACGTCGATTAGTCCTGACAATCTAGCGATCGAGGAAGCCAGGGACTTGTCGAGCGGAACTTCCCCGAACGGGGTTGCCCATTGCCCATCTGTCATTGTTGAGACGCCGCTCCCGTATCCTGTATGGTTTGGCCCCAGAATTATCACCGACTCTCTCAAGCCTGAAGTCGCCAAACTATAGTAGCTATTGGCAGCGACGGGTCCAGAGTAATCATATCCCGCATGTGGGACAACAATCGCCACAAGCCGGTCGTCAGCTGTCCCGGGAACGGAGGGTATCGATCTTGGTCCGAGAGGATGCAGGAAGCAGTTGTGTATCTGGGTCCGGAGTGCGCCTTCAGTGTCGGGGTAGAAGGTGCCTGCTTGTGCGGGTGGGCGTGTTTTCACGCCTCTCCACCGGAAGCTCGTCCCATGGGCATGGCGGCAAGCTTCGTTTCAAAATCATCTACGGTCTGCGGAATTGTTCCATCTTGTGGAAGCTCTCCTCTCTCGCGAAGCACTTGTCTGGCGAGTAGCCAGTAGACAACGGCTAGGGCTCTCCGTCCCTTGTTGTTTACCGGGATCACGAAATCGACACCAGCAAAGACGTTGTCCGTGTCGCACAGGGCAATGACGGGCACCCCTACTGATGTTGCTTCTTTGATTGCCTGCCAGTCAGCTCTGGGATCTGTTACTAAGACAACCTGAGGTTCTGCGTGATGTGGCTGGAGAGGATTGGATATCAGCCCTGGCATGAATCGACCTACGAGTGACCTCTGCGAACCTTTCCACCGGCGTCTTACCGTAAAGGCGAGATGACACGGCTAGCACTCTTCCTGGGTCGAATCGGCCCATGAATCTAGCGGCTATCCGAATCTTCTCGTTGGTATCACCAATGTTGAGGATGAACAGCCCATCCGGACGGACTCTGAAAATGTACCTTTCCATATCTACGGTCTTGATTCGTGTGCCTATGTGGAGTCCAGCGGCCAAGAGCTCTTCGAGAGAGAGGAGAAGATTTTCTGCTCTCGGTATCGCTTCCCTATCCTCGATGTCTTGGCTTTCCAACATGGTTCCTCGTCTATATGATCTCGGCTCGTTTCTTGGCTGAGACTTGGGGGTACTTTAGGAACTCGTCGATTATTTCGACGTGAGTTATGAGCATTCTTCGGCAGCAGTATCGTCGGATTCCTAGCTCGTCTAGTACTTTGATGGGTCTGTCGCCAGCCCTGACCCGGAGGTTGAACGTTTCCCACTTGTCGGCTATCAGTTTGCCGCACGTGAAGCATCTAACCGGGATGATCATGTTCTTTCTCTCTTACCTGTACGACTTCTGTTTTCTTCGTCGTGCGCTTGGTCCGCCGAACTTCTTGGGTTCGGTTACTCGTTGATCCCCAGCTAACATTACTCTGTCGAAGGCGATGAAATTCTTTCTTAGCTCGCTGCTCTTCGTCCACGAGGCAAGTGATCGTGCGATTGCTATCCTGGCGGCTTCGGCTTGGCCCATGAAACCTCCACCATTAACGGATACACGGATGTCCACTCCTTTGGCGCGTTCCCCCGCTATAATCAGTGGCTCTTGGATCTTCATCCGGACGACCTCGGGACTAACATAGTCGAGAGAATGATCGTTAAAGTAGATTCGACCCTTTCCAGGTTTCACGACAGCCCGGGCTATCGCGGTCTTTCGCTTACCGGTTTCTAGTACAGTCTTCCTCTTTTCGCTCAGGCGGGAATCCCTCCGATTTCTTCTGCTAGCTGAGCAACGGTGATGAAGGGAACTCTCAGCTTGGACGCGTTCGCGTGAGACACGGTGTTGAAGGTTTTTCCTTCATACTCCTTTGGAATCCCGATGTATACTACCACTCGGTGGAATGCTTGTTTTCCATGAGTCTTCTTCCAGGGAAGCATTCCCCTGATAACTCTCCGGACGTAGTTGTCAGGCCTTCTAGGATGAGTTGGGGCTTTCTCCTGGTTGCCTAGAGTTCGTGTTTTCAATTTCGTCTTCGCCCGGGCGACGACTCTGGCCTTTGTCCCAGAGATAATGGCACGTTCGGCATTCAGCACGACCATCTTCTTTCCTTCAAGTGCTTGTTTCGCGACGTAGCTTGCCATTCTTCCCAGGATCAGGTTTGATGCGTCAACAACTTCTTCCTCCGGCGAGAGAGAAGCAACTAACTTTTTCAACTCTCGGTCATTCCTCCAAGTCCTTCTCCGAAGCCGACGGATTTTGTATTGATGATCCGGGCGGCCTCGAGGACGATCTTTTCGGGAGGCATCGTTCCAGTCGACTCGACAAGGAACGTGAAGGTTCGGGCTTTCTCGTCATAACTGTAGGTGGCGGCTGAGACCGATTGCCATTTCGCATGGACGTTTCCTCTTCCGAGCCTGGCGTATGCTTCGAGTTTGATTCTTTGGCCCGCGGTGAGTTTCACGATCGGAATCTTGTCGGAGACCGGCTTGACTTCGGGGTTCTCAGGCTTTAGTTGGGAGGAGTATACGACCTCGATTGGTTCAGAAGCTTCTATCTCTAGAGAGAATGATGCTCGGCATTTCTCGCAGCCCAACTCGCTCTTGCACGTACACTCCTCTGGCAGGTTGTAAGAGCCGTCGGTTGTGACTGGGACGAGTCCGAGTCGGTGCGCGAGAATCTCATCGTACATGACGGAGTTGTTTTCAAGGATCATGACATCGTCGATCGCCATGACCGGAATCTCTGAAATCATTATTCGGCGTAACGCGTTGGCGAAGGCGGGCGATACGTCTGAAAGCACGAAGCGGAGAGTCTCTTGTTCTTTGCTCAGAAGTTTGATGTCCATCTAATTATCATGCTTCCAGGGTGAAGGTGCCCCGGGCAAGCGGTCCGGACTTTATTTAAAGCTGACGAGAAAATGAGCCCCGAAAAACAGCAGCGGCACCGGAAACAGCTCTTGGCAGCCGACTCCGATAACCTGGGTAGTCGTTACTTGTTAGACGGAGAAGAAGAGGATTCCGAAGTAGATGTTGACCAGCCCGACGGCGATAGCGATCGGTGGGAAGGCCAGTACTGAGCCTATGAAGTCAAAGAGGTCTTCAACGAACCTCAGCAAGACGTAGATGGCAAGAGTTGCGATAAGGAAAACGATCACTAGAACAGTGGAGCTTGTAAAGAGGGATGGCAGAAGCGTTCTGAGAAAGTATGATACGAGCAACCCCAGAGCTAGCGAGAGGATGGAGGCCCAGCGAACGTTTCGAATGGGGCGTGATATGAGCAGGATCCCGAGTAGAATCATGGCCGGCAAGAAATACTTCAGGTAGGGCGAACTCGTCGCGGCTAGCGCATCCGAAATCGCGCCGGAGAGAAAGTTGAAGCCGAGGGCGTAATCAACTGCGACTATCAGCACCACTATGCCGACAAGGAACCCCAGTACCGACAGCGCACGTCCAAGGGATTGTGAGACACGCTTGAAGAGGGGCGCGCAGCCGCACAAACCTCCTACAACTAGAATTATGCCTGCTGAAACGAGCATGCGTTGTCTTGGGGTCGGACTGGTACGTGTTGGGTTTAAGTGGGTTGCTACTTTTTCTCTGGTTCGGGCTCAGCAGCCAGTTCTTCTTCTGGCTCGACGAGTTCGAGGGGCTCTTCCGCCTGAACTTCTTCCTTAATCTCTGGCGAAACAACCGGGAGAGCGGGCATCGTCGGTACCGCTACAGGCGCCTCTTCTATGACTCTGGCAAGTCTCTTGCCTCCTGGCGCAGCACGAGCGGGGTGCTGGGCGTTTGTTAGTGGGCTTCTCTGGTCGAAGGCGATTCTCGATTCTTCATCACGTTTGACAATGTAGCTTGGGACTGATACGATCTCGTTTGCGACGCTAATGTGTCCGTGGCTTACGAACTGGCGTGCCTGGTGGATACTCTTTGCCAGTCCTGACCGGTAGACGATCGTCTGCAATCGTCTCTCCATCAAGTCCTTGACGTTGAGATCGAGAATGTTGTCAACGCCGGCAGATTCCGGTAGGATTCCGAGTCGGAAAAGACGCTTAAGGTATTGGCTTTCGATCTGGGATGTTTGTTCCTCTGTTGCGCCGAGGAGGGATCTTGCTATCCCTCGTATTTTCGAGAGCATGGTCTCATGACGTCTAAGTTCCCGCTTGTTTCTGAGACCGTACTCACCAAGGAGATGGAGTTCGGCTTCGAGTTGTTCCTTTCGCCAGGGATGACGAGGAGTCTCGTAAGTCTTCCTCGGCTTTTTAGGGTCTCCCAACTACTATTCCTTCTTCTCTTCCTTCTTCCCTGATGCCGCGGCGCGTGCTGCTTCCATGAGAACCTTCTTCTTGACCCCGACAGCTTTTCCGGAGCGACCGGTAGTTCTCGTTCTCTGGCCCCTGACTTTCAATCCAAGGGAGTGTCGGATCCCTTTCCAGCTCTTGATATCCTTCATGAGATCGATATCGGCCTTGTTTCTGAGCGCGAGATCCGGCCCGACCAGGTGCATGTCTCGCCCACTCTCGATATCCTTTCTACGGTTGAATAATCGTGAGGGTATTCCATGCTTGGCAGGATCCTTGATGATATCCTCTAGCCTTGCAATCTCTGTCTCGCTGAGGCTCCCTATCCTAGCCTCAGGGCTGATCCGGGCTACTTTGACGACAGCCTGGGCGAAATTTGGCCCAACTCCTCGTATCCTGCTCAGCCCGAACGGCACCTTCTTGGTCCCATCAACATCTGCTCCGAGTACGCGGAGGATGAGCCTGAACTCTCTTGACATCGCTCTTACACGAGGAGGAGGAAGCCTGCCTAATCGCTTAATTTAACGTTTCGACTTTGCGGTAGCTTTGCGCCTCACGAAGCAAGCGCTTAGCAAGTTCGTGTCTGATCCGTTTTTGATCTGGACGGCTCGTCTCTTTCCTTCAATTCTAGATTTCTGTTTCGGGTTGCAAACTTTTTTCTCCGGTGAAAAAGTTCGTCCAACGAAAATTTTCTACGACAGCGGATTTTTTTCTCACCGGAAAAATTTACCAACGAGATCGATTGTCGTGTAAACAATTCTTAAATACGCCGCGCGCCTTGTTGGCCATACATCCGAAAAAAATTCGCGAGAAAGAGAAATCAACTCCAGAAATGTTCGGACCTCATCTTACACTGGATTTGTCAGAGTGTAATCCTGAAAGGCTCTCTGACCTTTCTTACATCTACGATCTCCTAGACGAGCTTCCGGATGTGATCGACATGCACAAGATCACCGCGCCGTACGTATTCGTGTACAAACCGAAGGGGAATCCGACAGAGTGGGGGATCAGTGGCTTCGTGATCATTGCAGAGAGCCACATCAGTATTCATACCTTCCCAGACAACAAGCATGCGTTCATGGACATTTTCAGCTGCAAGCAATTCGACATACACAAGGCTGTCAACTACATTACATCGAAGCTGGAGGCCCACAAGGCGGACAAGAGACTATCGGGAAGAGGTAAGGAGTATCCGCGCCAGGTTATGGCCGCGAGAGAGATAGTCGCAAGGTCGCGTCCAACTCTCAAGCACTAGACAGTTTCTTAGAACATTTTTTTCAACGGACGCGATTAGCTCGGCTTGCCGAGTGAGCGCAACGACGAAACCTTAAATGAAGTATTCTATCGGCGCTTGACGAAGCCCCAGAAGTGAGACTGTGCCAACAATCGAAGTCGGACGCGTCTGCGTCAAACTCAACGGACGGGAAGCCGGCCACAAATGCGTCATAGTCGACGTCATCGACAAGAACTTTGTTCTAATTACTGGACCGAAGAAAGTGAACGGAGTCCGTCGCCGCCGAACCAATGTTAAACATGTGGAACCGACTGCGGAAACCATCGAGATCAAGAAGGGTGCAGCTGACGAGGATGTCGCCAAGGTAGCGGAAAAGGCGAAGAAGACGAACTACCTGAAAGAGATCGTCACAATCAAAGAGATAAGCGTGGCAGCGTAGAGCGAACCCGTCAAAGATCAGCCGATCCTATCCTTACTGGTACGGACCGGCGAGTTCTTCGGCTATGACAGTTTAAGAACCAGAAACCGCTCCGTCTCTGCTGGAGAAAAAATCGGATGTCACAACAGGCTCCCTGGAATAAGTCACAGAAACTGCTCATCAAACTCGATGACGAGACGGACCCGGCTTTAGGGTGTCCGCCAGAGAAAAGGACGATTGATCAGCACATCAGATTCGGCTTGATCAACCTGGACAAGCCTTCAGGTCCGTCAAGCCACGAAGTCGTTGCATGGGTCAAACGTCTCCTGCGGTTGCGCCACGCTGGCCACGGTGGAACTCTAGAGGTCCGGTTCGGGGCCGGAGTAATCCAATGGTCACCGGTGTTCTTCCGCTAGCTCTCGAAGACGCTACGAAGACGATCCAGGTATTCCTCCTCACCGGGAAGGAGTACGTCTGCCTAATGACGATGCACGGCGACGTCGATGAGACAAGACTCCGCGGTGTACTGGAGGAGTTTGTCGGTGACATATTTCAGAAGCCTCCTGTGAGAGCTGCGGTCAAGAGGGAAGTACGGAAAAGAACAATCTACTCGATCGATGAAGTGGAAGTTGATGGACGACAAGTTCTCTTCCGTGTCGCTTGTCAAGCGGGAACTTACATCCGGAAACTTGTCTACGATGTCGGGGAAGTTCTCGAAGTAGGCGCGCACATGCGAGAGCTCCGAAGAACAAGATCTGGATCTTTTACTGAAAAGGGCATCCACTCTCTCTACGATGTCTTCAAACTTTCTCAAGCTTCCCCGAGCGAGAGGGAAGAGATGGTCCGGCAAATCGTTAGGCCTATGGAGGCCGCTTTTGACTATGTTCCGCGAATCTACATTCGTGACTCCGCGGTCAGTTCAATATGCCACGGCGCTGACCTTGCTATTCCAGGGATAGTCAAGCTAACTGAGGGAATACGTCCCAAGACTGCGATCGCAGTTTTCACGCTCAAAGGAGAACTCGTCGGGTTATCAAGAGCACTCATGGGAACAGAGCAGATGATGAAGGATGAACGAGGGCTTGCCGCGAAGACAGTTAGGGTGATCATGCCCACCGACGCATATCCCAAGCTCTGGAAACCGAAGCATAGTCGTCCCGTGGTAAGCCAGTTGAATTGACAAGCTTGAGCTCGAACAACGTTACTTTCGTCTGCAACTGCGGAGACGAGATCAGTGTCGAAGTCGATCCTAACAAGGAAAATGAGGTTGTATGCCCAAAGTGCGGCCAACAATATCGCTTTTTTGGACAGAGTGTCTTGAGGTTCAGAAGCAATTCAGACGAAAAGTAGCACCCAGATTGCTATGGTAGCCGCCCAGAGCGGAATCGCGACTGCGGCCCAAACCCTACGGTCCCATGTGAAAACTTTCTGCCCGTCGAGTATGAAAAACGGTATCATGTTGAATGCCCCTAGCCAAAGATTGATGGCCACACCCTCCTGCAGGAACTTGAAAGCCAGCCCGGAGCCTGAGCTAATGACGATATCGCCAAGGCCTGCAAGTGAACTGATCAGAAATGCCAGCCCAAAGAGTCCCGCTGCACCAATGTTAACCAGTGGACCTACGAGGGAAATTACACCGTTCGCCTTCCTATCTACTCCTTCACCGAAATAGCTGGATCTTGATGCGATGTAAACAGCGCCTGGAGCAGCAAAGACAAGGTTTCCAGGTGGGACAAACGCGAAAAGAACAGCCATAACAGCCCCAACCGTCCATAGTTTGAACTCAGCCCAACATCCAAATCTCTGAGCCACGAATTTGTGGGCCAATTCATGTCCTATGAATCCTGTTCCTATCACTATGAGTGTTAGAAGAAATACCTCGAGAAACGCTACGGGACTTGCAGCGACCAAACCGGAGAACATGTATCTCGTTGAGAAACTAATTCCAAGAACCATTAACGCCGTAAGAAGAGCTGTTAACTCACGATTAGAGATCGTCGACAACCTTGGAGCGCGAATCACTCTGAGGGTCGCTCCGCTCTGGCGTCCTTCGACCCGGATAATAGGCTTCGGCGCTCGTGCTTGTTGGATGTTGGGGCACTCATGGTTTTCGGGGAGTCTGTGGAGGACGCAGTGGACGCGGTCGCAGTATCTGCATATGTAGGGGATGAATTCTTCCGCCCCGCAGACGGCGCAGCGTTCCATGATTGTCCAGTGATTGTTTGCTTGCCCACTTAAAATCGTGCCTGAGAGGGATTATTTCGTAGTAACGACTGTGTGGGTAGGTCGGTTACGCGAAGCTTAGAATCGTGTCTCACGACTTGGCCGATTCAAGGGTGGCGTCCCCCGGGCGCGGACACTGCCATTCGCCCGTTAAGGGTTGACGGCTGGCCCGCACCCACCGCCACTCTAGTTCCTAGTTCTCGAACGATCACTGTCTCGCTGGGCTTTTTTTGTGTCTGTCAAAAGGGGAAAATACTCCCACGGCCAAGAACAAGACTGGGCCGGGATTCCTGAGCCTGGTACAGGGCAGTCCACTAGAAACGTGGGCCTAGGCCTGGAAAAATAGGCTCCTGTTAGCCTGTGGTCCTTGCGGGCCGCGTGGGTTCAAATCCCACTCCCGGCGCCAAAATAGTTGTCCGTTTCAGATGCGGCAGGAGTTGCCCTCCTGGTTTTCGTCGAGCAAATTTGTTCGCCTCTTCCATTCTTAGCGTCCGAGGTTCTGGTGCGATCAGTCGATCAGCGACGTTGCTCTATCCAGCCCATTATTTCGTTCCTAGGTGTGGGTTATGATCGGCTTCTGGAGAAGATGGCTCTCAGGGAAGAGTGACGCGAAGATCTTGCTATGATTGGCTGGGCGGTATGCTCTGGCTTGATTCTGTTGATGTATAAGAACAAGCGTTCCATGTTCTGGACAAACTCCGGGGGAAACTGGCTGAACGGAATGTTTGGCAAATCGTTCATGATCTGCCTGGCAACCCGGAATCTTGAGAAGCTAACTCCTCTCTTCTCCAGCTCTGCCTCCACGTATCTCCGGATCTGCACATCTTTTGCGAGTGCCTCGTTGCCCAAACGGTTCTTGCCCAGCTCTCCAGAATAGGCATCGTTTACGAATCTGAGATAGAGGCTGGGGGGCAGGAGGTCCTCCAGCTCCATCACCCGTCCAGATTCCTGGGTAGCATCGTTTACGAAAAGTACGTTTGTCTCTCTCGCTATCGGGCTCTCAATCAGCTGCTTCTTGACGCTGATTCCTTCGACGTCTGAGTCCAGCAGCACTGATACGCCCATATTCTGTCCGCTGAGCATTGTGGCAAATAGAGCGGATTTCTGGCCGCCGCCGGAGGGCGTGATTACTATATCATCATCTATGGAGCCGTGGCTTGATTCTCTGAAATGTTGCGAGATTGTCGAGAGTATCCATAGGTCAGTAATGTTTTCCACGAGCAGGCTGTACTGTCCAGTGTACAAGCCGCGTGACAGGGCATACCCCAAGGCGGCCTGGAGCGGGAATAGGGCTGTCTTGTCGGTGGTCTTTGTAGGCTCGGAAATCTTCGTGCCTTTCGGAGTTTCGGCCAGTACGCTGATAGTATCGATGTGGTCCAGGTCGATCATGAAGGGGGAGTGGGTCGAATAGATGACCTGGTTCTTTTCGGATAGCTTGCCGAGGACTCGGAGAAGGTCCTGTTGTGCAGCAGGGTGGAGGTGGAGCCCAGGCTCGTCCAAGAGAAGCACCGTGTCCTTTCCTTGGAGGGATTCCATCATGAATACGATGTAGAAGGAGAGGAACCACTGGAATCCTTTACTGCTCTGTTCCAGCTCGACCCTGGAACCATCGGCGTCGGCTACCCAGAGTCTCAGATACTCTCCGTCGATCGCAAGGTCCAACCGGGCCTTTCTTTGCTGCCAGATGTCGGCTAGGAGACCGGAGACGGATAAGGCTGCTCTGTCAACCATGAGTGCTCTTGTATCGAATGCTTCCTGCACCTCCTGCGAGGACTTTCCTTCATGTGTTCCCAGCTTGACCAGCTTCTCCGGGTCTAGTTTTAGGAATGATAGCAGCATTCTGGCAGTGTTCTCTTCCGGGTTGAGCTCGCCAGCAATGAACCGTTCCACGAAAGATGGAAGGTGGATTCTGCCGGAGAGGATTGCATAGTTTTCGAAGTATACGAAAACCGGAAGCCTTTCGACTATGTATTTGTTGATTCGGGTGTCGATGCTCGGCCAGTCGATCGTGTTTAGTATGAGCCTTACGATGTCTCGGATAGTCTTCTTCGATCCCTCATCCGTGCTCTTCTCCAGAACGACTTGGATTTCTTGAAGCTGTCTGATGAAGGCCTCTCTGGAGGAGGATGCATTGGAAAGGTCTGTCTCCTCTACAATGCCTGTTCCCACTCTGCTTAGAGCGTCGAGGAGCTTCCAGCGGACGCCTCCCTCTCGTCCTAGGGTCGTATCATCGAGTCTGTCTATTGTGCCTCGGAGCTGGATGAGGAAGGGAAAGACTCCTTTCAGGTTTGGGGATGGAGTTTGTATATCGGGCAGTAGCTCGACAGCGTACCGTCCTGCGTAGTCTCTTGTGACCGATGCACCGGATACTTCCGCGAGGCGCGGGTCGATCTGGGCGAGCTCATCCATCTCATCGTGGTCTAGCGAGACTTTCAGCTCGACTACCGTGGCCTTGTCCTCGTACTCGTGAAATCGTCTGCGCGGAAATTCCTTCAGTCCATTGAAGGGCTCCGGAGTAGCCGGGTTGAACTTGTGCAGAGCCTTTAGGATGCTTGTCTTTCCGCTCTCGTTTTTTCCCACTAGGGCTTTGATATGCTCGACAGGTGCTTCGCCGGAGTCGTCTATGCACCTGTAGTTCCGGACCCTGAAGCTTCTCAGCTTCATGGAAGGTTGTACCTCATCTTTTCTCGTTTCATTTTTGACATACCCATGAAGACTTGACGGGATGATATGCTCCCGTCTCGAGGGAAGATCCCCTTTTCTGTCGTGCATGTGTAAACCGCTGTTACGGTTTCTCCTCACTCTTCAGATACTTGTGTCCGCGGAATTGTGAGTGGATGACCTGTGTTTGGGCTTGCAGCTGGTTCTGGTAGAGCTGCGTGTAGGCTCCCTGGCGCTGCAGCAGCCCGCGGTGAGTACCGATCTCTGCGATTCCCCCCTCTTCGAGGACGACTATTCTGTCGGCGTCCATCACTGTCGAGAGTCGGTGACCGATGACGATCGTGGTCCGCTCTCCTGTCATTCGTCCTATGGCTTCTTGAATGAGCGCTTCAGACTTTGAATCAACGTTCGACGTCGCCTCGTCCATTATCAGTATCTTGGGATCTTTGATGAGTGCTCGGGCGATGGAGACTCGCTGTCTCTCGCCAACTGAGATAGTTACGCCTCGTTCGCCGATCTCCGTAGCATACCCATCTGGGAGAGCAAGTATGAACTCGTGAGCGTTGGCCGCTTTTGCTGCTTGGATGATCTCTTCTTGGCTCGCCCCAGGCTTGCCATAGGCGATGTTGTCACGTACGCTGCCGGAGAACAGGATCGGATCTTGGACAACGAGTCCAATGTTCTTTCTCAAGTAGGACAGTTTCAGCATGTTGATGGGGTAGCCGTCAATTCGGATGGCTCCGGAATCCGGCTCGTAGAAGCGCAACAGTAGGTGGACTATGGTAGATTTTCCGGCACCACTGGGACCGACTATTGCTATCGTCTCACCGGGGTTGATTGTCAAGCTAAAGTTGTCAAGGACGGTCTGGTTGCGCTCGTACTTGAACGAGACTCCGTCGAATTCTATCCGTCCTAGTATCTCGGGTGGGGCAAACGCTCCCGGCACATCGAGGACTTCAGGCTTTGTCTCTGTAATTTCAAAGATTCTGTCCCCTGCCGCGGTGGCTTTTTGGAATTTGAAGTTTGATTTGCTCAACGCTATTAGAGGTGAGAACATCTTGTCGAGTAATCCGAGAAATGCGACGAGTGCTCCCAGTGTCAAGGCTCCATTCAGCACATCTGGAACAGCGACGACGATGAGGGTCAGTAGTGCTAAGGTAGTAACTGCGTCCACGGCGGATCCGTATACCGAGCTTAGCTTGGCCAGGCCAATGTTGGATTTTACAATTGCTAGGGATTTGTTGCGAAAATCTTTAGTTTCTTCTTCTTCCATCGTGAAGCTCTTTACTATGCGTAGGTTGCTCATCACTTCATAGGCTCTCGCGGAAAGGTCACCTACAGCCTCTCTGATTCTCCTCGACGCTCTTTTGATCCTCCGTTTGAACAAGTTCACGACAATGACCATGCCAATTATGAAAGGAACGACCGTGAGGGCAATCCTCGGGCTGGCGTAGAAGAGAAGGACGGATGCTCCGGCCACCATGCCGAAATTCGCGCCCAGAGCGCTGAGGTCCGATGTCAGAACGCTCTCGATCTCGTTTGTATCGCTCATGACTCTGGAGATGAGTTCACCGGAACGGCTGTGGTCTAGGAATTGTACTGGAAGATGCTGTATGTGCTGGTAGACCTGTGTCCGTAGTCCGTGAACAGTCTTTGAGGCGAGAATTTCCGTTAGGTACTGGTCGACAAAATCAAGTATCTGCTTTGCGAAGAAGGCCCCACCCAGCATAGCTATCACGGTGGGTAAGAATGCTATATTGCGAAGCGCGATAACATTCCCGAATAGGAGAAAGCCAATGATCCAGGGCTGTGCCAAGTTCAGAGCGTCACTAGCTGCCATGGCGATTCCAATCGCCAAAACATAGGGCCAGTGTGGCTTGAGGTAGGAAAACAGCTTGCGCAGTGTACCCTTCGGTTTTGATAGAACCATCAACGAGATGATGCCGACTCCCAGAACGCTGATGCTGAGAACCACCAGTGGGTCTAACAGAATTGAGAGGAACCCATACCTAGCTACGAGCGAGTTCTTCAGAGCCGGATTCGCCTGGCTCACGAATGTGACATAGTTCAGCAGCGAGATGATTGCAACCCACTGCAGAATTGTGAATGCCCTTGCGATACGCAATATCAAACGTTCTCTGAGCCTTTCCTCTCGTATGCCACCTCGGCTTCCAGTCTTCTTTTCTGGCTTCGTTGTGTACTGTCTCAAGAGGATGCGTCCTCCATCCACTCAACGAATTGATTCTGGCCTGGAAGGCTGTCCTCGCGAGCACCTTCCCAAGAAACGTTGCTGGTCGCGGGACTGACTGAATCGGGCTCGCCTCTGCCCCTCATCCCGACATAGATTGCAGCCACGAGGGCAGATATCAAGCCCAGGAAACCCAGGCTCGCTATGACCCCATCGTCCAAGGGCAGACCAAAGGTCCGGTAGCAGGTCAGGCAAATCTGACCGGTACCCGCTCTAACTTGTATGATTATCGTCTGACGAACCTCCATTGGAGGAGTACCACTGTCTAAAGCAGTGAACGTGATAGAGTAGTTTCCCGTCTCGTCTGATGACGGCGTCCAAACGAACTCTCCTGTGCTTGAGTCGAAGCTTGCTCCTGTTGGAAGGTTATGTGCAGCAATGGACACAGGACCCCCTTCGGGATCGGATGCTGCTACAGTGAAGGTCAGAGACTGGCCGACACTTACTGGCAGGAACCCTGATTGGCTGGAAAAGACTGGGGGCCTATTCTCCACCACGCTTACGAATAGCGTCGTAACCATGTTGGCGCCGTTGGCGTCGTTGATCGTCAGGTTGACCATGAAGATTCCGGAGGCTGCATATGTATGGGTGGCTGGGCTACCATTGTCGTCTGGAGAACCATCCCCATAATTCCAGCTGAACGTGAAGGGACTCCCACCGCCGTTGGTTGTGGCTGTGAAGGTCACAGACTGACCAGTCGTTGGAGCAGCAGGGCTGGATGCGAAGTTGACAGTAGGGGCAACAGCGACGCTGATCTGGAGAGAGATCGATGCTGCTACACCCAGGGTATCGGTTGCAGTAAGACTGGCAGTAAACGAACCTGTCGTAGCGTATGTGTGAATTGTATTGCATTTGCTGGCTGACCAGCCATCGTCGAAACTCCAGTTGCAGTCTAGACTACCAACTCCACCCGTGGATACGAGAGCGAAGCTTACAGGGACTCCTGCGTCCGCCGGGTTCGGACTGGCCGCGGCCGTGACCGCGAGTCTTGAATTGACCACTAGGGTTTGGGTGGCCGTTGCCGTGTGATTTGCAGAATCAGCCGCGCTAATTGTCACAGAGAATGTTCCAGTAGCAGTGTACGTGTGGGCCACCTGGCTGCCTTCGATCGCTTGCAATCCATCTCCGAAGTCCCAGCTGAACATGTAAGTCGGCGTGCCACCTGTCGCGGTGGCAGAGTAACTGGTGGATACTCCGATCTCCGAGGGAGATGGGGTGATAGATGTTATGCTAACGGCGAGGCTTTGAGTCACAGCCACGGAGTGGGTCACAGTGGCGGTCTCGCCCACCACATCCGTGACTGTTACGGTCACGTTGAATGTTCCAGAAGCAACGAATGAGTGATTGGCAGGATTGCCTGACCCCGAGCCACCGTCGCCATAGTTCCAGTTGAAGCTGTACGGGCCCGAACCGCCGGTTGTTGTTGTCGTGAAATTCACGGACTCGCCAGCCATCGGCTTATCTGGCCCAAAGCTGAAGTTAACTCCAGGCAAAGAATTCACAGTTATCGTAACGCTGGCTGCCGTAGTGACGCCGACCTCATCAGTCGCAGTGACAGTGGCTGTGAAAGTTCCGGTACCGGTGTAGGTATGAGATGTTGAACATCCGGTGGCGCCAGCCGTGTCGCCGAAGTCCCAACTGCAGGTGATGGCACCGACACCACTGGCCGTTACGGGAGCAAGGCCTACTCGGACACCATCGTCAGTCGGGTTTGGCCCAGCGGTCGCAGTAAGGGTCAATCTAGCGTTGACAGTTACAGACACGCTACTCGAAGCGGTCACACTGAGAGCATCAGTGACAGTAACAGTGGGATTGAATGGTCCACTAGTGATGTAAGTGTGACTTGCAGAGCATATGTTAGCGGTGCCACCATCACCAAAGGCCCAGCTGCATGTCGCCGTACCAACACCACCGGTTGTAGGAGCGGTAAAGTCGACCAGAGCACCAACCTCTGCCAGATTAGGACTCGTATAGGCCGTAACAGCAAGCTTCGCATTGACGGCTACTGTGTTACTAGCCGTCGCGTTCATGCCAAGACTATCGGTGGCGGTGACAGCGGCAGTGAAAGTTCCGCTATTAGCGTAAGCATGGGTCGTCGAGCAGCCAGTGCCAGTAGTGGTATCACCAAAGGCCCAGCTACAAGTGATAGTACCAACACCACCGGCAGGTGTACTAGTAAAGCTCACCGCTTTCCCGACCTCAGTAGGCCTCGGACTAGCAACAGACGTAACGGCAAGCTTCGCATTGACGGCTACAGAGATGTCAGTGGTCGCTGTCACGTTGACAGTATCAGCGGCGGTAACACTTGCAGTGAACGTTCCTTGGCTGGCGTAGGCGTGGGTCGTGATGCATCCGGTGCCCGTGGTTCCGTCACCAAAAGTCCAGTTGCAAGTCGCTACACCAACTCCACGTGTTGCATGTGCGGTAAAACCGATGACCGAGCCAACCTCGGCTGGATTAGGACTGGCTGCAACGGTAACACTCAACTTCGCATTGACGGTCAGTGAGACACTACTGGTCGCGGTCACACCAAGACCATCGATCGCTGTAACGTTGGCAGTGAACGAACCAGTGGCAGCATAGGTGTGAGTCGTCAAGCAGCCAGAACCAGTAGTGGTATCACCAAAAGTCCAGCTGCAGACGATGGCACCAGCACCACCAGCAGGCATAATGGTAAAGCTCGTCGCTTTGCTCATCTCGGTGGGGTTTGGACCGGCAACAGCCGTAACACTCAATCTAGGATTGACAGCTACTGAAACTGCGGTCGACATTGCAGTCACGCTGGTTGAGTCGGTGACTGCTACCATTGCACTAAATGTTCCTGTTGCGTTGTAGATGTGGTTGGTAGTAGCCGTTGTGGTTGTTGCAGTCGTGCCGTCGCTAAAGGTCCAGTTGTACGAAGCGAATGGGGGCGACCCTCCCGTGGCCCTGGCAGTGAAGGTCGTGCTGACTGCAAGCTCCGTCGGATTTGCACTGATGACCAGAATCACAGCAAGGGCCGATCCAACATTGAAGGTAACCGACGTGGTAGCATTGACGGCGAGAATATCCGTGGCAGTGACCGTGGCGGCGAAGGTCCCGCTAGTTGTGTAAGTGTGGGTAGTCGAGCAGCCAAAACCAGTAGTGTTATCACCAAAGTTCCAGGTGCAAGTCGCAGTGCCCACACCACCAGAGGGAGTGGTGGTAAAAGTGAGGCTCTGTCCAACTACAGAGTTAGACGTACTCGTAGTCACAGTCACTGTCAGTTTGGGGCTGACAGTTATGGTCGTGTTGTTTGTCGCGGTCACGCCCAGAGCATCAGTCGCGGTGACAATGGCTGTGAATGTTCCGGCACTAGTATAGGTGTGGCTTGCAGAACATACGTTAGCGGTACCGCTATCTCCAAAGGTCCACTTGCAAGTCGCTGTGCCAAGACCACCTGTAGTGGGCGCCGTAAAGCCGACCGCAACGCTAACCTCGGTTAGGTTCGGAGTAGCGACTGCGGTTACGGTCAACCTCGCATTGACAGTTACTGAGAAGCTAGATGCCGCTGTCTTGCCGGCCGAATCGGTGACCGTTACCTCTACGCTGAATAGCCCCGTCGAATTGTAAGTGTGGATCGTAGTGGCCACGGTTGTAGTCGCTGTCGTGCCGTCACCGAAGGTCCAACTGTATGACGTGTAAGGAGGCGTTCCACCAGCAGCTGCAGCCGTAAAACTGATACTTACAGAGGACTCTGTTGTGCTCGGATTGGCATTCAGGCTTACGCCGAGTGTAGATACAACATCGACGGTAACCGAGGCCGTAGCAGTGACGATGAGAGTGTCAGTTGCTGTGACTTTGACCGTGAAGGTTCCCTGAGTGGTGTACGCGTGGGTTTTGGAGCATCCGCTGCCCGTGGAACCATCGCCAAAGTTCCAGCTACACGTGGCTACACCAACGCCGTTGGCGGTCGTGGCGGTGAAGGTGAGGCTCTGTCCAACTACAGGGTTAGGCGTACTGGTGCTAACAGTTACTGTCAGTTTGGGGCTGACAGTTATGGTCATGCTATTTGTTGCGGTCACGCTTAGATTGTCTGTTGCAGTCACTGTCGCGATGTAGTCCGCGGCAATAGCATAGACGTGCGTGATGGAGCATCCGAAGGAGGGTGGAGAGCCGTCGCCTAAGTTCCAGTTGCACGAGACTGGGGATACGCCGCCTGAGGTCGTCGCCGAGAGACTGATGGAATAACCAGTCTCGGTCGGGTTGGGAACGGCATGGACAGAAGAGACTTGTAATCTAGCAGACACGGCAAGGGAACGGGATGACGAGGTCGCGGTAATTCCTGCGGAGTCCTTCACTGTGACCGTCACGCTGTATGACCCAGACGCCGTATAGACGTGCGCGACTGAGTTACCTGAGCCGCTAGAGGCGTCGCCGAAGTCCCAGATGAATGAAACGTATGGTTGTGTTCCACCGGAAGCTGTCGCCATGAGGTTCACTGCCAGGCCAACCTCGCTTGAACCGGAGGCGGTGACAGTTACAGTCAAGGGGGGAGCATTAATGGTGATGCTCGCAGATGCTGAGGCGAGTCTCCCTTTGGCGTCAGTAGCGTTCGCTCGTACGGTATAGGCTCCTGCGACGGCGTATTTGTGGGAAGCCGTGCTGCCGGTAGCGAGGCTGGTTCCGTCGCCAAAGTTCCAAGAGAATGAGTAGGGAGAAGTGCCGCCTGAGGCCGCAGCCGAAAAGCTGATACTGGTTCCAATGATACCAGAGGAGGAACCACTAACCGTCAGGGTTAGAGGAGCGGCAACAGTGACCGTAGCTAATGCCGAGCCAATCTTGCCATTTGTATCAGTAGCGTTCACTGTCACGGTATAGGTTCCGGCCTTGGTGTATGTGTGGGTCATCGTGTTGGGAAGGCCGGTCCCTCCACGCACGTTGCTCGGAGATTCGCCAAAGTTCCAGCTGAATGTATACGGGGGAATTCCGCCTGTGGCGGTGGAGTTGAAACTGATCGAGTCCCCCACCACCGGGTGAGTCGGGGCGTATGAGAGACTTGTTTGCGGTGCTAGGTTTTTGAAGAATTCGGTCATGGCGGATGCGGAGCTGTCTTCGGAGGTTAGAGGCGGGAGGCCCCATGCGGTTTCGAGGGTGGTGAGTACCGAGTAGTGGTTGTATGATTTTGATGACTGGAATTTTGTCTTGACAACGGGTCCTGCCCAGATGGCTGGGACATTACCAACTGATGAGCCAGTTGACTCGGCGAATGTGATAAAGAGTGCTGCGTTCTGGGTCGTGAAGACGGTGCTGCTCAGTATTTTCGGGACGAGTTGTGAGAGGTACTTGTCTCCGGTTGAGAGGGGGCAGTCGTGTATGTCGTCGCACTGGTTGGGTGTGAGCCAGTTGTAATTCGCAGCCGAGGAGGTGGAACCGAGGGATTTGAGGAACAGATCGTCTGTCTCAATGCTGGACGTGACCACCGAGTTTGCCCTGAGCAGGTTGTCGCATCTTGCGGGATCGTTGACGATGTTTTCGAAGTAGAGGAAAGGGAAGTGTTTAGAGTTGTACTCGGCGTTCGACGGTAAGAGGCTGCAGCCCTGGGATACGGGATAGTCTTCAGCCCAGGCATTCCAGGTCAGTCCCGCTCCCTCTATACTGTCAACAATGCTCACGTCGCTGACACTGCACTGGGTCGGGTAGCAGTCGGCTGTCAGACCAAAAGTACTGGCGCCGATGAGAGCAAGATAGTTGGGATCACTAACAGCCGCTTCGACATCGGAATAGGCAGTGGCATACCCGTAGGTGCTTGCTAGAGAGTTCAGGTAGGGGGTGGCCGAGGACCCGTAGACCTGTTTTGCGCTAGCGTTGTTCATGACGATGACGACTATGTAGTCGAAAGAGGCCTGGCCGGGGGGTGTTGCCTGGATTGCAGGATAGCTTCTCCTGTCGTGGTCCGTCGACACCGCAAAAGATGCTATCAGAATTCCGAACACGAGGCAGAGCCCCAGAACTAAGACCTTGAATCTGGCTCCCACTTCGACTGGTCTCCCTGGTGTGCGCAGCCGTAGACGGGGTCTGGCTTGTACGAACGGCCAGAGACTCTCTTAGCGGCCCGGGTATGGCCCCTCACGGCGAATCCTGATCGTCTGAAGAATCTCAGCCCCCACTATTTCCTACGCCGTACGATCATGAAGATCATCAGTGGGAACGCGCTCATCGCCGTGAGAAAGCCTCCGACTTTGAGGGTGGTCTCTGAGAGTCCGAGAAAGGTGAGTTCGACTGGCCGAGCGATGACTGTTATGTTCATGACTTGCGAGGCAGCGTGGCCTAGCGAGTCAGTCACTGTCACCTCAACTCGATAAACGCGGGGAATCGTATAGTTGTGGATCGGGTTTGGACGGGTAGATGTTAGGCCGTCTCCAAAGTCCCACGAATAAGTATATGGATACTGTCCGCCGGAGACCTGTGTGCTGACCGAGATGCCCATCGGAGCGAGTCCTTGGGTTGCGTTGGAGGAGGCGGTTAGGGCCAGCGCGGGATGAACCCAGACTGCCATCGGCATGATCACGGTGACTCCGCTGTCATCTGTTACCGAGAGACTGACCTCGTATACTCCCGGGGAGGAGTAGGTGTGAAGAACACCGATCCCTGTCTGGGGGGCTCCCTCTCCGAGGTCCCACACATAGTCCACGATTGCTCCGTCGGGGTCAGAGCTAGTGGAGCCGTCGAAGAATACTGTTTCTCCAGTGAAGACTATTGTAGGTGTCCAGGTGAACTTTGGTACGGGAGGCACGTCGTTCTTGACACTGAGGATAATATACGTCCAGACGGCAGCTCCAGTGCCGTCCTTGATGGTCACCGTGACATTGTACCCCAAGCTCCAGCTTGCGAATGTGTGGATGGCCGGGTTGCCGGTCCCGTTTGTCCCATCTCCGAACGTCCATGAGAAAGTGTAGGGTGCTGTTCCGCCGCTAGACGTGACGTTCAAAGTAACGGGGTATCCGGCTGCAGGGCTAGACGGGCTGAATGTGATGGCTGCTGTGGGCTGCATCGCAGCAGGAAACATCGGGTTTGTAATGCTAGGGTGCAATTCGTCTCCAGTTGTGGAAGCAGCTGGGCTCCCATACGGGGAGAGAATGTTGTTCTGCTGTACCAGTGGGATTAGAGCTACGCAGAGGACTAATATTGTCAGGATCTTCCCTGTCATTCGCTTGTTGCGAGTTGCCCGGACTGAGAGTCTGGAGGCTGGTGCATTCCCGCTTCGAATTATTGAAGAGATCATTAGTCCTAGTGCTTCCCCGTTTCCAGGCGACTACTCTGTGCTTTTCGAATGCAACCCTCGCACTCGTTCAGCCAATTCGAGATGAGATCAAAGTCTGGCCTGAGGGCGAGTAGGTAGTAGGTGTGGTAGATTCTTTGAAGGTATGTCTGTGCTTCGAACACTGCTGCTCGCTGCGTAAGATCCGGGTCTATGCTTGGCTGGTTTTCTTGATATTCTTGGATGAATGCTTCGACGGCTTCGAAAGTGGCGTCTCCCAGTCCATGGGTCATCTTGGTCTGAGCTACGAAATAGCCGACGTCAAAGGCAGGATCGCCCATCCTGGCTTCTTCGAAGTCTATGACGGTTGTCAGATCGTGCGAGACGATGATGTTCCTCGGATGGTAGTCTCCATGAATGGGCTTCCTCGCGTGGAGCGGGAGGGTTTTCTGCGCGTCGATCAGCTGGTTTGAAATCGATTGTATATCCGATTTTAGAGTGGGAAGGAGCCACGATCCAGCTCTCGCATATCTCCGAGAGGCTTCGATCTCATCATCACGGGAGAACTCGCCGTCCAGTCCAATGTTGCTGTTGTGCAGTTTTGCGAGCCATCTTGCCGCGCCCTTCACGTAAGGCCCTGAATCCATTCTGCTTTCGAACATTTCACGAAGTGGCTGACCCTCAGCCTGCTCCATCATGAGGAATGAAAGTGGGGGTATGTAGAGAACAGGGCTAGGTACTCTTAGATTGCTTTCTTGTCCGAATCCGTTTGACCTCAGGGTCTTCATGACTGAGAAAGTATGTCCGAGACGCTGGTCTGATTCTCTGTATAGGCCGATGTAGTTTCTGGTCGAGTCCTTGAATTTTAGAGTGTAGTCGATTATTACCTTGCGTAGATGCCTCTTCAGGATTCGCGTCTCGAACCCCTCCAGCGGCTGCTGTAACCGTGGGTCGAATGCCTCGGTGGTTAGGATGTCCTTTACGAATTCGACCTCGGTCAGCCCATGGAGGATGGGCTCGTTGAAAGATCCACTGTTAAGATAGTTTCGATTCGTCTGAGTCATACCTGGTACTAGTCCTCCGCTCCTATCCAGACAGTGAAACCACGGAATCCTGTCACTCTCAAGAGGTAACCATGTCCGAACCGATCCTGTCTCGGCTTATCCCATATCGCGAATCCTCCGTCGAGCCGGGCCCCAACGGTCACTCCTTCGTTGGACCATCCTCTGATGCTCTTGGCGGGAGAACATTCTTCGACGGCTGATGGTCCCATTCTGAGGAGTTGCTGATAATCTGGTGAGAATCCTATCTCTGTGGACAGTCTGGGTAGAGAGTTCGGGAGGCTGTACTCTGTGCGGATTGTACTCTCGCCCTTTCCGAGGCTGAGATTCTTCAGTATTCCAAAGCCGGTGCTCTTCTTCTCGGAGTTTGAGAGTCTTGCCCATACGGTGTCTCCATACGGTACGCGTAGCTCTGTGGTGTAGTGGTCATGCTCGTATCCAACATCTGCGAGTGCTCCTGGATGATTGGGTGGAGCATCCATGTATGCGTGGAGATCTTCTAGTAGATTCCAATCGTCGATGGGGTTCCCGATCACCAGTCTGCCCGGCGGATTGCTGACAGTGAACAGGTAGACCAGGCGACCGCCATGCCTTGGAGAGAAAACCGCGAATAGTTTGTCATTCTTGAGAACAAGCTCGTCTTCCCCGTCTGAGTCCAGATCCCTAAGATCAGCCTGGGCCCGGCCACTCTTGTGAGTCATCCAGTAGGCTGCTTCAGCAATTATTGCTGCGATCCGACTATGACTGGCTATAGCCCGGGTCCAAGCGCTGGGCCCCTCATCGCTTAGATTTTCTCCATGGGCCCCGGTCCGGGGAGTGTGCCATGCCGTCTGCCATGTCGTTGCCAGCAGAGTTTTCCAGGCGAGTTGCATGAGAGCCGGGTCGGCTCCACTAGAGTCGAGCTCTCGCACTCTCTCTTCTGACCAGGCATAGTAGTTGCGGTAGAGGGACCATCGCGGGTCGTAATACCAAGACTCGTAGTTCTCACCAGCCCCGAACTCATCGACAAGCTCTGCGTATGCACCCGTGTCGATCTGTCTCTCGGATCCTGCCCTGTGCGTGGCAGCCCATTCGGCTAGCTTGACAGGCTGGAGGAATGGGTTTTCGGAGAGCCATCTGAGCGTCGCCTCGAACTGGAGGGGACCCCTTGCGTCCCAGCCTACCCCGGCGACCTTCTCCATGTCGTCCGCATAGATTGCGACGAGCTGATTGTCATAGTCGGAGCTAATGTCAAGAATCCATTCCAGCTGAGCCTGGGTTTTCTCCAGGTCTTCTCGTGTTCGCGGAGGAATGTTTCGGCGGAGTCCAAACGAGATTGGGAGCGCGCAGAGTCCCAGGCCATTCTTGATACGGTGCATCTGGAAGTTGACCGGGTTCCAAGCGTGGTCGTAGTCGTAGAGTTGGCGAGGACTGGGGCTTCCTGTCGTAGAATGGAGCAGCCTATCGTCTATCACAACATGCTGATAGCCTCCATTGAGTAGTTCGCAGCTTGTCAGGAGAGGCGCCATTGCTTCAGTTTCCCAGAGGCGCTCTGTTGGCCAGAATGTTGTGATCTTCTTCGGGTCCCAGCCGATGAGGCTCTCGTAGAGGAGGAGCTCCTCGTTCATCTGTCTCAGATTATGCTCTGGGGAGAAGAATCGTGTCATATTCTGGGCGTAGGCGCCGCCTAAGAGGTCCACCAGCCCAAGCCCAGCCAGCCGATTCACCTCCGAGAGGAACTCAGGGCTGTGCCATGCTAGAGATTCGAGAAAGGTGCCGCTAATATGGAGGCTAAATGGGACTCTGTATCGTTCGTGGAGTTTCAGGACTCGAAGGAGACCCGTTTGAGACGAGGAGGTTCCGACGATCCCTGATATTCCGACCCGGTTATCATAACCATCCGTGACCACGTACTGGTTTGCGTGGTGGACTATTGCTAGAGCAGCGACTTCGCGTTGAACGGTTACGGCCGTATTCATCACCGGCTACTTTCCTCCGCGAATATCTGCTTCCAGCTTGACCGGATCATCCTGACCCTACGAAGATGACTGACGTAGAGCTGAAACTTTCGAGCTCGTCTCAGCATCTTCTTCTTGTCTTTGGTATTGACGATTCTGCGAATCCTGCGAAGAGCTCTCCAAGCAACTCTCGCCTCTACCAGGACAGGGAGAGCTTCTTGCTCGTCATTCGACAATTGCTGGACTTTCTCGTAGGAATTGATGAAACTACGAGCCAGGCCCAGAGCGTGCCCATTACTCGTGCTCGGTAGAATGTCCGCGAGCGCTATTGCAAGGTCCAAGGACCGAACTTCAATCCTAGAGCGATGGAAGTCTATGACCGCGGCTAGCCTGTCCCCTTCGAACAGAATGTTCTGGCGTCTGTAGTCTCCATGGATTGTCAGCTGCGGCAGATTTTCATACGAAAGCCTCAGCAGCGATAACTCGATGTCCAGCAGACTGTCCTTGAAGTAGTCCAGACTCGCCTCTATCCCAAGAGCCGAGGGTTGTCCGTCCAGGGCCTCGACGTTTTCGGTGAACAAGTCCACTCGGTCTTGGAATCGGCTGGGGAACGGCTCTTCGGATCGACTCATTCTCTTCGGGTAGTCTGCCATTATGCGGTGGTAAGAACCAAGGGTTACACCGGCCTTTGCTACTTGGCGAATATTACCTCTCACCATGGCCCGGCCGTGAACATAGGGATAGACAGCATGGTGTTCTCCCTTGATCGTCACTATCGTCGAACCTGCTCTCGTTAACAGAGGAGCGGGCGCGGGAAATCCGTGGCGGGCAAGATGATGAAAGATCCTGTTCGCTCGGCGGAGTTCCTCCAGAAGGCTTGTTCCGTACGATTCGTTGATCGAGAGTGGTCGCGGCTTGAGTAGGGCAAAATCACCACGCGGCGTGCGGAGTCGATACACAACGTAGTGTGCGCCTTTCGCAGGCTTTCCGGACTGGATAGCGCTACCCAGTCTGTAACTCGTAGCCAGGTTTTCAAGAGTGTCGGGCCGAAGCTGCTCCATGTACACTCTCAAGCTACTGAAGCGGCCTCCCTAGACGCTGACCAGCTCTGTTTGGATCGTGTTCGCTCGTTGTGCTGACTCGAAACGTTGGGATTCTTCGTCTGCGCATTTGAAGGGTGACAAGTGTTGCCGTGCCTGCAACTACCAAGCTGGTAATGATTGCAGTTGAGACGAGGCAGAACTGGCACGGCTGACTTGACGTGGGCGGCTGGCTATGCTGAGCGACATCGACTTGTACAGTGACAGAATGCGTTACGGATCCGTTGGTAGCATTCACTTGTATCCAGTAAGGTCCGGGAGTAGTGTTTGGAGCGACGTTTACGTTCAGACTGGTAGAGCCTGAACCTTCAGGTGATAGAGTAATGCTTGCTGGGTTGAGCGAGATCTGAGGCCCAGCTGGTGAGATCGTTGCGTTGAACATGATTGTTCCCGAAGGACCCCCGTCGTTCGTTACCGTGATAGCTAGTGATTGGTCAGAACCCGGTTGAGCGTTGAGGGTCGACTGACCCGTGTTCAGCCTGAAATCTGGCTGAGCGGGCGAGTAAATGGTTAGCCTCTGAGAAGTGTTATTCGAACGGTTCGCAGAATCGATGACGGTCAGAGTCACTGTGTAGGATCCGGCCGATGCATAGGAGTAGGTTGCGTAGCCTCCCGAGGCTGAGGCTCCGTTTCCAAAATCCCAAGAGTAGGAGTATGGTGGAGTCCCGCCTCTCGCAGACGCTGTAAAGTTGATACTATCACTTGGTTGCGGGCTAGTAGGACTATACGTGAATCCATCTTGCAGGGAAGCCATTCCAATAACGACCGGCGATAATCCTGTCCCGGCATTGCCCAGTGAGTCCGCGACTGTCAGTGTGACCTGGTAGGTTCCATCACTATTGTAAGTGTGGGTCACTTGGAGACCTGTCCCCGCAGAACCATCTCCATAGCTCCACGAGTAACTGTAAGGCGGAGCCCCTCCGGAAGCAGAGGCTGTAAACGAGATAGATTGTCTAACGTCAGACGAAGACGGACTGACTGTAAAGGTCGCAGATATGGGAGGGGGCGGGTGAGTAACAGAGACTGCCTTCTGAGAGGTAGCTGTCTGCTGTGGGATACTGCTATCCTTGACCGTCAGAGCAGTCGTGTATGATCCTGCCGACGAGTACGTGTGCGTTACAGGAGAGCTTGTTCCGGTCAATCCGTCTCCGAAGGACCAGCTAAAAGTGAAAGGAGACGTCCCACCGCTGGCGCTCGCTGTGAACGTGACCGGTTGTCCTGCCTGGGTCGAAGAAGGACTGTAGGCGAAGCTAGCGGTCAGCGGAGGAGGCGCACCCGAGAGGGTTAGGGATTGCTGAGATGTCGTGGTCTGCTGGGGCGAGCCATTATCTTTCACTGTGAGGGCCACGGTGAGTGTTCCCGTAGAAGAGTAGGTGTGCTGCGCAGACGATCCTATTCCAGTCGATCCATCACCGAAGCTCCAAGAATAACTGTAGGGAGGGCTTCCTCCTGAAACTGAGCCGGTGAACGAAACGGTCTGTCCTGTCTGGGGGAAAGATGGACCGTAGGTGAAGCTAGCTGAGAGCGCGGGTGGTGGCGAGGCTCCGAAGAACTCTGTCATGGGAGTGGCTGACGCATCGTTGGAAGTTAGACTTGGAAGATTCCAGTTTGCTTCGAGAGTTGAGAGGTACGAATAGTGGTTGTAGAACGTGCTTGAGCTATAGGCTTTTTTCACTGCTGGGCCGGACCATTCTGCGACGACACAGTCACTGCTGCTGTTGCCTGTTGGGCAAAAGTCGTTTCCCTCGTCGAATACGATGAATAGTGCCGCTTTCTGGGTGGTGAACATTCTGCTGGACAGGATCAGCGGGACTAGGGTTGCTAGGTAGGCGTCGCCTACGGCAACTGAAGAACTGTGCATGTTGTCAGTGTCGTTGGGAGTGAGCCAGACATAGTTCGGTAGTGTTGCTCCGTTGAGTGCGCCTACGAACTCTGGGTCGAGGGGCGATGTTGTGGTGAGCATGTCGGCGCATCGCGCGGATGTTTTCATGTCGCTGAAGCCGATGAACGGATAATGATCTCCCCACCTGGGCGGCATGAAGTTACATGTTCCAGAACCTGAAGCGTCCTCGGCAAAAGCCTTCCAGGTGAGCCCTGCCGTCTCTAGTCGGTCAACAAGATTTGGCGCATTAAGTTGGAAACAACAGTAGCCGTCAGAGGTGTAGCCGAAGGTGCTTCCCCCGAACAACGCAACATAGTTAGGCTCGCTGGGATGATCTACAGCCGTGTAGTGAGTGCTGAATCCGTAAGTCTGAGCCAGTGTAGTCAGGTATGGTGCGGGTATTGACGAGGAGCTACAACCAGAGACAACGGTTGGAGTGACGTCGCAGAGCCCGTTGTTCTCCATTAAGATCGTGACTATGTACTGGAAAGCAGAACTGCTCGATAGAGTTGCATTGACCGTCTGCAATTTCCATGATGTTTCGAAGCCGATGGTCTGCGAAGCAGCCAAGACTGCCGTCAGGAGGACCAGCCTGATGATTCTGCTTCTACGCTTGTTTTCAGTCTTCATCGCTGATCCTGATTTGAGTCCTTTGCAGTTCCTTCGAGACTGAGTCTGCTGATGAGTAGAGAGTAACTGATGATGATCTGATGGAGAGAAGATGAAGACAGAAGTTGATCGTTTTTCATGACATGTCACTGCAGGCTTTGATTATGCCGACTGGACTCAAGTGGTAGCGAACTCTCGCTGAGTCTGGGGTGAGCTTTGTTGACACATATCCCAGCGAGGCCTGCCTTCCAAGGCTGAGCTTCACAGGAGTTTCGGGGGATTTGATTAAAGACGCTATCTCTCCGGCGCTTATGGCTCCCTCCCCGTCTGTTGCACCTATCGTCAAGAGGAATTGTACTAATGCTGGGTCGCTGAGAAATTCAGCATCTTCTACCGCTCTCGAAGACGGTGATGGTTTGGCAAAACTGATTCTATAGGCTTCGATTGTCTTCTCAGCAATCATATCCCACCTGTATCTCTCTTGCACTGCTCGGTAGGCGTTCTCCTTCAACTGCTCTGAGAGTTCTCGATCCTCGAGCACTCGAAGAATACCTTCTGCGAGGGTGCTTGGGTTAGCGGCTGGAACCTTCACGCCTGTTATTCCATCCTCAACTATTTCGGAGAGTCCTCCGACGTCTGAGACCACTACAGGGACCCGTGACGCCATTGCTTCGAGTGCGACCATTCCAAAGGGTTCGTAGTGGGATGGTAGGACAAAGGCATCGCTTGAATTGTAGAGGGAGACTAGTTTCTTTTCGTCAACGAATCCTGCGAGCTTAACACGGTCGTTCAGTTTCCTCCGGAGGACTTCCTTGGCCAAATCCTCTTTGAGTGGGCCTTCACCTACGAGGACGAGGCTGACATCCTTCCCCTGCTTTCGCAGTTTCTCAAAAGCATCCAGGAGTGTGAAGATACCCTTTTCGCGAACAATCCGGCCGACGTAGAGTATGGTTTTTCTGTCTTCGGAAACTCCAGTCGGAATGAGTTGTGGCTGGCGGCCGTTATTGAACCGAGATGCTTCGACACCGTTTGGAATAACGCGGATCTTGGTTTTCACTGCACCGAGTACATATTGGATATGGTCGAGCATGTAGTTGCTGCAGCAGATAATCCCGTCGCTCTGCTCTACCAGTAGCCGCTCGATGTCCCTCACTTTCCTGCGATACTCACCGTCTAAGCTACCTCCCCTTCCAATCTCGGTCGCATGAATTGTAGAGATTAGCGGAAGACCAAGCCGATTCTTGAGTTCCACAGCCGCCCTTCCCACAACCCAGTCATGGGCGTGTATCAAGTCGAATCTCTCAGTCTCGAATAGCTCAGTAGCTTTCGAGATCATCTGGGAGTTCAGATGATAGATCCAGAGGAGAAAGTTGGACTCAGGAACCCGGCCGCTATCGACTCGCGATACCGGGACCCCGTCAATAATCTCTTCGGCAGGGGCATTGGGAAAATCGCAGGTTATCACGCGAACCGAGGTTCCCTTTTCCACCAGAGCCCTTGAAAGGTGGTAGACGTGAGTCGAAATGCCGCCTATGATTCTCGGCGGGAATTCCCAAGTTAACATCAAAGACTTAATGCGCGTTCACCCTCAATTCGATACTCTAGTGTGAGAACTTACCTTTCCTTCGTCCTGTCGGGTTTGCGGGTAACAGATTCGTCCACTGATCGAAGCTCGTTTTCATCCTCCACGAGCATGAAGACGTCAAGGTCGACCCCCTCATCTCGGAAGCCCTCGACGATATTGTGAAACTTTTGAACTAGTGCTCGTGCGCTAGCGGGAGTCGTGTATCCTTCGAGCTTTACGATCGCGCACCATTTTCGCATCTCAAATTCTACTGGCATCTACTTTCACTCCGTAGCTATCCCGAGATTACTGAGTAAGTACCGTTGTTGCATATAGCCTGGACGTTTACGAACAACAACAGAGGAAATGATCGCAACTCAATTGGCAAGTCAATCTGCGATAATTGATCATGTGACGCGAATACGCTTCCAGCTGGCGACAGAAGAAACGTGTTGGACGGTGTTGAGTTAGAATTTGATAAGAGTCAGGTGTCTAGAGCCAAAGCTCTTCCAACGTGTAATGGTGGAAATTCGTCCAATTCACTTGGCTGGTTTTGCTTGCGAAATACTCGCTTACATCTTGTGGTCATTGGATTTGGTGGACAAGGTGCCAAATGGAGGGAGACCATTCGATATATAGTCGAAGAGCATCCGAAACGTTCTGTCGTGCTCACATGTAATATCTCGCCGCCATCGTTAACAAGCTGACTGCAATCGACAGCACCAATCAAGCCGTACTCGGGAAATCGCAGGAGAGAAAAGTGTAGGAATAGATATCCACCAGAGTGGGCGGTGTTCTAAGTGATTGGATTAGACCACAGAACAGTAATATACGCACCTGCCAATACCAGTTGTACCACCAGGGAACCCTTACGCCACGCGAAACGATTACAAGGACGATACGGCTTAGCCCCCAAGTCGATCTGGAGCTACAACAACTGGCCAGACAAGAGCGTGTCAGCGTCAACTATCTCGTGACCTCGTCTCTCCAAAAGCTTACTGAATGGGATATCGCGGCGGAAAAATTCGGCTTCGTCGCCATACCAGGATTCCTGCACGCGAAAATGTACAGTTATTTTACAGTCGAACAAGCGAGGGAACTAGGCGAATGGGCGGCAAAGAACTTTGGGAGAGATTTCATACTCTTCCGGTTCAAGAAGCTAAGCCTGGACACTGTTCTCGAAACTCTAAGGTTACTCGGCTCCCGGTACGCCCGAATTTTCAGCCTGCAACACACCTTCGATGGCAGAGTGCATACAATAATAGTGAAACACGGACTTGGCGCAAAAGGGTCCGTTTTCAACGAACAATTTTTGACCAGCATATTCAAGGGCCTTCTGAATCTAGATCCAGAGTCCGAACGCACCGAAGACCAAGTAGTAATCCGTCTAAAGACTCCCCGTGAAATAGGCAAGCCAACCTGGTCAGAATCATACCGTAGGCAACCATCTGAGACTCGAATGCACCAAGAAATCCCCATTTCCTATGGAGGATGACCGCCGACCAGGCGCAGGTAGCCAATCATGGTAAACTCCTTGACCGAACTATTGCTTGAAACCGAGAAGGCTGAACCCGCGCGTGTCTCGAGCGAGACGCGTACCATAAGACTTGAGGGTGACATTCTATTCAAGTTGGAGGAGCTTGCGAATCAAGAAAACGTGAGTATTAGTTTCATAATTAACAAAGCACTCAGGAGACATGTTGAGTGGGAGATCTATGCGGAGAAGTTTGGGTTCATGATGGTGTTTACTGCCAAGATGAGGAGAATATACGAGAGCCTCACTGACGCGGAAGCTAGGGAATTAGGCAGACAGTCGGCTGAGAACGAGTATTCTGAGTTTATCAACTTCTGGTTCAAGAAGATTGACTTTGACACTACGGTAAAGGCCTTGGAACTTCTGGGTAGCGAGTACGCCCGATCTTTCAGATTCGAACACAGCTTCGATGGGAGCATGCACACAATCATTTTCAAACACGATAGAGGACCTATGACGTCAGCATACTACGCCGAGATGGCGAAGGTTCTATTCAATCGTTTGAATCTTAAAGTGGACACGGTCGAGAGCGATCAACAGGTTACGATCACAGTTCGGAATTAGGTAAGGTAGTAATAACGACGGCTCACTCGGCCTGATCAGGCAAAGGGTTATGCTGTCAAGCGCCGCTTGACACACCGGTCTTCAACGCGGAGCGCATGTCGTGGGATGGCAGCGATGTTGGATCAAGGCCAACACGTCAGTGCGTTGTTCAGATGCCTCACCTTCATTTCACTAACGAAGGATGATCGCAGAGCTGAGACCGCCGACTTGAACATGCTGTGCTGAACCCGATAACGGGAATCCAAGACTTGGAACCCACTGACTTTGGAACCATCCTTTCGTGTTGATGTATCCATCTCAAGCCAGCGCTGCATTGTTCCGGTCGTCTCCTAATATCCGCAGGGCTAGTTTGTGGCGGGATTCTAATGATTGCGGGCTATTCTTGTTCTTTGGCCAAAAGTGTTGGTTTAAATGTGAATGTTTTCGCTAGTTCTCAGGACCAACACCCCTGGGTCGAGGAGCCTCCTTCAGAGGGGATCGAGAATTTTGTCTTCTTCAAACCGATCGCGTCGAGTCAAGTCGAAGACCTTCACTTTTCATTTGGAAACCGACACCATTGAAAGACTCACTAAGGAGGCCGAACAACAAGGTCTCAGTGTAAACGTCATCGCTAACCGTGCGTTGAGGAAATACGTGGAGTGGGATGTGGTTAGCGAGAGGTTCCGGGTTGCGTCGACATTCTCCTCGCTTCTCGTCAAACTGATGATGTGGGTCCCAGAGGAGCATGTCCGCGAGCTTGGGAAGTCGCAGTGGCTCCACGAGTGGAGGACTGTTGCCACATCCTATTCTCGGGAGCATGGCATCGTGCCTCGTATCCGCGTCCTTGAACTGTTCGGCCGATACGGAAGAATGTTCCATTTCGACCAAGCCACAACTGGCTCCACGCGAATGTTGACGCTTCTGCATGGCATGGGGAAGAAATGGTCCCTCTTCTATGAAGGAATGTTGGAAACTATGATCAGAGAGAGCTTCGAAGGCGAGGTCAAACGGTTCAGTTTGACCAGCACGGACAACCAAGTCGTGGCAGAGATTTCGATGGACCCGTTGAAGAACCTACAGCCTCCCGGCGATGAGAGATTCGAGCGTGCGCACCTACCCTTGAGTCGAAGAGAACGGCAAGCATACAAGTCCTCGGACTCCTCCCCGATTGCGCGAATGATCCGGAAAAGGCCCAAGGTGATCGAACTGAGCAATATTTCCTAAACAGCTCTCCGTTCTCTGACCGAACTTATCGGCCAAATAGGCCTGTCAGTGGCAGATGTGGAGAGGAGGATTGACTTCGATGGCCGGTCCGATATGAGACCCTTATTGCGTGGCGACCTGTGTTCATTCTTTCAATCATGACCGCGGACGGTGATGGTGACCTGTTGATCGCTTTCGACCGTGTCTGCTCTGAGACCTAAGCGCTCGAGAAGGGCTTTCAATGCCTCAGCGTAGTATGCTGACGTAGCAGATCCTCTATCGTGCTTTATTATGATGGTGTGGACTTTGCCATCAAAGCTCTGGTCGAAATGGAATTCTCTGGCATACCGGTCTCCCAAGAAGTCGAGTGCTTTGAGGAGTGCGTTGAAGTTCAAGACCTTAAACCGGAAATTTACGAACTCGGAAAGGAATTGGGCTCCGGCCTCCTTGCCGAAAGTCCTAGCTTGGTCAAGAGTCAATAGCTCGAACAGCTTCCTCATGACGCTAGCCGACACTGGTATCAGGCCAAATCTTCCGGCCGGGTGTTCCCAGTCTACGTACCTGAGAAGGGCCTTGTTCATGATGAGACTGACACTCTGGTTTTCTTGCTTTGCAATCGCTTCTAGCGCACGGTCAATATCTCCATCAAGCCGTATAGCCCTGGTCGCGATTGGAAGACTCTCTTTCTCCTCTGGCTTCTTTTCTAGAGACGAATCTGTCACGACGCCATCAGGACCCATTTTTTCCAGCCTCACGCTTACGATCCGTTACTCGAGGTGTACGGCGGGGAGTAGTCGTCCCAGATAAGAGTATTTGGCGGGCCCGTAGCTGACAGTTGTGCCATCATTGCAGACATTCTAATGGACGAGAATTGATGCTCAAGGGGGTCTTTAGACGTCCAGCTTCGCCGCAGAGACATCCCGTTGTACGGGATGAAGGCATAGTGAAGCTTCTGGACTCTTCTAGTAGCCATCTACTGGAGGAAATTGCACGCGTCAAACCTCTTCGCGGAGAATACCTAATCTATGTTGGAGATTGTCTATCATCCGGAGATTGTTCCCCATTGTTAGCATAGCTTCCAGGCCCTCTGCGAGCATGACGAGATGGAAATTTTTCGTTCTTCGGGGGCCGCTTGTAGACTACTAACAGCGCCGCAATTTTGGTGGCATGTTTTTTTCAAGCCATTTCCGCCAGCGCTCTCTTGAAGTGAATCTAAGCGCTCCCTCTACATCTCTCACGCTGCTGGGCCAATCCCATTCGGTCTAAAATGCATTCTTGAGTGGGATGAACAAGAATTATTGCGAAAAGCGTGGAACCACAGGTTCCAGCTCCTATGCTACTCACGGCGCCATCCTAAAAATCAGGACGAGCCAAATCAATTCCTCTCCCCTGCCGAATGTCTCTTCCCGCTCGGACCTTCGTGCTGCTCTCTTGTGAATATACTTGTTGAGAGGATTTAGTCCTAGGCTTTTTGAGAAATGTCGGATCCCCCCTATGATGTGGAGAAAGATCCGTATCCATTGATGTCTAAGTGGCGCCAGTCCGAGAGGCATAACATGATCGCGGCGTTAAGGGATCTGATTGACGAGGCTTCGAGGATGGCAAAGTCCAAGCGCGCTCCAGCAAGCGAGAGGATCAGGTGGACCCGTCTTGCAGGTCAGTTGATCTGGTACAAGGACGCGATTTTGAGGAGTATGAGCCTTGAATCCATGGAGAATGAAATGTTCGTCATCAAGAAAGAGGTCTTCGAAAAGAAACCGGAACAAAACCTCCACCAGGCTACATGTACCCAACCTTCGCTGAGCCCGCCAAGAGATCAGAAACCCAAGAGCAGGGATAAAGTCCGCGAATTTCGGGCTTATCAGCTAAGATAAGCCGATAGTCAGCCCAGATCTCGATTCCAAGCAGGCGATTTTGAGAGCATAGATTTCCACGCTTATCACTCGGGGATTCCACGGGGATCAAGAAATCCTGGATAAGCCGATAACGAACCCGTCTCGAAAAAACAAGCGCGGATTCCCCCCGGACAGAAAGAGGATCCGGAAAATAAATTCGTATAACTTTTGCGTAGTCCCCGTGTGCGAGAGTAGGCGAGAGACAAAAGTCTGAAAGAACGAAAAGCTTCGGAGTGTTTGTTGGTTTGGTGCGGGAGGTGGGATTCGAACCCACGAACCCCTACGGGACAGGCGCCTCAGGCCTGCGCTTCCACGACCCTCGAATCAAAGGGTCTCTTTGACCTGGCTTGGCAACTCCCGCAATACCAAGTCCCTGCCCGCAACGCAACGGAGCAGATGCAAGGCCCTAATTGGCTTTCCCCGCATCCACACAAACCGCGTCTCGATCAAGAGCACTGGAAAAACGTTTAATTCCGCCGCGACCGGTCCCCACAAACGCTCAGACTAGAGCATGCTCTAGCAGCCAAAAAACCATACACGTGAACCCCCAGCCATGACCACCGCAAAGAGAAAAACACGAAAACTCCGAGGCTCCCGATGCCACGGATGGGGACGCTCAGGCCAACACCGAGACTCAGGAATGCTAGGCGGACACGGCAACGCAGGCTGGAAACGCCACAAATGGTCCGCGGTCATACGCTACGACCTGCAGATGGGAAGCAGAGGCTTCCACCCCGTCAGGCAAAAGATAACTAACGCGATCAACGTAAGCGACCTAGTTCTCCAGCTAGACCGGCTGATAGAAGAGGGCTCCGCGAAACAAGCCGGTAACATGGTCGAAGTTGACCTCGGAAAAGCAGGATACCAGAAACTACTGGGAAACGGCGGGATAAGCCAGCCGCTAAGAATAATTGTCGCAAAGACCTCCGAACGTGCCCAAGAAAAGATAGGAAGGGCAGGCGGAGAAATTGTCCTCCCAACAAAGAAGAAAGAGGACTGATCGCTAACGGTCAGGTTCATAGAACTATTCCAACCCCTGACCAGAATACTCCCCGGCGTCAGATCACCAACGAGAGACGTCGGCTTCACCGAGAAGCTGATCTGGACCGCGATCACGCTCGTCGTTTATCTGATAATGGCTGAGACCCCGATCTACGGAATCACCCACACCGGCAACATCAACGATCAGTTCGGCCCCCTGCGAGTCATCTTCGCATCCAACCGTGGAACACTAGTCGAACTCGGAATCGGGCCAATAGTCACAGCCGGTCTAATCCTCCAAGTGCTCTCCGGTTCGAAGATGATCAATGTCGACTTCTCGAATCCAGCGGACCGAGCCCTGTTCACCGGCGCCAGCAAAGTACTCTCGGTATTCATGACGATCTTCGAAGGAATAGCCTTCCTGATAGGAGGAGCATACAACGTCACAAACAGCGCCGGACAGCTAGTCACGCCTAGCATACAATCTCAGTTCCTGATCCTCGTCCAGCTCGTAGTCGCAGGAGTCGTCATCATCCTACTCGACGAGATGCTGCAGAAAAAATGGGGATTCGGCAGCGGAATAAGCCTGTTCATCGCCGCCGGCGTCTGCCTCTCCATAGTATGGAGCACCATCGGGCCAATAGGACCTGTTTCAGATCAGAAAACCCTCGGCGCGATCTTCGCCTTCGCCCAGTCCATAGGACCAGTCCTATCCAACCCGGGAAGCTTCTCCGCATGGCAGAGCGCCCTCTACCGAGGAGGAAGCGGGCTACCAGACATGGTCGGACTCTTCACAACACTAGGCGTATTCATCCTCATAATCTACCTCAACGGGTTGCGTGTCGAAGTCCCAGTCTCATACGCCAGATATCGAGGTTTCAGAGGACGCTTCCCAATCAAGTTCTTCTACGTATCCAACATACCCGTCATCTTCGCAGCCGCCCTCTTCGGAAACATCTTCTTTATCGGACAACTACTCTTCCAAAGATACAACCCCACGTGCTCAAGCACGGGACTAAACTTCTGGCTAAGCCTATTCCCAGGCTGCTTCGTACCCACCAGCTCAACCAACCAACAGCTCGTCCCCAGCAAAGGCCTCGCATACTACACCTTCGCCCCCAGATCCATTACAGTTGTCCTTGAAGATCCCATTAGAGCGGCAGTCTACATGGGGATCTTCGTCCTAGCCTGCGTCTTCTTCGCGGTCACATGGGTCGAGGTAGGCGGCATGGATTCGAAGACAGTCGCGAAGCAACTGATCGACTCCGGAATGCAAGTCGAAGGATTCCGACGCTCCGGCACCACGATACGACAGATCCTCGACCGCTACATACCAACGGTAACCGTTATCGGTGGAATCGTCATTGGCACAATCGCGGCAGGCGCAGACTTTCTCGGCGCTTTCGGCACAGGAACAGGAATACTGCTTACGGTAGGCATCATCGAACAGTACTATGAGATACTGGTGAAAGAGAGGATTACCGAGATATACCCTGGAGTCAAGGGATTCCTCGGACAGTGAGCCAGCGAATTGTCACGCACCATCATAGTAGCAGGGATACCCGGGGTAGGCAAGACCACCGTTCTACAAGAACTGGAAACCGTCGCACACGAAAAGAACATCCCATTGAAGATCATCAACTTTGGAAACGTAATGAACGAGCTCTTCAAAAAGCGGGGAAAAACAGTCCACCGTGACCACATGCGCCGCCAAGACCTCGAACTCCAGACCAAGGTGCAAGAACAAGCTGCACGCAAGATCGGAAAGACAGGAGGCAAAACGGCCCTCGTAGTTGACACTCACATGTTCGTCAGGACCAAAGATGGCATATGGCCGGGAACGCCTCGAAGAGTCTTGGAAGCACTTGATCCTGGTCTGATTATCCTAATCGAAGCCGATCCCGAGGACATTGCCAGGAGAAGGAATGCCGACCGAACGCGCGAAAGAGACAGCAAGACTGTAGACGAGGCTCGTTCAGACCTTGAATGGTCGAGATACATGGCGAGCGCTAATGCTGTCTTGGCGGGTGCTCCCATCCAAATAGTATTGAATCCTGATGGGCATCAGAGGCGAGCGGCAGAAGACCTTTTGGCGCTGATCCAGAAGCGGACCCTACAATGACTTTCATCGACGACATTCTGAACACCTTGGCTGCGCCTCTTCGTCAGTATAGTCATCCCCCCTCCGCGACCCTCATGGTGCTAGGCGCGGCCATCGTTCTCTCGCTAATTACAATGTCTGCCAACCGGTTTCTCGTGAATTACAAGATGATTGCTAACTCAAGACGGGAGTATATGGCCTGGACAAGTGCAGTGCGGAAAGCCAAGAAAGAGGGAGACGAGAAAGCGCTCGAGAAGTTGATGAGACGACAGTCTGCTATGATGAAGATGAGCTCGCGATCGACCTTCGAGCAGTTTAAGACATACCCGATCACGATCATACCTTTTCTCTTGATCTACTACACCGTCGTCACGGCGATTGGCTCGATTCCCGTGGCCTACGCGCCGCTCGCTCTACCATTCACAACAACAACAAGCAACGGTATGTTCTCAGTACTGTCCCTGTTCTACTGGTATCTAATCTGCTCATTCACTCTGAGCATTCCATTGTCAAGATTGTTTGGAGTCCAGTCCTCGTTCTCGATGACTCCAACAACAGGAGAATCTAGTTGACGCGACCGTCGCAGAGAACTAGCGGGCGCCGAAAAAAGGTGCTTACGTTGCCCTCTGGTGTTCGAGCGATCCACTTTGAAGCCAAGGCGCACAGAACCCCGCAGTGTTCCCGATGCGGAGCTGAGCTGCACGGAGTGGTCACGGGAAGACCGGTCGGAGTGGCTAAGAGCTCGCGCGTTCCCTCGCGCCTATTTGCCGGAGTGCTGTGTGGCAACTGTTTGGCGTCTGAGATTAGACGAGTTGCTCGCGCGTCAGGTTCCATGGATTGATTGTGACTGTTAGCGGGCCACACGGGTCAGGCAAGTCCACATACGCAGCGAAACTCGCGGGATCACTCGGTCTCCGTCATGTGTCCGCTGGCATGCTGTTCAGAAAGCTAGCTGAAGAAGGAAAGGTTTCACTAGAAAAATTCCAGGAGATGGCTGCCGCCGATCCAGGCATTGACCGCTTAGTAGATGAAAGGACCATGATGGAAGCGGAGAGTGGTGACGTGGTGGTTGATGGGCAGCTAGCCGGGTGGGTGTTGAAGGAGATTTCCGACCTGAGGATCTTGTTGACCGCTCCTCTAGTAGTGAGGCTGGAGAGGATTGCCGCGCGAGACCACATTAGTCTCGAGGAGGCGAGGAGACAGACATTGCACAGGGAAGCCGTGCAAGCTGAGAGATATCGGAAGCATTATGGATTCAGCGTCGATGACTGGTCGATTTACCACTTAATCCTCGATACGAGTTTTGGCTCTATAGAGGACACGGCCAAGATCCTTCTTGCCGCGGCTGTCACTGCCAAGAACGCCAAAACACGAAAGACTCCGGAGAAGAATCCGGGACCCCAGCCTATTCCAGCAGCAACTAATCGCTCATAACTGACACCAACCACAAAACAGGAACTCTACAAAGGAAACACTTGGAGAACCCCAGCGACGATTCTTGGTCAGGCTATCGTCCAGTAACAGCATGCTCATGCCGGGGAACAGAGTCATGTCGCATGCCCCTCCGGGGATGACGCGACTTGGCAGTACAGAGCACAGAGCTAGTAGTTGAAGAGACAGGGAGTCGAAGCGCCGAACTCGTCTTCGGCTCCATAGACGGCCTATTCTCAGTGCTCGGAATCATATCAGCCGCAGGCTCTGCAGCGCTGATACCAGTCCAGATCTTCGCAACGGGCGTAGGCGGAGCGGTGGCAGGCGCGCTATCTGTTTTCGCAGCAGTCTACCTCTCGGAAACGCATGAGAAGAAGACGCAGTTGCTGGAGGCGATAACGCGGACGAATCGCCAGCGGTCAAGACAAACAAACCTCAACAAGAAAAGGCATGTCCCTATTACAACGGAACATCCGAAGGTCCATCGATTGTTGGGAAAGATCAATCGAAGGGCCTTAGGGTCGGGAATTGTCACAGCGATTACTTCCGCCCTGGCCTCGCTTGTATTGTTGTTTCCTTTGGTCCTCTTTCCGGACACATACGCTGTGACAGCGTCCATAATCATCGGAGTCATGATGCTCTTCTTGCTTGGAGCATTCCGAGGAGTCACACTCAAACAGTCAGCAACAAAGTCAGCGCTGAAAATGGTGGTCCTAGGAATTCTCGTAATCCTGGCGAGTAAAATCCTCGGGTCCTACGTTCTGAAGCTAGTGACCTAGCAGCTACGGAACGCTACCCGCGAGAATCTTTCCCAGCTTTGAAGAGTCAATATTGCCGCCGGATACGATGCAGACAATTTTTCCCGACCCAGCCTTGCCCGTCATGGCTGCAGCGACAGATGCCGCGCCAGCGCCTTCAGCAACGATCCTGTTGCGCTCTATCAAGAGCTTGATGGCTGCAGCGATCTCCGAGAGAGAAACGACGAGGGGTACAAGCAGGGTCCTAGCGCGTTCCCACATCTCGGGCAGAACACTCTTTCCACCGATACCATCAACAAAACTGGGAACCCTCTCGATCTCTTGGGCTGAACCAGCTGCGAAAGAGGCAGACAATGGCGCCGCTGTTTCTGGCTCTACAGCGTAGACCCGAGTCTGGGGCCTTTTCGCACGTGTCCCTGAGGCGATACCTACGGATAGCCCTCCACCACCGAACGGTATCACAACCGAGTCAACGTCGGGCAGATCTTCCAAGACCTCAAGTCCAGCGGTTCCATTGCCTGCCATCATTCGGATATCTGCAAATGGGTGGATGAACACCGAGCCGTCGAGGGGAGGATAATGATGAGTAACGACGACTTTCCAGACTTCATCAAACGACACCTGGATGATCTTTGCTCCGAACCTTCGGATAGCTTCTAGCTTCGTCTCCGGAGCGTTGTCCGGAACGATTACGGTGCATGGAATCTTGTTTTGGCGAGCCTGCCAGGCGAGCGCCTGAGCCATATTTCCAGCGCTACAGGTGTATACTCCACGCTTCTTCGCCTCTGGACCCGCAAGAGCGATTGCATTGCTTGCGCCCCGAACTTTGAAGGAGCCGGTAGGTTGCAAATTCTCTAGTTTCAGAAAGATTTCTGCAGGTGCTTCGTCAACGTTCAAGCGGACGAGAGGAGTTCGTAGAGCTGCGCCTTTGATGCGTTCTCCGGCCTCCTCGATTAGTTTCAGAGGTATTGGGCCGAGAATTTCTGAACCTGAATCTGCCTTTTCCCGCATGACAATTCATTCCACCATGTTATCTCTCAACTCTTAAACACCGAGAACGGGGAATGACCACCCGATTGGTATGAAGAAGAAAGTTGTGAAAACGAGACCTGCACCGCTGGGTCTTCCCTTTTCCCCTGCAGTCAAGTTTGGAGGATTATTGTTTGTCTCAGGACAGGGGCCAATCGACAAGAACGGGAAAGTCACTCCAGGAGATATTAGAGCCCAGACGAAAGCTACTCTGGAGAACTTCAAGAGGATCTTGGAGGCTGCGGGATCCAATATGGACTGCGTCCTCCAGACAACAGTCTATCTAAAAGATCTATCAGATTATTCTGGAATGAACGAGGCCTACTCCAGTTTCTTCCATGATCCCAAGCCTGCAAGGACGACTGTCCAGGCTGGCGACCTGCTATTTGGGATGAAGGTGGAGATTCAGGGCATAGCTTATGTCCCAGAGAAGCGGAGGAAGTAACAATTAGGTGTGGTTTTCAGAGGGGTGGTTTCTGAAGGACCGCAAACACCAGTTTCTCTATCTCACTACTGAAGGCTGGAAGACTAAGGCACCCCACAGAATCGAAATCTGGTACATCCGACATGAGGGACGATTCTATCTCGTCTCGCAATACCGTGAGGAGGCTCATTGGGTTCGGAACATCAAGAACCATCCTGGAATCTCGTTCGAGGTGGACAGCGACAAGTACGTGGGACTGGGCCGGATTATCGATTCATCTGAAGAGCCCGAACTGGCTAATAAGGTGTCGGACCTGATGGATGCAAAGTACCAATGGAGCGATGGACTCATCGTGGAACTCCGACCCGAACCCGGAGTCCTGCAGAAATAGCTCCCCTAGGTCTCGCCTCTGGAATCTAGATCCTCCTAACGGGGCTATTTTGGCGCGCGCAAGAATGGCCAGCAAAGATCCCCACAAGGCTTATTTTGATTCCGCTTTCGCAGAAATGCTCGAGGAAAAATTGTCAATGCGACACTTCTTCACAACAACCCTTGCAACATTCGCTATTGTCTTCCTATCAACTCTCAGCTTTGCCGCGGCTCTCCCAACACCATCGATAGTCGTCGCACCACGCATTCACCACGGAAGCGTTAGCAGCACAAACTGGAGCGGATTCGCCGTGACAGGCTCTGCCGGATCCGTCAGCGACGCAAAGGGATCATGGGTGGTCCCGACGATACAGGGCAATTGTCCGAACACTGACCAGTACTCTAGCTTCTGGGTCGGAATCGACGGGTACAGTTCAGGCACTGTAGAGCAAACAGGTACCGATTCTGACTGTCAGAACGGCGTCCCCACGTACTATGCTTGGTACGAGTTCTTTCCGCATCCATCTTTTCTCATCAACGGCATCTCTGTTCATCCGGGAGACGTGATATCTGCAGAAGCACATGCGTTGGGCAATGGAAAATTCACCGTCAGCATTTCTGACACTACGACGGGCCAGAGCTTTAGCACCTCGTCAATGGTTCATAGGGCACAACAGTCTTCAGCAGAATGGATCGCCGAGGCCCCCTCGAGCAGCGGTGGTATCCTCCCGCTTGCAAACTTCGGGACAGTCAGATTCGGACTCGACAATACAGGAGTCGGCAGCACTTGCTATGCGACGATTGGTGTGACCACGGCAGCCTTTGGAACGTTCGGCTCGAACGTTCAAAAGATAACGATGGTGACCAGCGGCGGCGCGACAAAAGCCTCACCCTCGAACCCGTCCAGCGACAGCACTAGCTTTTCAGTTACCTGGGTAAGTTCTGGTCCCTAAACAGGGACCACGTCCCTCTTTTTTGTCCACTGAACCGCGATGGCTACAGAGTTTATTCTTATATCGAACATATGACTGGTTTTCTAGAGAGTCGCTTTGACGGTTTCTAGCCAGGTCATTTCTGGCAAAAGCGTGGAAGTGATCGATTTTCAACGATTGAAGGGATTAGCGGATGACGGGGCGGTTGAAGCTCTCGTGAAAGAGTCAGGCGTCGTCTATGTGACTGCGCTCACTAGGGACGGATGTTCAGGTTGTATGGAACAGAAGCCGCTGTTTCGGGAGCTTGCGCAAAAAATGAACTTGGATCTTGGCGGAAGGGTGCATTTCGCGAACGTTCATGTTCGCTTTACAGAGGATGACCGGGCAGAGTCCTGGGAGAGCAAGAAGGTGTTTCGGCATGCTGCGTATCCAACGTATTTGGTGCATGTGAGATCGAAGAAGGGTGTTCTGGAGGTTTACAGGGCAGTGTACCCGACGATGGAGGAATTAGAGAAGCAGACGCGGGAATCGCTAGACCTAGCGAAGTTCTACAAGGACGAAGCTTAGAATCGAGAAACCTTTAGCGCATCGTCGCCTCAAGGTCATACAGGCCTGCGAGGACACCTTGTATACTGTGGTTGTCGAATAATCTAAAGAATCCGCCAAGAACGAGGAATAAGCCGCCGAGTTGTAGACTGAGGACTGATCGTGAGTATCCGAGCGTCTGGGAACCTAACAGGAGAGACGAGAGTGTCAGGGCGAGGCCGAGGAAGGCGACTATCTTGGTCTTGAGCATACCAGCACTACAGCATCAATCACAAGATATGGAACGGAATATGTGGCTATAATGCTGACCCGAGTTTCTCACGGAACAATAGTAAGAACAAAGAACGCAGAAACCGCTTGTGAGTCGCGAGATGCTTGGCTAATACCCCCTTTTTTGGATGAGTGACTTGCTGTCTGGTATTGATTCTGGGCGAGTCTCTGCATTCCAGGCGTACTCCAGGCTTAGATCGCAAGGCGAAACTCGCCATTATGTCGGCCAAACCCGAACGATTTTCAGGGGAGAGTTGGAGGGGGTCCTAGAATCGCGATCAGGGCTGATAATGGGCGATTTCGTGGATCAGAGGTTTCCCTTCAACCGCTCTTGCGTCGCGGAACCTTCAACACAATCTGGGTCATTTTTCTATGACCCGTTTCCTGTCTGAACCAGATTTGCGATTGTTTCTTTGAGACGGGTATGTTATCGGCCTGTTTTGCCTTTTTCGATCCCCGTGGATTCCCCTAAGGATAAGCGTGGAAGATCATGTTCTAGAACTCGTGGGCTCAGATTCGGAATCAGGGGTTAAAATGGGCGATATCCGGGGTCGTATGCGATAGAATATGCTCTAGTCTTAAACGGTCAAGACTTCCGGTATGATTTAGCATGCCGAAAACCGTGCTGACAGTCGAGCTGAAAGAATTGCATGACCGAGCGAGCGAAGCAACCCAGTTCCTGAAATCGAAGGTCGAGGGCAAGATGAGAACCAAGGGCACGCAACTTCAGATCGAGGGGGCAAAAACCAAACAAGTCAAACTACTACTCCACAAGTTCCTCCACCACCAAGGCCTAAACCACTACAGAGTCCTAAGCCAGAGTGGGATCCTAGAGGTTACCTCGCCTGAGAAGCATGAAGTGAACCTACCGGAACGTGTAGGCTCGCCACCGACTGCGGCTCAAACAACCCCGTACTTGTTCCCACAAACACCGGTTCTAACGCCGGAGAAAAAGAAGGCCAAGCCGAAACATAAGCACGAGTAAACATGGGGCGCTAGTTGCCCTTCGAGGGCTCGCCTGGTTTCAAGGGACCCACGATCTCCACCACGAACCCCTCGGGGTCCTTGAAGCCCGCTGATCGAGTGCCCCAGGGCCGGTTCGCAGGAGGACCGTCGAACTTCACGCCTTTAGACTTGAGAGACGAGTAGACTTTATCGACATCGTTCACCTCCAAGTGCACTTCGACAGTTGAGCGGGAGAGCGGCGGAGCTTTGGTGAGCCGGTGGAACGCGAGCCCTGACCCTTTCGTATCGAACATGACGAAGTTCTCATTCTCCTGGGCAACGGGAAGACCGAGAGTTTCCTTGTAGAGATCCTTGACCTGATCGAAATGAACTGCCCAGAGCGTCACATAAGATAACTTGCTAAGCCTCATTACCGGATCCTGAAACTGGTTCGTTAGGTCGCGATTATTAGCCTATTCCAGAGCAACCAGGAACTTCTCCTACCAGAATCTTTGGAGAAGACCGCATAGTAATGCTATCCCGCCAGCGTGTGGATATCTCTCCTCATTGAGAATCACGATTCTCCTCTCCTGAGTTGTCGAGGTTTGAAGAGGCTGCAAAAATAAGGACTCGGAACATGACTCTATTAGGGGCGGCGGCGATGGGAGGTGGTATTATTTTGACAAAATTCATGATGTCGCTTCGCGACGAGAACTATCGCGTCCTAACCGGCGCTGCAATAGACCGAGGAATTTCCGTGCAAGAACTTCTGCGAGCCGTGATTATCCCAGACTGGGTAAAGGAGACCCCCCGAGGAATAGTCGCCGACAACTGGCCCTCTATCAGACCACGTCGCTGACGCAAAGCTACGAATCGCATCTAGACCGATAGTGGCCATTTTATTAGGGACGACTACGAACGAGCCAAGGCGAGCAAACTTGACGAAACAAGTAACTTGCGACTGTGGTTTCATGCTACGGACCCCATCTGACGATGAGCTAGTGAAACATGTCCAGCTTCATGCGAAAGACATCCACAGCATGGATCTTACTCCAGAACAGGCCCTAGCACGGGCCGTCTCCGTGGAAGCAACAATACAGGCCTAATCGTAGAGACCTCTTCGGAAACTATCCCTCCTTTATTTCGCGCATCCAACGAGCGACCCGATTGCCCACACATCCTAACTACCAAAGAATTTTGAACTCGGGCCTCCATAACCTAATCGGACAAATGCTCTGGTCCGGGAACGATTTTCTTGTCAATAGAACTCAAAAACCAGGCCTACTGGGAACAGGTCATATCGTAATTTCACCGGAGGAAGGAAAACCAGAGAAGATTACTCTGCGGCACCGGATAGCCTACGATAGACTGATGACGCTCACTCAAGCCTTCAGTCCAGAACTAGCTAGCTCGTCTTAGGAATTGTTCTAACAAACGGATCCTCAGGAATCCTAGCAAGTCTTAAAACAACGCCGCCTTATTCGTTGAAATCAACCGGCGCGTGAGTGGGGCCTTCCACCCGTTGCGCCATAGAAACCCCGGAGTAGGGAGGCAAATGAGAAGAGAAACCAAAGATAGAATCACAGTTTCCCGTTCTAGGAACCTCGCACTAGCAGCCGTATTTGGAGCACTCTACTCAGCGCTCGTCATTGGATTCGCTCCAATCAGCAATCTTCCGATTCAGGTGAGGGTTGCAGACGCCCTGATGCCTCTCGCCATCCTTTTCGGATGGCCTGCAATCCTCGGACTGGGAATTGGAACCGTGGTGGGTAATTTCGCTGCGGATTCGATAACAGGATTCCCTTCAGCCTCGATCGGACTGGATATTGCGGGTGGAAGCTTTGTCAATCTTCTCACCGGATTCCTAGCATGGAAGATCGGCCAACGAGGTTGGAAGATTAGAAATTGGAATATGAGCTGGTTCGTTGCTACTCTTGTCGAGACGGCGCTGATTTCTGTGGTGGTAGGAGGCTACCTCAGCGTTGCTTTCTCTATACCACTAGCCCTGTCGATCCTAGGGATTCTCGCGGGAGAAGTGGTAGCGATAAACATCGGCGGCTTTGTGCTTCTCAACATCATCGGAAGAGCAAGGAGTCTAGACCTCTTCAAATCGTGGGGTCTGCAGATTTACGAAACCAATCGCAACCAATAGATTGTCAGGCGAGTTTTACCTGCTTACCTTCAGATGGCTTTAGGTCAGAAAGCCTAACCCCCACTAGCCTCATCTTCCGCCGGTCTTTCTCGAACTCTCTGAACAGCAATGTTACGTACTCCCGGATGACCCCGAGGTCATCTACATATCCCGTATGAGTTTTTTCTCGGGTAAACGTTATGAACCCTTCGAATCGTACCTTGATGCCAACAGTGCGATACCACAATCCTTCACCCAGCAGCCTGTTGTGAACCTCGTGACTCAGAGACTCTAAGGCGTCCCGGACCATCGTCTTGTTCTGGATGTCTCTCTCGAATGTTTGTTCCACACTAATTGACTTTCGTAGTCCTCTCTCTTCCACAGGTGTCTCCTCGATCCCGTTGGCGATTGCCCAAAGCCATACCCCGCCTTTTCCAAACCAGTCCGTGAGCTTTTTCGCCTCTACTTTGCGCAATTGACCAATAGACCCGATTCCCTTGCTCTGGAGAAATTCAGTTGTCTTCTTGCCTACTCCGCTGATCTTATTGACAGGTAACGGTTCGAGAAACTTGTCGACCTCTTCCCGTTGAACAAGGGTAAGCCCGTCTGGTTTCTGCATGTCCGAGGCCATCTTAGAGATCGACTTGCTAGGCGAGATCCCAACGCTTACAGTGAGACCCTCTCGCTCCTTCAGAGTCTCTTTCAGATTGGAAGCTAGAACTTTTGCGTCATCGTAGGTCTTGCATCTCTTGCTGACGTCCATGTAGGCCTCGTCGATACTGGTCTGTTCGAAAATATCCGCAAAGCCACGCATGATATCCATCACTCTTTCCGAGGTTTCACCATAGAGTTCAAAATCAGGCGGCACAAAGATCCCTTGGGGACAAAGCTTCCAGGCCATACTAATCGGCATTCCAGATCGAACCCCAAACTTCCTCGCCTCATACGAGCAAGACGTGACAACGCCACGCCCTTTGCCATTCTTCGGGTCCGCGCCCACGATCAATGCCTTGCCCTTCAGTGAAGGGTCCCGGTGAATCTCGCACGAGGGATAGAAAGCGTCCAAGTCACAGTGCAGTATGATCCTGGCACGAGTGCTAGAGGACATTTTCTAAGGTTCGTAGTTGAAAGCGAAGACATGATGCCCCGATGGCTCCAATAGGCCAGATTCAGAATCGACGTCCAGGCCAAGATCTTCCAGAAACTTTGCGCCCAGAACTGGCTGGGCACCTTCGAAGGTGACGGCGAGGGTAACGTCCTCTCGTCCCTGAGCGGCGACGACGACAGAATAGACCCGGGCTTCCAGAGAATCTCCCCGTTCAAGTTCGAGCCTTGCTTTCAAGTCCTCGGGGTATGCCCCTATCTCGAAGAGGATTTCGGAGGGCAGAATCGTGAAGAAAGCACTGGTGTCAATTGGAATTCTTTGCATATCCCTCTGTCCCTTTTCGCCTTTGACCAGCACCCTGGTGAACGCAGTGGACACGACTTGAACCGACAATAGAATAGAGGTTCCTAGCAAATAAGCTTCAGAGCAACATGTAGTAGAATACTTGATAGGTGAAATCTAGCCGTGTAAATACGGGTTGTACGACTCGAGTTCGAGCGTGGCGACCCAAGTCATATTCAGACGGATCGGTTCACTTGTCGACGAAGCGTCCTACGTAGCCATATGCCTCGGGAATATTCATTTCCTGAAGGGTAGAATGGCGACAATATCCATCGACAAGTAGTTGTTGTTCACGCAGGAGGACTATGGGCCAGATAACCGTTCCACCGGTCTCCAACGCCTTACGAAGCTCTGACCGACGTTCTCTCAATCTCTCCACGAACTTTCGACCAGTCTTGAGGTCAGCGGAGTTCAGGATCAAAGGATTCATCCGAATCTCGTCAACACCGACAATTTCCAACTTCCATTTCCGCTTCGCCAGCGAGTTGAGGAGAGCGTCATGTCGGGGATCTTCACCCATGCTCTCGAAGTCTGCGTCCAGTTCCTTCCGTACCTCGGTGTTGACGAAATCATGGATGTCATCTGAGTCCTCGAGCATTCGATATTCGATACCGTGAAGCCGACGTACCGATGTTCTGTTATCCCAGGCAGAACGTCTTCCCGTGTTCCCGACTCGCGAACGATCACTCATCGCGTGTCGCATCTCAGGTTATCCGCATCTGACTCTTAAGATTCGCTCTTCACAAATCAGCGTAATCACCTAACCTGGAAACAGTTTCGGGTATCTCAACAAGAAATTGATCATTAATCCTTTTACGGTGGCGGGTAGTCGAAGGCTCGCTGTGCAAGTCCTAGAGAACCGGCCAAACCATGTTTATGCGAAGAGATTAGAGGAAGAATACAACCGGCAGTACGCGATAGCCTCGGAGGCCCGGTCGAAAGGACTCGACCCTTCATGGAAAGTCGAATCACAGACAACCTATGATCTAGCTGAGCGAGTTGAGAAATCGGTTGGACCAGGCGGGGTTGCGGCTAGAATCCGAGAGTTGAGCAAACTAGTCTCGCGCGAAGAAACAGCGCTGAAAATCAGCGAGGACATTGTTCTGGGCCATTTCGGGAGCCTTGAGCCCGAGGATGCTGCTGAGCAAGCGGTTCGTACGGCGCTAGCAGTGTTGGATGAGGCGGTAACCGTGGCGCCGATACAGGGAATCCACGATGTCAAGATCCGAACAAACGTAGATGGATCAAAGCACCTAGCCGTATACTTCGCTGGCCCGATGCGATCGGCCGGCGGGACAGAGATGGGTTTGACGATGATTGTTGCCGATTACGTCCGTCGGCAACTGAACATTCCCCCGTATCACGCGTCTGAACAGGAAGCGATGAGATTCGTCGAAGAACTACGCCTCTACGAACGATCCATCGCCCGCTTTCAATACCGGAACCCGGACAGCGTACTCAAAGACGCGATCATGCGCCTGACCGTTGAGCCGAACGGCGTGGAAACAGACCCCGTCGAAGTAGCGGTCAACCGGAATCTGATGCGGATCGAGACGAACAGAGTCAGAGGCGGAGCATTACGAGTTGTAAATGATGGATTGCTCGGACGATCAACCAAGGTTCTGAAGATCGTTGAGAAGCTAGGATTGGAAGGCTGGGGGTGGTTGGCTATGATGAAGACCTCGTCATCAGAAGGAGAAGAGGCGAAAGAATTCATGTTCATGGAAGACGTTGTCGGCGGACGCCCAATATTCGCCTTCCCCGGAGCAGCCGGAGGTTTCAGAATACGATACGGCCGCTCACGAAACACTGGCATGGCATCGGTCGGTGTTCACCCAGCTACCATGGAAATTCTGGGTGGATTTCTTGCGGTAGGCGTCCAGATGAGACTGGAAAGGCCAGGGAAGGCTGGGATCGTCAATGCGGTCGACAGCATCGAGCCTCCTGTCGTGAAGCTCGTCGATGGCTCTGTGATGAGGGTAGACTCGCCTCAAGAAGCAAAGGCACTGCGAGACAAGATTCAGAAGATACTGTTTCTCGGCGACCTGATGGTAGGATACGGGGAATTTCTCGAAAACAATCGAGCGCTTGTCCCGTCGGGGTTTGTCGAGTCGTGGTGGGCACAGTTGCTGGAGGAGAGACTCCGCGACCCGGAAAACAGCAACAAAGCGCAACAATTGCTGAATATCTCACCGGAACGATTGCGGGAATTCGCTAACAACCCGTTCTCGGTCAAACCGCGAGCCAGCGAGGCAATTGAATTATCCCAGAGACTCGGAATTCCTCTACACCCAGCCTACACCTACTTCTGGAGCCTCGTGACGATCCAAGACGTACACTATCTCCGCGAGAAACTCATCCACTACCTCGACGACTCGTGCGTTCTACCCTACGATGAGAAGTTGAAGGACATTCTTGAGCAAGCTCGAATGCCGCATAAGATGGTGGCGGGTGCCATCCAGCTCCGAGACGATGATGCTCTGGTTCTTCGGACGATTCTGAATCTCGAAGTTCCATCAAGTCAGGTCAAGGGACAAAGCTCGCTGGAAGCTCTGAGCTTGCTAGCAGGATTTCCAATAAAGAACAAGGCGCCGATCTTTGTCGGGGCACGCATGGGACGCCCAGAAAAAGCGAAGGAGAGGATCATGACTCCACGGGTCCACGGGCTATTTCCAACGGGTCAAGCCGGTGGCCCACGCCGTGACTTGATAGAGGCATCGAGGAAATCCGTGGTAGCGTTGGGCCTGGTGGATCGATCATGTCTGCAATGCGGTCGCTGGGAATCGAAACTCAGGTGTCCAGTCTGTGGACGAGAGACGAAGATGAGTACGAACTGTCCCAAGTGCGGCCAAACATCGCACGATTCGTCATCCACTTGTAATGGTTCCCTCGTCGCCTATCGGAGCGTCAACGTAAACCTGGTCGAAATGCTGGAAGAGGCAGTTGGAAGGCTCAAGCTGGGAAAAATGGAAGGATCGGTGAAAGGAGTGAAAGGTTTGATCAACAAAACCCGAATGCCCGAGCCCCTAGAGAAGGCATTGTTACGGGCGAAATCAGATGTCTCAGTGTTCAAAGACGGGACCTTACGGTTTGACGCGTCAAACGCTGTACTAACCCAGTTCAGACCAGGGGAAATCGGGCTGAGCCTGGAGAAAGCCCGCGAGATAGGGTACACCATGGACATGGACGGTCACGGGCTCTCGGACCCGAGACAGTTGTGCGCTCTGGAGATACAGGACCTTGTCGTCTCGGAAGCTTGCGGCGAGTACCTGTTGAAAGTAACCAGGTTCCTAGACGACCTGCTCAACTCGTACTACGGAATGGACAAGCTCTACAAGGCATCGAAAAAGGAAGACCTAATCGGGCATCTGGTCGTCGGGTTATCGCCTCATACATCCGTTGGCGCAGTGGCAAGAATCGTCGGATTCACCAAAGCGAGCGTCTGCTATGCCCATCCCCTATACCACGCTGCAAAACGGCGAGACTGCGATGGAGACGAGGACTCGGTATCGCTATTGCTCGATGTACTGTTGAACTTCTCTAGAGAATACCTTCCAGATAGGATTGGTGGTTTGATGGACGCCCCGCTGTTGCTCGCTCCACTACTAAACGCGACCGAAGTCGCACGACAAGCGTTCAACATCGAAACACTCACCACTTTCCCCCTCGCTTTCTACGAGAAAACACTAGTCGGAGCGAGCCCCAAGGAAGTCGAGGACCTCGTCCCGACCCTGAACAACGCCCGGGAATCTTTGTCGGGCAACTGGAACATCGGGTTTACCCACCCTACGGAAGACCTAGACCGCGCGCGATTGACTAGCGCGTACAAGGAACTACCGACGATGCTGGATAAAGTCAAGGAGCAACTCGATCTTGCGGACAAGATCGTGGCGGTGAGAGGAGAAGAAGTTGCTAGGAAAGTCCTCGGAACCCATATTCTACGAGATTTGGTAGGGAACTTGCGAACGTTCACGTCGCAGAGATGTCGATGCTCAAAGTGCAATTGGAAACCACGCCGAGCACCCTTGAAAGGAGTCTGCGTGAAATGCGGAGGCAAGTTGGGACCTACCGTATTCAAAGCAGGGGTCGAGAAATATCTCCAAGTTGCCTTTGATATGGTCAAACGGTACAGTGTCGGCGATTACTACCGACAGAGACTTGACCTGATCAAAGTTGAACTGGACGAGACGTTCCGATCAGCTGAGGAAGACCGGACGCAGACAAAGCTCTTGGTGGGAGATTTCGCCTAGAAAGGGCGACAAGCGTGAGACCGCCCTACCACCCACGAGCCTACATTTCCGGAATGAGAAACGTCAACCGAGGACTAGCGTCCAGATCCAAAATCATCGAAGCCATGGAGAAGGGAAAAACACGAGTCATCGAAATTAGCGAGAAAGCTGGTCTCACTGAGAGCTGCGTGGGCCATCACCTGAAACTTCTTCTCAAACAAAGAGTCGTCTCTTCCGCAGCTGTTGGACGGGGAAACAGGTGGACCCTGACAAAGTACGGACAGGAAAAACTAGGCTGAACGCAGGGCTGGTGAATTAGGCCTGCAAGAAAAAGGGGATAGTCGGCGAAGTGGGTCCCGAGGGTTAATCGTCGCCTTGGTCGTTCTCGTTCTCGCTCTCGTGCTCGTGTACTAGCTGGCCCCTGATCTCACCACCCGGGTTCGCTGTGGTGTGGACGTTGACGTAGGTGTTGCCCGCGAGGAGAGCTTTGACGAAGTCGTTCCAGCTGGTAATCGATGGGCTGGCTTGGGTGTTGAGGTCTGCGGCTGTCCTGGTTCCTTCGGCGAGGGTCTTGCATCCGTGTGGCGACGAGAAGAGGCCATGGAAGAAGGGAATGATAACAGGTCCATTCGTTCCTGCCGCGCCGACATGGATGTGCGAGGCGGTAACGTTGATGATGTCGCATACTATCACTCGGAACGATATTGCGGTGCCATTGTCAATGAGCCTGACCATCGCCAGTCCAAATGCGTCAGTAGTTACCGGCCCTACTTGCTGGCTCCCGGTAAGATCGATGTGGAATGTAACCTGCTGGATTTCATTGTGTTCGTCTGACGTTTCAAGCCCTTGATGTTCGGCAAGCGCGGGAGCTACTTGGACCGTGACTACGAAGATCGCTAGAGAGACGAGAAGAGCAATCGACAACATTTTTTTCAAACTAAAACCTCCGTGGCTCTCGTATCTTTCTGCATCAGGATTTATGACTTTTCCAGAAATCAGCCTCGGCGACAGCCGTGGATAGAGAGGGATGTTCATAGAAACCTCGGAGTAAGCCGATCTCCTTTCAGCTGGTGGACATGCCTTACTTAGGCCGGCACTGGGGAAGCCGTTCCCTTCTGAATCTTCACGGTGACAGAGACGGCGCGATCGTCTGCATTCTCCACGACGAAGAACCATTTTCCCTTCGAGGGTGGCGTAAATTCCAGTTTCACATTTTCAACGCCTTCCTCGCCTGTCTCGCTCCAGAATTCTTCGCCCTGATCTAGGTTGTCCAGATTATCGTCATCAAGGAGATAGACATTGACGAGTCCAGACGCCGTGACCTCGCCTGTGAAATCCTTTCCTGCGTCTAGTTCAACCTCGTACTCTGTATAGTCGCCCTTGGCAATTGTCGGGTTGAAATCAGGTCCCAGCTTTGCAGCCGGGGGTCTTGGGGTGGATTCAACATTTGGTACCCCAGGTTTGGGTGCGGTGATCGTAGAAGCGGTTAGTTTAGGGCTAGCTTTCGGTCCGAGTGTTCTGACTGACTCCGGTTTCGGTGATGGTCTTTGATCGATTTTTGTCGACGATTGATAGTTTGGAGTGGTGTGTTTCTCAGGGGGCCGATGTTGAGAAGTCTTGGTCTCAATTTGTGATCGACGAGTTGTCACTGGAATCTTCGAAGCCGGGTCTGAAGTCATAGATCCTCTAGGCGGGCTGATGTTGGCCAGCAATGGAAATACGAGAGAGACAAGTATTAGCACGCCCGCGATGGGCCATGATAGTGCCTGGAGAAAGGCGGCTATGGTCACGATTATCGCGGCTATATTGCCGAGAAGTAGCAGAGGCCTTGACGACATTTCATCAACTACTAGTATTGTGGAGAAATCGATTCTGCTTGCACAAAACGGAATTGTAACCGTGAGAGCTCAAGAAGAGAGTTACCCTGCTGTTCTTCGGACAACCCCGTTTAGCGGGCAGACGTACCCTACCCAAGCAAGCATACGAAGGCCACATCTCACTGTTTTACGAACACCAATCCTAATCTGGTGTAACTTTTTTCCCAAACATTCTTTTTCATGGTGACCCCGGGGTGGTCGATTTTCCCGCGCCCCGCCCTTCACGGGCCATCACCTGTCTCCCTTAACCTCCAAGCATGAACCGTAACATCATTTCTAGGAAAAAATAGTATGATCAAGTGTTCATTTGTACACATGCGATTTTTACGTTACGACGGCCAAATAATCGGCTTGGAAGCCCAGAGTGTTGAGCCAAGAGATCGACAAGGAAGAGAAAAGGTCACACACACCCACCGAGACCATTGCCCAAGCGTGCAGATTCTGCGGAAAACCAACCACCAACCTCTACGCAAACATTCCCATATGTCCCGAGTGCGCCAGAACCAAACGGCTGAACTAATTTTCTAAACCTAGGCGTTCTTTCGCCTGTTTCAAGGTCCAATGTCGTGCCAGAAAGGACAGGGCGATAGCAGGAAACAGAACCAGGCTGACGAGGATCAGCTTTGAACCCACTGTAGTACCGATTGAGCCCCCTGTGGACTGATTGCCTAGGTTACCCGGCTGCGTTGACTGACCTGAGAAAGTCTCCCTAGAATTGGATCCGGATGTAGTCGAAGTCTGAGTCGACGGTGTGAGAATCCCGGGAAGAATGACGAGCCCGAAACCGATCAGTACGGCCAGCGTCAGACTGAGTCCAGCTCTGGCTCTTCTCCCGAGTCTCAATGTCAAGCTCTCTCCTGCGCTACTTCCATGATACTCATAGGCCTAGGCTCCGCATAATCCCACAGCTTAGAACAACCCGATCCGCTATCAGAACGGCTTCAACCTCCACGCTCGCCAAGTCTCACTCCACGAGACCGCAACCGCAGATATGCCAAAGACAAATGCCATGATATTGTGCGTGGAGAAATCTGGCTTGTAAATAATCGGATAGAGGGCAAGCATCACCGTGAACATGGTCGAATAGAACAAGTATCGCGGAAGCATGAATCCCAAGACTCCGACAAAGTTCTGCAAGACCCCGACCTTCACCTGCTCGATCAGATGATATTCCCCAGTCGAGTCCTTCTCCAATAGGCCCAGAACCCTCAACTTCTCTAGATGATGCAAAGCGACACTCGGACTGCTCAACCCCAAGGCCCTTTGGACGGGTCTGACGCCGACAACCTGTTTCTTTGATCCGAGAATGTGCCAGTAGACACGCAAAGTCACGCCCTTCAACTCGGACTCGATAACTTTCTCCCGTTCCTCTGCCAAGAGTACTCAATCTCCAGATCGTGAGGGAACTCCTTGGTTCAATACAAGCTTACCCGTCAACAACGAGGGCGTTCAGATTTCCGAACACCATGTTCTAAACACTGGGATTAAGCCAACGCGTCACCCTGCCATATGACGAACAAGTATGATACCCCGCAGAGCAACAGTGGCATACCTACTCATCCTCAGCAGCCTCACCCTCATCCCAGTCTCAGTCTACCTCACAACTCCGACAGCCCATGCGCTGATCCCGTTCACCTCATACCAAGACGTTCAAGCATTCATTCGCACGAGCGGCTGCAGTAGCTCGACCCCTGTGCTCTACAATCGGGGCGCTCTTACTCCCGGCCCAACAACATCAGTCTTCGGCGCCAATTCGAACAGTGCTTCAAGCCAAAGTCCCACCCATTCTGAAACGAATCAGCAGGTGTCTGGCGTTGATGAACTCGACAATGTCAAGAACGACGGCCAGTATATCTACACGATAACAAACAACACCGTCGCCATCGTCCAAATTTATCCGGCAACAGATGCCAGACTTCTCTCCAGAGTAAGTGTTAGTGGGACTTTGCAAGGAATATTTGTGGTCGGCAACAGGCTTGTCATCGTAAGCGAGATTTCAGGATACTCATATCCGTACTATAGCGGAGGCGCACCGCTTCCTGCACTAGGCACAGGTGCTTCTCAACCCGGCAACATTGCGAAGATATACCCTATTCAATTCTCAGGGACCACCACACTCTTCGTATTTGACATCAGCAACCACGCCAACCCGATGATCACAACAAGGGTTGACGTAAACGGGACCTTGGCCGGTGCTCGTCTAATCGGAAACGACGTCTACCTTGTCACAACACAGCCAGTCTTCTGCTACGGCAAGATATTGCTCCCAGAGCAAATCGTCAATGGCCAAGTGGTAAAGGCCACGCCCACACAAGTCTATCACTCGGACGTTGTCGACCAAGGCTACAGCTTCACAACCATCGTAGGATTCGACACGACACGGAACAACCCCAGTCCTTCCGCGAAGATCTATCTGATCGGAACCACGAGCACAATCTATGTTTCTCTGCACGACATCTATCTCACACAGCCGATATGGAGCCAGAGCCAGCAGACGATATTGCACCGTATCAGCATCGACGGTCTCGCGATCACCTATCAGGCTACGGGAGCGGTACCCGGACACGTTCTCAACCAGTTCTCCATGGACGAGTACAACGGATATCTTCGGATTGCAACGACCTACTGCTGTAGCCAGAGCGGCGGTCCCATGCCACTCGCACACGCGCCAGTCAGCCAGCAGGAGACAAACGTGTATGTTCTCGACAGGAGCCTCCACAGTACCGGAAAGCTAGAGGGGCTATCGCCAGGCGAGCAGATCTATTCTGCTCGGTTCGTGGGCGACAAAGCCTACCTTGTTACATACAAGCGGACGGACCCGCTCTTTGTCATCGCTCTACAAGACCCCTTTCGGCCCGCGGTGCTCGGCCAGCTCGACGTAACAGGCGTCTCAGATTACCTACAACCGTACGATGAGATGCATCTTGTCGGCATCGGCCAGGCGGGCACTGATGTAGCATGGGAGAATGCGGTCCGGTTCACAGGTCTCAAGATCAGCCTCTTCAATGTCACAGACCCCAAACAGCCAACGGAGACTAGCAGATACTTGATCGGCGGTCCCGGAACAAGCTCACCGGCAATCAACGACCACAAAGCAGTCCTCTTCGACAAGACACTCAGCCTCCTCGTGATTCCAGTCGAGATAACCGCACAACCCCAAGATACAACGTACTTGTACTCGTACCAGCCGGTCTGGCAAGGAGCCTATGTCTTCAACATCACACCGGACAACGGCATCATCTTCAAGGGCGGAATTACACACCTGCAAAACGGCCAACTACCGACGTGGCAAGACAACAACCTCTTCATCACCAAAACGCTTTACATTGGAAATGTGCTATACACCATCTCAAACAACAAGGTCCAAATGAACAGTCTCTCAGACCTCCTAGAAATAGGCTCAGTCAGCCTCGCATAAGAGCACAGACGAACCCCAAGAAATCCCCTCGTTTTTCTTCTCTTTCAGCTTATCAAGACTGGAATCTCACACTCGCAGTCTGCACGCCATGTTGGAAAATTGAGAACGAGCTGCTAGATATTCCAGCTTCGTTTATTCACAGGCTTTATTCGAATGTAAGTTCCAGGACCCATGTACCCAGTATGCTTGACGATGTCAGCTTTTCCTTGTAACTTAATCCCCCGCGGAGCCCAAGGTTTCATCGTCTTCAGATCGTCAACAACGAACGAGGCTCTAGGGTTCTCCAGGACATTCTTGTACTTCATGGTGTTCGTGACGTCCCGGCCGCTCACGTAGATATAGTCGCCGTCGGTGTCGAAGCTGACCGCGGCAACATCCGGCCTTCCGGATTTGGACGAGGTCCCGATTCTAGCCAGTGGCTGAGATTTCAGGTAGGCCAATTCTTTCTCGGAGAACAATTGCTCACGACTCTTTCAGAGAGATCCATGTCCGGACTATATCAGCTCTCTCCACTTCGACGCGTCTGTTTGGAAGCGAGCAGAGAAGTTATGCCGATGACTGGATAGTCTCGATGAGCTCCGCTGGTTGGCAATAGAAAAAAGGGGTTGGTGAACGAGTGGTTAAAGTCCGCTGACTAGTGGGGTATTTCTTTTCGGAAGGAGTCCGCGTCCTCTCACTTTGAACGGTGATGGGCCGCTGAACGGTAGGGTCTGCAGGAACTGTGGCTTCTGCCGTGCCTGTGTGACGGCTTCGAAGCCTGAGGCGAGCTTGATGAGTGTGGGTTCGCTGAAAGCGGTGCCCATGAAAGAGATGCCGACTGGGACGCCGAAGCTCATGCCCGCTGGGACGTTGATGATAGGATAGCCTGCGATAGCACACGGCGACGAGGTTCCGAACGTGAAATGGTCCCCATTGATTAGGTCCGTGGGCCATGCTGGGCTGTCGGTCCCTGCGATTAGTCGCTCCAATCTTCTGGTCAATGGCTAGCGAGTCGTTGTATGACAAGCCGAGGGGTTGTATGGCGTTCGGGTCCGAACTGAACATGTTTGCCAGATCGAATATTTCCTGTGCGAAGAATGGCATCTCTTGGGTGGCGTTGGCGTTGTTGAAGTCGATTAGGGCTTGAAGGGTTGGGCTGGCGATAGGTACGCCTGTTCGGGTCTTGAGATAGTTTGCGATGTCTATCTTGAAGTCGAAGAGAAGCACTGTGAACTCTGCAAGGCCGCTGTTGATATCGGCAAGGTGCGGGAAGGATACCGGGTCTATCAGGGTCGCTCCCGCACTCCCAATCGCGGTAACTGCTGAGTCGAAGATTGCATCGGCATGGGGGCTGAACCCTTCGAAGTCTCGAACAACTCCTATTCTGGCGCCCCGGAGGCCTTTGGGGTTCAAGAATGCCCGATAGTCAGCCGGCAGAACAGGTCTTGGTTGGCCGAGCATGCCGAGCGGGCTAGTGCTGGTAGCAGGGTCGCGCGGGTCGGGAGTTCTCTGCACAATAGCGGTCAATACGGTTGCTGCGTCGGCAACTGTTCGAGCGTGGGGTCCGACAGTGTCCTGTGTGTGCGAGATGGGAATGACGCCGGCTCGGCTAACAAGGCCAACAGTTGGTTTGATGCCTACGACTCCGTTAGCGTTCGCTGGGCAGACGATGCTACCGTCGGTCTCAGTTCCGATGGAAACAGTGGTCAGGTTTCCGGAAGCGGCCGCCCCGGATCCCGAACTGGAGCCGCACGGGTTGCGGTCGATCGCGTAGGGGTTGTTGCACTGGCCCCCGCGGCCGGACCAGCCGCTGGATGAGAAGAACGAGCGGAAGTTTGCCCACTCGCTCAAATTGGTTTTGCCTAAGATTATTGCGCCTGCGGCACGTAGGTGTGCAGCAATGGTTGAATCCTGTAGGGCGGGCGTCCCGACCAGGGCTAGTGAGCCTGCTGCTGTCTGCATTTGGTCGTGTGTATCGATGTTATCTTTCAAGAGGATGGGTATGCCATGCAGTATCCCAGGGAACGGAAGGGTTTGTGCATCGAGCTGGTGGGCTATTGTCAATGCGTCTGGGTTCACTTGAAGAAGCGAGTTGAGCCTCGGGCCACTCTGGTCGAGAGCACTAATCCGGGTCTCGTACATGTTCACGACGGAGGTTGCGGTTAATGTTCCGGCCGCATATTGTGCTTCAAGTTGTGCTATGGTAACCTCCTCGATGCCTGGGTCGGGCGGGACTTGGTGGATCGAAGTGGGCGTTGTAAGTGATGGGAGGGACGGGATTTTCCCCAGTAAGCCGCTGGCTCCGGCGGCTACAGCTGCCACGCCTGCGCCGTACTTGAGAAAGTCTCGTCTTGAAACCCTTCTCCTCGTCGTTGTCTCGTGATTGTTGTTTTCGGTTTCGTCGGTCAATATTCTATTCTCCTAGAAAGTCCGTAGAGGGGTAGTAGCTTGGGGAAGAATTTTTAACAGTTTCGGGTCCAGTTCCGTACAAGATATACAGCGCTAACTCCAGCTTGAGGTTTCAGGCTCAAGTGGTGCATGAAATAGAGAGTCTGTCGCCTCTAAGCAACTAATATTGTGACCCGCATCCGGCAGACAGGGGGGTCACGGACTCACTTCTGGAACTCTGCCATGCTACTCTGCAAAGGTCCTGGTTCCCTAGACAACTCTTTCCAATCAAGCTCGGCCAGTCCTGCGAGCCGTCGGAACTCGTTTACCGACCCAGGCCCGAAACCAGCAAAGTGATTGTTGAAGAAGATGAAGCCCTGCTTGAACAAGCTAGACTTCTCCTCCAGAGCGGTATACCATTTTCGCATGACTTCACCCTGGTCCCGTTGCTTCCCTCCAAAATTTGTGATTGAACGGTCTCCCACCATTCGAAGGTAGGCTACGTCGGACGTGGCCTGGGGCGGAGTTGATGCGTACTGGTTCTCTGACCAAGCCAGACTGATATTGTTCGCCTCCAGAAGCTTGTAGATGTCAGGTTTGAACCATGACTTGTTACGAAACTCGATAGCGTGCACGTACTTTTTGTCGGTCTGGCCAAGAAACGTCTCCAGCGCCTCTCTATCCTTCTTGTAGTTGAACGACGGCGGAAGCTGGATCACCAAAGCCCCAAGCTTCTCTCTCAACTCGGACATAGCCTTGTAAAACCGTTCGAGCTGGGCCTGACTGTCTCGCAGCTTCAGCTCATGCGTGATCTTCTTAGGAAACTTGGCAGTGAAAAGAAAGCCCTCAGGCGTAACGCGTTTCCAATTGGACACCATGAACGGCGAAGGTGTCCGATAGTAGCTTGAATCAATCTCGACAGCATTGAAGACTTGCGAATACATGCGGAGATAATCAGCTGGCTTCGCGTCTTTCGGATAGAACGGGCCAACCCAGTCCTGGTAGGACCAGCCGCTGCATCCGATCCTCAGTTTCTTTGCATCTACAGGCAAGGGCTTCAGAAAAGCCGTCCAGCCTATCGTTAAAAGATTCTTACCCGACGCCATTCAGAACATTGGCGTGTTGGAGAACACTATTCCCTGTTGCGTGATCTGGTAGAAGTATCCCCTTGAAGGGGTTGGATTGCGTCCGACTCTCAACACCTTCAACGTTCCACCCTTCAACAAGACCTCGCCCTGTCGCTTCTTCATTTCGATTACACCATCCGCAAGGTTAGCTGTCGCGTTTTCCACGTTCACATCCACAACCTCGGTGTGCAAGACTGAGATCGTTACCGCTCGCGCTATCTGTGTTGCAAAACGCATTACCTGAACATACTGGTAGACACGCCTCGCCTCCGCCAGCAGGAAAAATGGCGTGATTGAGTCCATCACGATCACCTTGGGACCAACGCTCGGCTTCATGGCAAAGCTTCTCCCGTAGGCGAGGAGGTCTTGAAACCTCAGTGTCTCCTCCAAGATATCACCCGGGTCCATTTTGGGAAGCGACTCGGCAAGCTTCTGAGCCCCAAGTGAGAACATGTCGACAAACTCTAGACGCCCTTCCTCTTCGATCTTCGTTACCGCAATATGATGATCCTCAAGACCTAACTTGACTACATCGGCTGGATCATCAATGCAGTAGTAGAGAAGTTGACATCCCTGTCGCAGAAAATTTGCCACTAGCTCACGGACGAGAGCGGATTTCCCGCTTCCTATCGGACCTATCAGCGCAACGCTGGAGGGTCGAGGGATTCCCCCTCCGCTGACCTTGTCGAGAATCGGGATGCCTGTTGGCTGCACCGCTTCCGCTCTGTGATCCGCCGGGGATGACTTCAACGGTCGCCGTTCTCCTTGTCCAGCAGACAAGCACTCTGGTTCGAAAGGGGCCATGTAACTTGAACCATTATCCGGAAGTGACAACGTCACTTGCTAGACCGGAGTTTGGCCAAGCCCAGAACGAATGTTCCGCAGAAGACTCCTAGAAAAGCACCACCGATAACATCACTCGGAAAGTGCAATCCCAGAATGATCATCGAGACTCCGGTAGCGACCGCGAGAAGCGTGAATGGAATTCGCCAAACAGGATACCTGGACCATATCACTGTGGCGACTGTAAAGGCGTTTGTCGTATGTCCTGAAGGGAATGCGGGATTGGTGGGGACTTCACCACGGGCCACTATTCCGAGCGAAGGCACCTGGAACGGTCTTGGAAGGTTGAAAGCCGCTTTCAACCCGTCCGTCAGTGCCATTGCAGTCACTATCGCAACGGCGAATATCAGCGAGCTGGTCCATTCGTTGCGGTCTTTGCGGAAGACGTAGAGCCAGAAGACAAGTGGGGCCCAGATGAGATCGCCCACCGTTGCTATCCCGTAGATGATGAGAAGGGAGATGTTACTTGACGTGGTATTGTATAGGGCTGTGACAATGTTGCCGTCCGCAGAGGGCGCGACAACTCGTAGAACCAGCCACGCAAGTATGATTCCAATGACACAGGTCAGTGCGATGCGGGATGAGGACCATAGGCTCTTGGCCCATGACGTCGTGTCGAGGCCCGATTTTCCGAGTAGAGACATTTGACTGGAAGAACGAATTGGCGGTTATAATATTCACGGCTACAGCGCTCAGTTTTATTACCACCGCGTCGTCAGTCTCGTTCTCCCATGCTCATACTAGGTGGCTCCGCCAGCCAACCACTCGCAGAGAAGGTCGCGAAAGAACTCGGCCAGGAACCTGGCCACCTAGAGGTAAAGCGTTTTCCCGATGGCGAAAAATACCTTCGAATCTACAATGAGGTCAAAGACCAAGACGTGGTGGCAATTCAATCACTTTATCGAACCCCTGACGAGAACATCTTCGAACTTCTATTGCTGAATGATACGCTCAGGGACCTCGGAGCCCGCTCCATTACAGCCGTAGCACCCTATCTCGCGTATGCAAGACAGGACTCACGTTTCTTTCCAGGAGAAGCGGTTAGCTCCGCATCCGTAGCCCGACTCCTCGAGTACGCTGGGACAACCTCGTTCCTAACAATCGACTGTCACCTTCACAGACTCGGAGACGTCGCCAAAGTGTTCAAGATCCCCGCTCGCAACCTCACCGCGATGCATGAATTGGGAAAATACGCTCGAGAACACTTCAAACCACGCAACCCGATCGTAATCGGTCCTGACGAGGAAGCAGAGCAGTGGGCTAGCGTGGTGGCAAAAGAACTGGACACGGAGCATGTGGCGTTTCGTAAGGTACGAGTCCGAAAAGAGGGCATGACCTCGTCCAAGGTTGAGGTTGACGCTGGTGACATTGAGGTGAAAGGACGAGATGTGGTCTTCGCCGACGACATCGTCAGCACAGGCGGAACTATCGCAGAAGCTGCGAAAGCCTGCAAGAAGGGAGGCGCAAATCGCATTTTTGTAGTCTGCACCCACCCTGTCCTCGCTGAGGGGGCACTGAAACGGATCAAAGCCGCTGGAGTACTGAAAGTGATCGGAACAGACACTTATCCCGGTCCAATCAGCAAGGTGACCGTCGCTCCAGTCATAGCTGCTGCATTGAAGAGCTAAAAAAGCGAATTTCAATTCCGAAGATGCAACGTTGACCGGTCTAACTCGGGGGCGGGTTTAGTTTGCCGCTAGACCTAGTTGTGACAGGCGCCCTCAACTGGGACATCAACCTCTTCGTCAAACGACTTCCGCGCCCAGGGGAAGAGGTTGTTGTAGAAAAGGTCGACCGGGTTCCTGGCGGAAAAGGCGGGAATGTTTCGGTCGCAGCGTCCCGGATTCTCGGACAGAGAAAAGTGGCCTTGCTGGCCTGTGTGGGGAAGGATGAGATCGGCAGGAAACAACTGTCGATTCTCAAAGAGGAAGGAGTGGACGTTTCCGCGGTCCAGACGCTGATCAAGCTCGAGTCTGGCCAGGCCTACATTACAATTGATGAGAAGGGAAAGAACAATATTGAGACGCATTTCGGCGCGAATGCTGGGCTTAAACGAGACCACATCATGCTCCCAGAGATCCAGAACCTCTTCGGAAACTGCCGTATGATGGTCGTCATTGACCCACCACGCCACGTCGCTGGGAGAATATTGTCGGAAGGGCGCCGTCTCCGACGATCCGTTCTCTGGCATCCGGGTGTTTTGACACGATTCGGACTGGAGGAGTTCAGTGGAGAAATGGAGGGTCTGGATTACCTAGTCTTGAATGAACATGAGGCGCTGGCGTTCGCAGGTGCGCGTAGTCTAGCAGAATCTGTGGCCGCCTTCAACAAGGTCGCGCCAAAGATGAAAACTCTCGTTACGCTGGGGAGTAAGGGCTTCGCGTTTCATGATCAGGCGAAGCAGTTGAAGATGAAGAGTGTTGACTTGGCGAAATTGGGGCGGAAGATAGTGAACACGACTGGTTGTGGAGACGCGTTTGTCGGAGCGTTCGCAGCCTACAAGGTACTGGGCCTAACTGACATCGACGCGCTTAAGCATGGGAACATGGCAGCAGCCCTTAAGGCTGGGAGGCCAGAAACTAGAGGAAGCCCGACCCGAAAGGAGCTTGAAGAGTTCTACCAGAAATACTCGGCTTAACACCCCTTCTATCTCAATGGGCTAGTTCTGGATCGTATGGTTTGTTCCAAATAGATTCTGTAGGGTTCGCTTTTATTGGCGGGATGCTAACCGTTCCCCTGGCGGAGTTTCAAGGTATTGTCTAGTACTGTCGAAGTGGCAAAGTGGGATCAGGCTGTTGCCTGGCTCCTAAAGAGTGAAAATCCAGGTGTTCGATATTGGACCCTCAGGGATATTCTCGAAAGGTCCCAGAGCGATGCCGAGGTTGTATCAGCTCTGAACGGGATCGAATATTGGGGGCCGGTAGCCGAGTATCTGAGAGAGCAACACCCGGCCGGGTACTGGGGCGATGGAGAAGATGTGTACTGGCCCAAGTGGAAGGCGACGGTTTGGGCGCTGATATTACTAGCTGAATTGGGAGCTCCGCGGACGAATCCCTCGGTCAAGAGAGGGGCGGAGTATTTTCTGCGAGTTATGGATGGGCAGGATCGCTCATGGCCCCCGCCGAAGTATCCTGAAGAGGATTTGCGCGGATGGCGTTTGGTCTGGGAGCCATGTGTAACCGGCAACATGGCACGGACGCTTGCCGAGTTCGGGTTTGAGAATGATCCCCGTGTGCGAGAGATGTTTGAATGGCTTGTGAAGTACCAGCGGGATGATGGGGGATGGAACTGCGAGACTGAGGATTCGAGAGAGGGTGAGGCAGTTCATCATAGCTCGTTCATGTCGACTATTGAGCCATTGTGGGCGTTTTCTTCCCTGGAGCCTCAGAAGTGGCCGCGTGGTGGGCGCGAAGCGGTCGAGAGAGGAGTGGAGTTTCTGTTGATGCATCGCTTGTTCAAGAGCGATAAGTCTGGCAAGGTGATTCGGCAGGAGTGGACGCAGCTACATTTTCCACTCTTCTACTTCTACGATATCCTTCATGGCCTGAGGGTTGTAACGGCGCTGGGGTATGGCGGAGATGAGAGGACCAAGGATGCTCGGGACTTGTTGCTGTCGAAACGGCTGCCGGACGGGACCTGGCCGATGGAAGCGACATACCTTCGATCCCTGCGACGGAATTTCGTGAAAGATGAGAAGACGGGACAATGGCACTCAGTGAGGGAGGAAGGCATTGAACTTTCGAACATCTACAAGAGTACGGGAAAGGTAGTGGAGGTTCCGAGCATTTACTCAAGCATAGGCGAGGTGGGAAAGGCTAATCCCTGGGTGACCCTGAACGCCCTTCGGGCGCTTAGAGACAAGGAGTGAACGGGTCCACGGTGTCGCGCGCGATTGCCATCCGACCCTTCGGATCCGCTGTTTTCACGAAGGGTGGGGCGCGGGAAAAACGACCCCCCTGGGGGTCGAAAAAAGCATGCTTATTTTTGGAGGGAAAGTTACGGAAAGGAGTCCGGAACGCGAGCTTCTTCTTGGTGATAGGCCAGGGTCCGGGCTACGCCCAGAGCGAAGCGTAAGGGAACGAAAAGGCAATCGCTACTTGTCGGGGTTTGGTTTGGAGATGCTTTTCTGTTCTTTCCAGGTGGACCCGCAAACGTGGCAGTTGTGATACCTAAACTCGTCTGTTTCCCCTGACGAACGAGTGCAGGGTCCCGTAGTCCCGCAGACTGGACACGTGTGAGTCGTCTGTTCCAATGTCTTGGTCGGTTCCGAGTGTTATCCCACCCTGATTATCTCTTCCTGTGGCTTAGAGAGTTGTTCGTAGCCGTTCGCTGTAACCAAGACATCTTGCTCCAGATTGCACGTTCCAAGCTTGCTTGTGACTGAGGGTTCGATCGTGAAGACCATGTCTTTCTGAACCGGCTTCTCCACCTTTTTGCCGTATCTATTCGGCCACCTTGGACCTAGGAGAGGGCCGATCTCATGGGTACTCCGGCCCAGAACATGTCCCAGGGCATGCTTGTATTCGGGATAGCCTCTCTTGACGATTACTTTTCTGCCAGCGCCATCGACTTTGTATCCTATCGTTCCCGGCTTTAGTGTCACGAGAGCGGCATCGTTTGCAGCCCTTGCGGTCTCGAACATCCGCTTCACCGAGTTCGGAATGTTTCCGGGCCCAACGAAATAGACTCGTTGGATGTCGCTGCAGTAGCCTTCATAGTTGACTCCGAAGTCTAGCTTGACAAAATCACCGTTCCTGATGGTTGTGTTGTGGTAGCCTATGTGTCCCATGGGATTGCCGGCAACATTCACAGAGGGACAGCGGTCATAAGCCCACGCTGTCGATAGACCCTTTTCAGCGACAAGCTTGTGAGCGAACTGGTGAACATACTTGTCCTTCTTACCGGGTTTAATAGCATCCTCAACTTCATCGTAGATTTTTTCGCATTCGACAATCGCCTTCTTTACCAGTTCAACTTCTTCCGGGACGAGCCTCGCACGAAGAGCAATAGCCAAGTCCTCCCCAGAAACGAACCGTTTGGAATATCCCTTCAGAGCCCGTTTGAGATACATCTCCATTCCGCTCGTTAGACCGTCTGCGGCACCCTCGTCGTAACTTGTGTTGATTGCAATGGTCTTCGGCTTTCTTTTCGCGATGATCTGTTTCAACTTGGGAGCCGCGCCCTCGCTCGCGTACCCGACGACATCGTCGTAGAACTTGTTCTGCTTGATCGTTTCGACTTCTAGACTGCCCACAACTGCTGTCTTCGTTCCATCGTGGTCGATAATTGCAGCGGAACGCCAGGTTAGATCGCCAAACCTCAGATCCTGAGCAAGCGGATCCTCGTTTCCCTCCCGTGTAAAAGTGATCCAGATGTCTACCTCCTCCTCTCTCATCGCCTGCTGAATCCACTTCAGCTTCTTCCTAAGAAACTCCATCCTGATCGGGGATTTGTCGAGCTTCACGCGCTACCACCGCAAGTGAAATGACTTATTGCTTTCTATCGAGACGATCAGCTCCGATTAGCAGATGGGGTCCTTGAGGATCTAACTCGTTCATCTTGACGCTTTTTCGCTTCTAACTGTCATGACTTGACGTTGTGCTTCAAACTCGCCCGGGAACTGTCCGATCAGAAAATGTTTGAGTGGCCATGGCATCCGCAAGGTCACTTTTTCAAATACGATGAATAACGCCCAGCTGAATGAGAAGAGGAATCCCGTTAGCTCCTCACCAATTCCTGGTCCTCTAGGCTAGTTTCTCGCTTATCTCCATAGCGTCTTTCGTACTGTCTGAGAATTCCAAGAGGGTTTCCAGTGTCCTGCTCTTGTAGGGACCCTTTTTTCTAACATATTCTAGATAGTCTTGCATCTGGTCCTTGAATATGCCCACGTTGTCTGCGACGATGACGCTGCCCTTGTGAAGATTCTTTTCTACAGCCTTCAGATATGCGAAGTATTGTGTCTTCTCAGCGTCCAAGAAGATTAGATCGAAGATTCCCGAGAGCTTCCCTAGTTCTGTCCTTCCATCTCCCTCAACCACCCTGATCCTCCCTTCCATGTTGGCACGTCTGATGTTCTCCATGGCTATACGTACATGTTCAGGGTTCTTCTCGACCGAGATGATCTCAGTTTTAGGGGGTGAGTTCTTGGCCATCAGTATGGCGGAATATCCGTAAAGAGCTCCGACCTCTAGAATTCGTTTCGGTCTTGTCTCTTTCAAGATCTCCGCGAGGATCTTTCCCTTCACGGGGCCAATGGAGGGGATAAACGAGCGTTTACCGATCGCCTCAATTTCTCGAAGGATGGTATCCGCCGGGTCCAACGACTTCTTCATCGCCCCAGCTCTCCTCTCAATTTAGCCATCTATACTTAATGAGAGTACTAAGTCGAGTCCACACACGTGTTTCTCTTTAGTTCTCTAGAGAGACAGTAGCCCCGGTTCAAATCTAGCGAGTCACAGGCATCTTAGTAGGAAAAGCAGAGGAAACGGCAAGATTGCAGCTGAGAATGCTCAAGGGCAAGATTCACAGAGCCAGAGTCACAGGTGCCGACCTGAACTACGAGGGAAGCATCGAGATAGACTCATCTCTAATGGAAGCGGCTGGAATTCTTCCCTTCGAGAAAGTAGACATCTGGAGCATCACCACCGGTGACAGGTTCTCCACATACGCCCTCCCCGCAGAGAAGCGAACCGGAATCATCGCCCTCAACGGTGCAGCCGCACGAAAAGTACAGCCGGGAGACGAGATCATCATCACAGCCTTCGTATCGATGAACGAGAAAGAGGCCGAACACTGGAATCCGAAAATTGTCTTTGTCGACGAGAAGAACCGGTTTAAGCCCCTAACACACTCTCCGAAAGCGCTGACCAATAGACGCGGACTGACCCCGTAGCCCACGTTCTGCAAACAGCAAATTTCCGTTCTCTTCAGTCCAGTTTCAGAGCCGACGCTAGGAACATTGGGATCTTGACTCGCTGACCTTCCTGCATGCTGGAACAACAGGACGACAACGTTCCGGTCTTCACGTTGTCTAATCCACTTTCCTTCATCATCGTGGCGACATTTTCCATCTTGAACCCAAGCCACAAGTCCGCATGCTCCTTCCGCAACCATTCGTAGCTATGCTCCTGCAAGTCCGAGATCGCGATTCTTCCGCCTGTGTTGAGCACCCTAGACATTTCCGAGATCGCAATCTCTGGATGAGGACAGTGGTGTAGGACCATATTTGCAACTACTGCATCTACCGACGAGTCCTGGAATGGCATACTCTCAGCGTTTCCGATTCGAAATTCCACATTCCCTCTGCCCATCTTCGCAATCGCTTCTTCACTCATCCCTCTGGAGAAATCGAGAGCGATGACTTTCACGGCAATCTTCGCAGCCGCTTCTGTTAGAAATCCTGTTCCAGCGCCCACGTCTAGAACTGTATCGCTGGGGCTGACATGAACGGCGTTCAGAACAGCTTCCCGGACCTCCTCGCCGTAGAAGCTCTTTCTCACCATGTCCCACCGAGGAGAGACGAGTTCGAAGTAATCTCGTACTTTGCGGGACATGGACATCTAAACGGTCCGGCTGGAATCAGTTAAAGAATATGCAAGCATAGGGTGAGTCTCCAGGGTGAGAAACGGCGAGATGGTGGCCTCATGGTAGTTGAAGCCGATTTCTACAGGGTCCGGCTGCGATTCAAGCGCCTCTTCGCCGACCCGGCAATCTTCGAAGACCAGAAGAACGCCGTTCGACGATTCCTCAGCTACCCAAGTCCCTCAAACGACCAAGTTGCCATTTATCAAATAACAGACAATATCGCACCGATTGACAATGTCGGGAAATCCCCCGACGTTGCAGGGACCGCCCGGTACGTTCACCAGGGAAGGGTCGTACGTTCAGAATATCTGGAAAACGTGAAGGTGACACTAGAATACGCTGATTTTGGTAGCGGCCTCTCGCCTTACGATCACCAAAGACTATGGAAGAGGCAGAGATGGGGACGAATGGACTTTAACATCGAGGAATTTCATCATGAGCGCTTGAAGATCGAGATACCTGATATTCCTGAGCTCTATGAAATGCTGCGCGCCAGAGCGGATCCGACTACGCTCGTTGACGTTGAGCTTCCAGACCTTCCTCACAACTTCTTCCGCTCTGCCGTAGGCTATTTAGACACTCGATTGAAACAACTTGCCGAACGGGAGCATCAGACGATCGACATCTATGTTGCCCGAGACTTGCTTCCCGAGGAGAAGCAGGCCTTGGAGAAGCGACTTACGAGACCTTCGACTCAATCCACGATCTACATCTTGTTATCGAAAACCGCAGAATCCGCGGCGCTTTAGCGATTTACTCTCTTACCGGAAAATCTAGACGACTTGTCTGTAGGATTCGACAAATTCCGGATCTATTACTCCCGACATGACTCTCTCGGAACCGTCGGGAAGTATCACAGGTGTGCCTGCGGCGTGATAGGGAAGCTCGAACCTCTCCAATTTCTCAGGAGACTCTACTTCAAAGAGCTTACGACATGCACCGTTCTGGTAGTGGAAGCAGTAGATTTTCTCGACGCGTCTCTCGCCAAATCCGCCAGCTCGACCTCCAGCAGCGTGAGAGTCCTCAGGAAGCTGGAGAATATAGACGGAGTTTTCTCCTTGAAGGGTTTTCAGGTCGACAGGGCTTTGCGCAACTAATATCCGACGGCCTTTTTCGGAGATGAGAAGGGCGAGCTCTTCGAGAGGACTCATGCTCTCCTGACCCACCTCGTCATGTAGAAATATCTATGCCGGGCACGACTCAGAGGAAACTGATCGTCGCGTCCTTTCTGCCGATTCGGACAAGTTTTTCGACCTCTTTGCTCTCTTCCTCGGTGAGGGGGTTGTAGAACCGGTGGTCGTTGTTGTAGCCTGAGTACCGGCCGGCTATGAGATATGCGTCCTTGTTCGCTTCTTTCAAGACCGTGACACGATTCAGCGCGTCCTTCGCAGTGTAGACGTAGAGGGGGGTTGGATCGAATTTTTCGATGTCTTTCTTGGAAAGCTGCTTTTTTTCAATGGGCATTGGCCATTAGCCCCAGCCCCTACCTTGCTGCGATCTTAGTTAAGCCTTCATGGACGCTACTCTGAACAGGTCTAACTCCAAAAAAAGTGGGGATGTTCATGGGTGCAGCATTTTCTTAGTCTACTTTCTTGGCCTGACGAAGGCTGCTGCCACTGCAACGAGCACGGCGACAAGTGTCAGGGCTCCCCCTACAATGAGGGCTGCGGCAAGAGTCAACACTTGTTCTGGTGCTCCTAGGCTGGCTGCTTCGACCGTCACTAGAAAGTTACCGATGGCATAGAAGAGTCCACCAACCAAGAAGCTCTTGAAATGGTCGAAGACGCCAGGGAAGCTCTCCGTCAGAGTACTGTTCTCCGATAGCGGCGAGGCACCGAGGAATATTGCAGATACGAATGCGTACCCCGCGATGACGAGCATCGCCCATCCTTGGAGAGCTGTCTGAGCCGTTTTGAGAGAAGCGAATGCAGTCGAGGTTAGGAAGACACTGAAAGCGAGTAGTACAGCGCCAACGGCGAGGCTGTGCCAGTTCTTGAAGGCTGTGGTCATTGCATGTCTATACGTTTCTGTTGCCATTTTTCTTCGAAGTCGGGCGCGAGTCAGAATCGGGTATGAAAACCTGTTTTTGTTCAAGACTTGGACAGTGATTTACGAATTTTTCAGCCAAAAAAGACCGATTCCCGGCACATTACTCCTTCGGAATCATTTTTTACTTACTCGTAGTACGAAAAGTAAACTCCGATTCATCAGAAGGCCACTTTCTTGCTCTAACAGGGACACCCAAAGAAGCGAGGCTGGTCCTAGCCTTCTCAATTCCTCGTTTAATATGGCTTAAATGGGAAACATCAACCCGAATCCTTCTGATCGAAGAATGAAAATGTACATGGTGATACTCGGCGTAATCCTGCTGATAGCAGGAATAGGCGGAGCCGCTTACTACGGATTCGTACCTAGAACTCGAGTCTACGGCGCCATCGGCGTTGCTGTCGTTGGAATCGTCATCGCAGCCTTAGGCGCAATGATGAAGACAACCAGCGTAGGTGCAACCACAACGGGACAGTTCACGTGCGCAAAGTGCGGTGCTAAGTTCGGCTCTGAAGCAGCTTTGAACCAGCATACTAAAGACAAACACGGAATGTAACTCGCCCAACCCGCTTTTCTTCAGAAACACACAAACACTATAGCACGTTTCCGTGTCCTACTGCTCTCGAATTGTTAACCTTTTTCCTTGCGGAGTCCGGATTTTTCGGAGCTCATCCAAGCTAGGGGCGGATGCCATGGAGCTAAGAGCTTCGGAACTTCGTATTTCTAGACCTTGAGCTGGCCTGATCTTCGGAGAGATTCAACTTGGCCCTGAGTGTAACGGAACATAATGTCACCGCGCTCTGGCTGGAAATCCCAAGGAGCGACTAGTACGGTATCGCCCATCTTGATCCAGACACGGCGCTTCATTTTACCGCGGATTCGACAAACTCGGGTGACGCCGTCAGCGCACTCGACGAGTACCCTGTCGTAGCCAAGGAGATTCTTTACAGTCCCGTAAAGCTGGCCTGGACCAGGTGTAAGCATCTCGCTGAGGTTGGCCTCGCTGAGGACCTTTCTCTTGCCCATACTATCATCCTACTAGGGCGTGGGAGTAATATTAAAGGCCGAAAGTTAGGAGCGTAATTCTGTCACGATCTAGTTTTTCCACTTTACTGAACAGCCGAAAGGTCTTGTCTCTTGTACGGAGGGCTTGTGGCCTGCGAGGATTGCGTCTAGGGCGTTTCTTAGATCTTTAGTCTTTACCGATTCAGGGTTTCGATTGTCGTCGATTCTACCCTTGTATTGAAGTTGACGTTGCTGGTCAAACGCGAAAACGTGGGGAGTGCAGATTGCGCCATATTTCTTAGCGATCTCCTGTGTATCATCTCTGAGGTAGGGAAAGTTGAAGCCGCGTTCCTTGGCCCTCTTGATCATGTTTGGATAGCTGTCTTCCGGATACCCGGTATCGTCGTTGCTGTTTATCGCTACTAGGGTAACTCCTTGTGGTGAATAGTCCTTCTGGATCTGAACCATCCGGTCTTCGTAGGCCTGCACGTAAGGGCAGTGATTGCAACTGAAAACGATAACCACCGCTTTCTTGTCAGAGAGGCTGTTGAGGCTGTGAGTCTTGCCATCGACTCCTTTCAGTTGAAAATCGACGGCGGACGCGCCTAACGGAAGTCCGACTGAGTCAAGGGTTGTAGGGGATGAAGGCATAGCGGATTGACATGAGCAAGGCCTTAGAAACCTTTCCGGGCGACTGACTCCATAGAAAGGGGTTGGAATGAAGGCAAGAGCGATGATAGGCGTCTCAGGGTTCAGTTATGCTGGATGGAAAGGAAGCTTCTACCCGAATAATCTGAAGAGTGAGGACTTCCTATCCTATTATTCTCAACGACTCAACAGCGTAGAGATCAACAGTTCTTTCTACGCCCCTCCCAATTCCGCGATGGTAAAGTCGTGGGCCAGCCGAACTGGAGATAATTTCAGGTTCTCGTTCAAAGCCCCGAGACAGATTACTCACATTCTGAAGCTCGGGAAGGGCTCGGTTGAAGCCGCGGAGAGACTCGGAGTGACACTGACATCTCTAGGAGAGAAGAAAGGTCCGGTTCTGTTTCAGCTTCCACCCTACGCGAAACAGGACTTGAACCTCCTGGAAGATTTCCTCGCGAAGACTTCCAAGATTGGAGAGAGAGTGTTCGAGTTCAGACATGAATCCTGGCTGAACGATCCCACCTATACTACTCTGGAGAAACACGATGCGGACTTCTGCATCGCTGAAACAGAGGATATGAAACCAGTCTTCAAAGTAACGGGGAAGACGCCGTATTTCAGGCTGCGAAGAGAATTATACGATGCGAAAATGATTGATGATTGGATCGGGAAGATCAAAGAAATGAGCAAGGGAAGCGAGTCAGTTTACGTCTACCTACGCCATGACGAAAACGGAGACAACGCTACTAGGGCATTGAAGATTCTAGAATCGTTGGCTTGAGAAAGAAGAGCCGCTCGATTCAGTGGTCGTGAACGGTTGTCTTAGGTTGTTTTTGCAGCTGCTTTCTTTAGCTCTTCATAGTTCGGTTCCTTGCTAGGGTCGTCGCTGACCCATTTGTAGACAACGACTCCATTGTGATCTAGTATGAACACCGCTCTTTTTGCAGCTGTGTATCCTTTGAGGTTGCCGAAGTTTTCGTGGTACACGTTGTAGAGTTTCACAACCTCTCTGTTGTAGTCGCTGAGAATTGGGAAGTTGAGATTGTTGTTCTGTGCGAAGGCTTTGTTCGTGAATGGATCGTTGACGCTTATTCCTGCGACTTGTGCGTTGACCTTGTTCAGTTCTTGCAAGTTGTCACGTAAGGTGCACATTTCGCGGGTACATACTGTAGTGAATGCTCCCGGAAAGAAGGCGAGTAGTGTTGCGCCGTTGGGTTTGAGGAACTCGTTAAGGCTGCGAGGTTTTCGATCGATGTCTGGGAGTGTAAAGTTCGGAGCTTTTTCGCCCTGGTTGACCATTATCAGTCGAGTTGGGCCAGCGTCTGGCAGATGTTTCTAAACCTTACAGCCCTATGAATAGAAAATCAGTCTCGAAAGACGAAACAGGTCGGGTCAGGACCAAAAAGAAAGTTGGGGGAGCCTAGGATTGTTTTCTAGGCCCACTAATCGTCGTTGCCTTGGTCGTCGGATCCTTCGTTATCTTTGTCGTTCGCGCAGGCATTAGCGTCACCGGTGTCTTGGCCGTTGGAGTGATGCCCGTGAGTGTTGACAGTGTCGTTGTCGACCTTGGTGGAGTGAGTTGCGTCATGCTGGGGGTTGTGTTTGGCCATTGCCGCCATGAACCCGTGTGCTTTGCCTACAAGTGAAGTGTCCTTAGCTTGTTTGTCGTGTCCCTTTGCAAGGTGATTGCCTTGGTTAGAGCTGCACGTCGGTGTTGTGTCGGTTGAACAATTAGTAGTGCAGGTTGAGCTAGTCGGTGTCGTGCCACCAGTGTTGCCTCCGCCGTTGCTTGAGGCCTGCAGCGCGGGACCGCGTAGAAGGAATGGCACTAAGAAAGCGCCGATTCCGGCGACGATCAGGGCGATGGCACCTACTTTGCGTTTAGTCGATGAATCCATTCTTGGTTTTTCCTATTTCCCTTTTTTCTTGGAGTTGAGCACGGGGTGCGCGGGCTGGGTATATGATACAACGATTTGAACAGCCAGAAAGGTGTCAAATCGAGACTATTTCCTTGAACTGTTCTTGAGCCGTTTGATGGGGTGAGAAGTCGAGCTATAGCACTCGAAGAAACAGGTACAGGATGAGAAGGTTGGGAATGGTCACGAGAAGTCCGACCTTTGAGAACTCTACGAACCCGAAGCCTGACCCTCGGCTCTCGGCCTGTTCTAAGACTATGACATTACTGGCCGCGCCAAGGAGACTTATTCCCCCGGAGAGTGTGCTGGCGCCGGCTAGCGCCATCCAAGCCTTGACATCGACTCCGGTGAAGCCTGCCACCTGCATCGCTTTGATGTAGACTGCGACAAATGGGACATTGCTCAGGAGCTGGCTGAAGAATGCGCATGCCAGAATTATCGTTATGATCGAGAGCCCGGGGTCAGACCTGTTGAGAACAGGCAGGTAGATCATTAGGCTCTGGAGGGCGTTTGACTGCCAGAATGCCTGCATGACGATGAAGAGGGAAATGAAGAAAATGATGATCCCCCAGTCAACGGATCTGAGAATTTCTTTTCGTCTTCCGCTCCCCAAGAATACGATCGCTGCGCCTAGGAGAGAGACTGTTGCAAGGTTGAAGTTTCCCTGGACTCCGAACAGTTCAGCGATTCCGACGAGGAAGAAGCCGAGCACAACTATTCCGGCGGTCCAGCCCGAGAGCTTTGCTAACTTTCGATCTTTGATCGCTTCTCGAGGATTGACCTGGAGTTGTGCGAGTGTCGAGTTTGCGAATTCTTTCCTATAGTACCATTTGAGAATTAGGTATGTCACTCCGAGTCCGACCAGTGTTGGAGGGGCAAGGTAGTAGAGAAAATTCAGCATCGGGTTTGGAATCCCCGTTGACAGCGCGACCAGAAGGTTCTGTGGATTACCGATTGCGGTCATCGTGCTGCCAATAGTGACCCCCAAGGCGAGAGTGATGAGAAAGACCCCGGGTCTGACTCGCAGTTGCTTGGCCACACTCAACATTATGGGTGTGGCCATCAACGCTAACGTGTCGTTCACCAGGAACGCTGACATCGTGCTTATTCCGAGGAGGACTAATCCGAAGGCTCTCTGCGGAGACTTTGCAACCTGCAGCAGTCTCAGGGTAAGGTACTCTAGAAGACCGGAGAGGTCCATGGCAGCAACCACGGAAAACATTCCGAGCAGGAAGAAGATTACGTTGAGATTGATCGATGTATAGGCGTCCCCTAGCGGGATAGCCCCCGAGAAGATCATCGCCACTGCTCCCGACATCATAATGGTCCAGATCGGGATACGAAACCATCGAAGGTTTCGAAGAACTATCAGGACGTAGACTGCAATGAAGATGGCTAATGGAAGATAGTAAAGGGTCAACTTGGGTACGGGTCCAGGGGCCGATTCGCTTCAGGCTAAACAGTTTGGAAGAATCACGAGTTTCTGATCAACTTTTTTACTCTTCGCGAGGAAGACCGTGTGCAGAACTAGGTTCCTTGGAAAGCTAGGCTCCACTCTGAATGCTAATGTCCTATAGTTCTTCGAGCATCTTCTGTGACCAGAGGAGTGAAGCCACAGGTTTCTTAGGCGAGTCCTTGTCCTTTTTCACCTTAGGCTTGGTAGGAGGCGTCTCAGGCCTGGTCGCCTCTGGAATCAGGCCCTTGTTGGGCAGAACAGGCTTGGGCCCTACGGGGTCCTGACCCTGTCCGATGACAGCGCCTTCCTGATCGCGCAGAATCCCGTTCTCGTAGAAGGCCTTGTAGTGTCCTTTGTAGTCGTAGACGAATCCGTCTTCATCCACCCAGGCGATTGTGTGGCCATCGAAGTCGACAATTCTACGGTCTTTGAGTAGTCTATACCTTGCGATTCCATTCTCGTCCCATATTACGTCGATTTCTTCCGCTTCAGCTTCCGGTCCTAGTTCCAAGTTCGTCTCGTCACCACGGTTATCTTTCAAGCTAAGAAGGTTACCGATGATATTGATAGCAAAGTAGGGAATCGGGGCCTAATGAGGCTTTGACCTCCTTGTTCAAATAGCCGAAAGGACAATGTAATGACTAATGGCGGTCCAAGGAGACAGGCACATCTGTCCTG
>VBAX01000008.1:10850-11669 GCA_005883075.1 Candidatus Bathyarchaeota archaeon | reverse complement strand
TCGTGTAAAACTCGACCTTCATATTGGCAAGATTCGCGTTTTCCAAGAGATCGCTCATGATTCGAGCAGGAGGCCAGCCGCCTCTGGAGACTCCCACAATGACCTGGGGCAAATAACCTATGCCTTTGACCTGTCGGGCAAGTTCTATCATCATATCATAGACGTCGTCCCAGCCAGGTGCAACATATTTCCGATTCAAAAGAGCCAAACCAAGGAGCTTAGCCCGGTCACGAATCCTGGTTTCATTAAGCCTTTGTCAGTCAGCGGATGAATGTCGCTCGCTAAACCCAATATACGGGTTGAAAGACATCTTGTCCGGCGTTCCAAGGATTGAGCCTTGTGGAAAATTATCGGAAGGACGCCAATGATGTGGACTGACCTGCACAGAGGGCACCTCGCCCGGATGAAGAAATGCATCTCCACTGAAACCTAAGCCAGCCCGGAGAATGCATTATGCGGAATGATCGGGGTTTGTGGAATCCACCATCCCATTTTCGTTGCCAACAGAATTGGCAGGAGAATACTGAGGTAATTAGGTGGAAACCGTCGGCGCCCCTTTTATTGCGACCCATAGGTAGCATTCGTATTGATACCTTATGGAAAGGAGCCAGAAATCTACCTCCCAACCTCAAGTATCGCACGCGACCGAGCCGCGGGACGCCTTCATTGAGGCCGTCTTAGCTAGCCGAATCTTATTGATCTTGATTCGGTAAGCCCAACCGGAACAGACAGGACCGCTACTTTCAAAACTCAAGCGACTTCCCAGTGGACCAGCCCGAAAAGCGATACTGGACAAGACCTGGTCTGATTCAGCGCACA
>VBAX01000008.1:0-10809 GCA_005883075.1 Candidatus Bathyarchaeota archaeon | reverse complement strand
CTCAAGAGAATATGCCCAGAATCGGCCTGATCTCGAAAAAGGGAGGGGCTTTCTAGATTTTCTTCTATTCGTTCGGGGATGACCCGCTAAAATCCCTATGTTCGCCTCCCCATCCAAGCCTGGATTGCGCCCTGAATCACAGGAATCGCCCGGAAACCCTGCCAGACAGGAAATCGTTCCCGGGGAGGGGGTCTTGCACAGCGCATATCGCGATGCAAGAGCAATCGAGAGTCTAGTCAGACCATTTCGAAGCCGAGACGATAGGAATCAGAGTCTCAGTATCCGTGACATCCCCAATCGTCTTGATCCGTTCAACAATGAACCAGTAAATGCTCTGCGCGTCAGGCTCAAGAAGCTTCCTAGGAACCTCCACGACCGCCATAATATCATGCCTGCCAGGAATAACATGAACTTCCTTGACTTCAGCAAGTTTGAACAATGCGTCAGCAACCTTCGACTCTTTGCCCAAGACCGCGGCCACATAGATGAAGGCACGAACATGCCGCTTCATCTCACCGTTCGGATGGTAGTGAGCAGCGACCAAATCCCAGATGTCTCCGAAACCGACGCCTAAGGAACTCCATATAACTCCTTGGACACACAGAGGCAAATCGCACATCCTAGTGCCTAGGCACCAGTTCAAAGTTCCTAGAAACCGGCCCTGCTCAGTTACGAGCCGAGCCAAGCGCCGGTATCATAGAAATGATTAGACTTCGTCTCAGAGCCCAATAGGCAAGGATAGACCTAGCGAGACCATGATTTGACCCTCCCACGGCAGAAATCCAGGTTCTATCTGCCTAGCTCTATCAGGCTTCTCCTTTCTCCAGGCGTCCGAGGACACACACTAATCTTCACAGTCATAATGGCCTTCCTATTCGCCACGGCTTTCGTAGGCGCAAGACTGGGCGTAGCCCAAGCCTGGACCCTCATCTTCATTGCCGGCGCCAGCAGCACAGGCGTATACCTCGTCCTCACGCCACTCGCATTGATCGAAAAATTCCGGACCGCCATCCTATTCTCCAGAATGACGAGACGGGTCATCATACTAGTGGTAGCATATGCTCCAATGATTGCAGGAATCGCTTATTGGATTCAACAAGCAGGAACAGTTGAAGCTCTCCCCATATTCCCCGCGTTTATCATCATATTCTACACTTGGATCCTCTTGCAAGCTTACTTCATCGCAACACCCGTATCCCAACTACTCGTAAAGGTCGAAAGAGGCTTGACAGGTGAAGGACACGCAAAGAAGCTAATCAGAACCCTCGGAATTTCATTGCTCTTCCTTCCAATCGCGCCATTAACATACAGTGTGTGGGCAATATCAAACTGGTTAAGCTCAACCTACCAGAACGTCCAGGGGGCGACCGACAAGATCATCATCTGGACCTTGATCATTACACTACTCCTCCTTACAACCTATTTCTTCACTGCCATCTGGGGATGGCGAGTGATCGTACAGAAAAAACCCCAAGCAGCAGTTTTTGCGGGAGGAACCTTTCTGGTTCTCTGGGGATACCTGCTCTACCGAGCAACGACCATCGCGATTGGATACATCACACAGAATCAGCCATCGAATCCCCTGGTCGATAGCGGGCTGATGCTCGTTTCTGTCATTGGCGCGATGCAAACTTTTGCGAGGAAGACTGTTACTCGCCCAGACAGACGATGGAGCCAGGTCCTTCCCTTCCTAGTGTTCGCGTTTGGCTCAGTCTACGCGGTCGCACAGTTCTACTTCATACTCCAGGTCCCGATAACTAGAATCGATCTCTCAATTATTGTCAACGTTACGGTACTCGCTGCTGGGATCTTCACCATGATGTTCCTGATAAGGAGACACCTTGTATCAGTAGAGTTGAACGCGTACAAGGCGAAAATGGCGGGACCGAGCCTCGACGAGTCTACACTGGAGGCCGCAAAGCCTCATCATTCAATTTTCCAACTTCCTTGGAAGAAAGCGTCAAAAGTACCTGAACCTCAACGGAGAGAAAGAGTGCAGGAAGAGACGCCCAATCCACAGGTTGCGGATCCTTACGAAGCTCCTGCTGAGCCTATTGAAGCCCCTTCAGACCCCAATGAGGCCATCGAGGAACCACTACAAGAAGGCGTTGAGTCAGATGACCAAGACTACTAGGCTCACTCCTTAATCGAAGCATCTTTTTACCTGACCTTCGCAACTTATCGAGCAATGTCCACCGTCCAGCTAGCCCAGATCAAGGTTGACTCTAAGACTAGTGCGAGCCAATCCGAACTCCGGATAGGGCAACTGCGGATTCCCCTTCCAAACAGGTTCCCGATCAGCCCGGAGAGAAATGCGCTGAAGCCGGCAGGTGTAAAGGAACCTCTACCTGGAGAGGTGGCAGTTCTCGCCCGGCTCGCACCACCAGACACACTCAAGAGAATTCTCACTCAGGAAGAGGCCTTGAAGTCTACCGCGAGATTCCTATCCAGAGAAACGAGCCCTGACTCTGTCCGCCTCCTTTATCTCGCCTTCAAAGGCGGAGCCATGGTAAAAGAGACTCGAGACCTGAAGACGATCTTAGACCTACAATACCTCGCCGGACTTGACATCATCACGGTCCAGCACACTGTGGACATGTCTCCAGCGGACTTTGATGGTCAAGTCCGTTTTGCGGAGCGCTGGATGGAAGAGCGCGGGGTTGAGAAGCCATTAATGCCGATCATACAAGCCACCGACAACAAAGAAGTCGGTGGAGAACTTGTCAAGATACTTGCGAAGCACGAGTCAGCCCAGATCGGGATTGATCTTAGGGGGGCGTTCCACTATCATGCTCTTAGAGTCATGGAAGAGTTCAAGAAAAGGAACCCCGAAGTCTGGCTCCATGCCTTTCAAGTTCCACCGAAAATACGGCTCGGAAGGAGTCCGATGCCCTGCAGCCAAGGAATGATCCTTCCAATGTTCAACATAGACAGCTTCTCCAGGTGGATCGTCCCACCACCCCCAACGCCGCTTACGAAGGAAGTGATCAATGTTTTCGATCGAAAAGGCTGGGGAGCTCTGAAAAAGAAAGACTACGAAGAGATCAGAGGAAACTCAACGAGCTGTAACTGCGCTGTGTGCCAAGGAAAGGATCTGGAACCCTTCTACGAAGGCAAAGTCCTGGACGTGCTCGCAAAGGCAAAGGTCCATGATCATCTCGCTCAGAGAAACGAGCTGGAATCTGCGAGAGCATCGATCAGGAGGGGAGAGTTTCTCTCACTGCTGAATTCGAAACAGTATCCTAAGGAATTTCTGAGACAGATCCCGAAGGAAGCATGAACAGTCCAATCGCTTGTCTTATAGCCAAGAACCAGTCTCTTGTGCACCGCAAGGTCGGATAGGTGGATGAAAGCTCCGAACTGGGTTCGAGACGTTTTTGAGCATTATTTGATCTGCGAGTTTACATCCATAGATAACGGAAAGCCAATAACATTTCCTCTGCTCTTTTTCTATAATGATAACCCACCTAAGTTCGCGGTGACGTCCAGTATACTGTTCTCTCGAAAAATCGGGCATATGAAAAAGAACCCGAAGGTCTCGCTACTCTTCTCAAACCCTGAAGGAAGCGGGGTCGAGAAGCATGTCGTCCTAGTCCAGGGCGTTGCAAAATGCGATGATTCTGATCTTGACCACGGCTGGGAACGGTACCTTCCAATGTGGCGCAAGAAGGAGCCATACATTGACGGATTCCTCGCGGCCCGGGAACAGTTCGGGTGGTTCTGGAAAAGAATCGTCGTCGAAGTAGAACCAAAGAAGATACTGGCATGGAAGAACGGAGACACCTCCAAACCCGCGGAGACAATCAGCCTTTGACCTCATTAGATCTCGTCGACCCCGACAGACTATCACGGTTCAGATATGGTGTGGTCACCTGGATCGACAAGGACGGCTTTCCATTCAGCGTCGCAACCGACTTTCTATTGTCCGAGAGTGGTGAAATTCTTCTGAAGAAACCCAGCGCTCCCGCTATAATGCCAGGCGGTCGCGTCGGAGTTCTCTTCAACCACATAACCGGGATCCCGACGGGTGGCTACACCGACCGACGCTACATGCTAGTATGGGGCAGAGTAAGCGAGGACAAGGAATTCCTAAAGCTTCACGCTGAAGAACTCTCTGAGTGGGACGAGAAGATTTTGCCCTTTGACAAGCTATGCGCTGCTGCAGTTCCCCAAGCAAAGAAGTACCTAGAGAGTCTTCAGCCTTCTATTGACGCCTGATCGTCTTCAACAGGCTCGCTACTCTCCGGGGAAGATGCTGTTGATTCGGCAAGAAGCATCATTAAGCTTGGAAGATCGAGCTCGGCCCGCGTCCGCCAGCCAAGCTTGACCAGTCCTTCCTCATCTTCTTCCAAGTATCCGGATCGGAGAAACGTGTCCATCAATGTCAGGGCTCTCCAGCGCCCAGCTTTGTTGCCGATGACGGTTTCCAGTTCTTTCCTTTCGCTCTTCCCTTGCTTGGACACTACGAGCACCAAGGCGGCCGCTAAGGCGGCGAGATTGTCGATTCTCCACCCACACAGTCTTGCTTCCTTGGGAGCTAGCGTTCCTTTGAGACGGACGAAGTAGCGCGATTCTTCTTCTCCCGCTTCTGGGCCTTGCTTGAAATCAGACTGGCTCTGGGGTTCGACCTTTTTGACTTCGAGATCCAAATCCTTCAGGTTCTCGTCTAGCTGTTCCAGGATTTTCGCGTAGCCTTTTCCGAGCCCCGTTTTCAACTCCCAAGATCTAGCCCCGGGAACCCTTCCTCGTTTGAAGAAGAGCATGTGGGCTGCTCGCTTGACTCGTTCGTTGTAGAAGGTTGGTTCGTTTTTTACTTCGCCCGTACCAAGGCCTCCTTTGTGATGGGGATAGGAAAGCTGAGCGGTGATCCTTCAGGGTGAGGATGAGGTTTGGCTTTGGGGACTAGAAACATGGTGTTATCCTTTCGTTGCAAGTTCGCGTATCCGTAGCTGACAAGAAAGCTGACCAGTTGGGCTCGGGTGACAGTCTGAGCAAAGTTTGATGCTTTGATAAAATCCCAATAGTCAACGGTCTCGTCCTCCCCTGCTCTCTTCTTGAGCTCATTCCAGAGATCCTGCATTTTCCTCGTGTAAGCTTTTTCGTCGACAACCCGCATCTTGGCCAGTTCGGCCAAGTTTGTTGCCTCTGGATTGTCGAATGGTCCGAGGTGAAGTCGCTTTCTTCGCTCGAAAAACGAAAGCATGCGTTCCCAAAATTCCTTCGCCTCTTTTGTCGATGCGAGCGTGAGCTGTTCGAGTTCTACTATTGGGTGCCATGAGAGAAGGAGAAACTCTGCCAATTGTTCCCTCGAGAGGGAGTCGAGCTTCTGTTTAACCATGCTTGGATCGATGAAGAGGGAGCTGGACTGGAATCTGAGATGAGCGCTCTGTAGTCCTACGACCCTGGCGACGCTCGTGATGGCTCGCATATCGAGGAGGTGGTCGTCTAGCGTCCGCAACTGGTTTGAGTGCTGTCTGATGATACTTAGCGCCTCAGCTATGTCCAAGAGAAAGGGGTTGAACCTGCGGTTCTCGATCGAGACACATGTCTGGATTAACTCCTCTAATTCTCGCTTTCCGGAGAATCGATGTACCTTTTCCGTCGTGGTCATCCTAGCTCCTTGACCATGGAACTACCCTCGACATTCTGGACCACGATAACGTGGACGTTGTCCTCAGGAAGTGTCACTTGTCCAGGGGTTATAGCGATATACTGGCTCGAGTCGGTTGCTTTTGCTGCAGCATGGATGAGCTTGGATACCGTTTCCCTATTTCGCGGGTCCATGTGAACGTCGAACTCATCGATTGCTCGGAATGGAGATGAGATGAATTGTTGCAGGGAGAGGAGGAACGCTATCAGTGCGACCGTTCGTTCGCCCCCGCTTGGGGCTAGTCCGTCGAGCGAGACCGGCTCGTTTCCCTTGAATCCGGCATAGAGCTCAAGGCCCGCTTTCTCAATATCTTTGGAGGCCTTGATGACGATTCGTCCTTTTGATTCTACCTCAGATAGCAACGCGTTGTATCTTCCAGAGAGCTCTTCCAGCAATTTATCCATGACCGTTTTCCATCGGTCGAAGCGTTCTCTCAGCTCGCCCAGAACTTCAGACCTGTTCTGCTCTACAACATCTGCCTTCTTCTTTAGATCCTCGTAGAGAATTCCATAGCTCTTGTACATCTTTTCGACTTCAGCCGAGAGGTGAGCTAGCGGGCGTAATCGTTCTTGAACCGAAGCGACGTCTATTGAGATCTGTTGGAGGTCTCTAGGACTCTCGAATACTGGTCCGAGCTGAGAGGCTTGTGTTCGCAGAGGTTCAATTTCTTCCTGGCCGATGCGAAGCTGAACTTCGAGTTCCTGAACTTCTTGCTCCATTAGTGCGAGCTTGAAGTTGCTGACCTCCTTTTTGACCCTAGATTCTATCAAGACGTCGGTATTCTTGCCGAGTTGCGAGGCCAGCTCGGCAATCCCTACGCGTACTTTCTCGAAGTCTTCGTCGGCAGTCTTGGCGCTCTTAGAAATTTTCTCCTGTTCCTCGGTCAGGTCTGATAACGCATGACTAAGTTGGTCGTTCTCCTTGGCCAGACTCACATCGCTAGCTCTTTGCTGGAGCGCGGTCAAGGCGTTCTGCTGTGTCCGAAGGAGTTCTGTGACCTTTGAGATCCATTCTAGTGCTCCTGCACGTAGGCCGCGGCCATGCTCAAGCTTCAGGTGTTCTTCCCGAAGTTCTTCCAGCTCTGCGGAAACATGTGCGAGATCCGTCAGTACTTGTTGGTGTTGCTTGTGAGAGGTTTCGAATTCATCTCTCGTCTCCGCTATCTTGTTGTGTAGAGAGGAGATTCGGTCTTTTACCCGTTTTTGTGAGGATTCTCTTCTGATGATACGTCTCCAAACGAGCTCTCTTTGGAGATCCTTGAGCTGGTCTTCGAGTTTCCTTTTCAACTCGTACTTTTCGTATTCGCGCTGCCAGTGTAGATAGGTCTCCTTGGTGCCCTCTAGAACAGAGGACATGGTTTCTCGTTCAGTCGTCAGTTTCTGTAGTCGGGAGGATGCATCGAGTACTTCTCTTCGATATGCTCCAAAGCCTACCGCGTCCTCGAGAAGGAGTAGTTTGTCTATGGGGCTGACGGAGCCGAATCGGCCTACCATGAGCTGGTGCATTATGACCAGCATGTTGTCAGGGTTAAGTCCGATCTTGGTGAGTCCTTCGACTAGGTTGGTCTTGCTGACGGGTTTGTTGTTAAGCAGGTAGTGGTAATCTCCGGATCTCTTGAGAACTCTGGTGAGAAGGACCTTGTCTGATCGAGCTTGAGGAAATGGTCGTGCGCCTTTCGGTGCCTCGTTGTCTAGGAGAAGAGAGATGCGCGCTTCTTGCTCGTTCCATCGTATGAGCTCGCTGAGTTTTTTCGCCCGCTCAGTATACGCCTGACCCAGGACGACGGATATTGCCAGTAGAATGGAGGATTTTCCTGCACCATTTGGCCCTATGATCAAGTTTAGACCGGGCCGGAGTGGGATGCTAGTGTTCTTGTAGGACATGAAGTTGGAGAGTTGGACTTCGCGGATCAATTTCCCACTGGCCGACTTTGTTGTTGGATAGTACGTCTTGGCTGAATTAGAAGTCTTTCTCGTTCAATCAATGTTTATATACGCGATTTGGCATTTTTCGCTTTTCGTTGGAGTGTGCCAGGTGCGGGATTAAGACGGCTTGGCAAAGTTCTGCACATGTCGAAGAGCGGTAACCTGATTGTTCGACTCGAACAGCCACCAGTGCCAGCCGAGCGGACTCGAGTGGTCGATTACAAGATCAAGAGGATCGGGACTGTTAACAGTATTCTTGGTCCTGTGAAGAGTCCATATGTCTCTGTAAAGCCGGAGGTTGCTGGCGAGGGGTTCGCGGGCAGGGTTCTGTACCTTTTAGAGGATAATTAGGAGATAACAGAAAAAGTGGTTGAAGAAGTGGGCCAAACGCTAGAGCGGGGACCTGAGAGCAGCTCGCGAAGAATACGCTTGTGTCCAGAGTGCGGGGGCTCGCGACTGATGAGAGACTATGACGCTGCAGAGGTAGTCTGCATGGCCTGCGGATATGTAGTGCAGGAGAAGATTGCTGATACGCGGCCGGAGTGGCGTGCGTTTGACGATGAGCAGCGGGCGAAGAGGGCGCGTACCGGCGCGCCAATGACCTATACTATTCACGATAAGGGTCTCTCGACTATTATCGACTGGCGTGATCGTCCTACTGGGACGAAGGGTGTCTCGGCGGATCAACGGATTGAGCTTTACAAGCTGCGGAAGTGGCAGCGGCGGGTCCGGGTGTCGGATGCGACGGAGCGGAATCTGGCAGTGGCGTTATCTGAACTAAGCAAGTTGTCCTCTGCTCTCTCTCTTCCAAAGACTATTCTCGAGACTGCGTCTGTGATTTATCGTCGTGCGATTAAGCGGCGTCTGATCCGTGGGAGATCGATTCATAATGTTACCGCTGCGGCGATATACATGTCGTGTCGTCAGTGCGGCATCCCGCGGACCCTAGACGAGATTGCTAGCGTGTCTACCTTGAACAAGAAGGATATTGGTCGTAGCTACCGGTTCATGCTGCGAGAGCTAGGGATGTTTGTGCCGCCTTCTGCGAACAGGAATTATGCGGCCCGGTTTTCGAACAAGCTCACCATCTCAGGGAAGGCGGAGGGGATTGCTATTCGGATTTTGGAGATTGCGCGCCAGATGAAGCTGACCAGTGGGCGGGGTCCGGCAGGAATCGCTGCCGCGTCTACGTATATTGCGACGGTGTTGACGAATGAGCGGAAGACGCAGCGGGAGATCGCGGAGATAGCGAACGTGACAGAGGTTACTATTCGGAACCGGTACAAGGAGCTTCTTGAGAAGCTGATGATAGAAGTCCCGATCTAGCCCGGGAAGGGCGCGGCGCGAGACTTGAGTAGGCCCCGGGGGGGGCCCATGAAATTCACCGTTATCGTTTCAGGAACCGTTTCAAAGACTGAATCTCGATCCCGTTTCAGGAACTGTTTCAGAGGGCGATTTCAAGACCTGTTTCGAAACCCGATCTCAAGAAGCGTTTCCAGAACTGGTTTCAAAACGTGATTTTCAACTGCCCTGTTTCCATTTGTGAATTATGGGCAACAGATTACACGAGTTGATCTGCGACAGTGGTAGTTTGAGAGAAATATTCTCAGCGGAATAGAGGAGGGAAGTGATTAATATGACATACGTTATGGCCCCCGAGCTAGATGACGTATGTCATATGCACACCCCGAAGTATTGGTAAGCAGCGACTGGGGACAACAACACCTCAACGACCCGAAGGTAAGGATCGTCGAGGTTGACTATGATCCCGTTGCGAACTATCACCTGGGACACGTTCCCGGCGCGGTCCTCTTCGACTGGAAGAAGGACCTCAACCACCCCCTCGAAAGAGACATCCTATCCAAACAACAACTCGAACAACTATTCGCCAGATCGGGAATCGCTCAGGACACGAAGATAGTTCTCTACGGCGACTTCAACAACTGGTTTGCCGCCTACGCCTTCTGGGACCTACAATACTACGGCGTCAAAAACGTCGTTCTGATGAACGGTGGACGGAAAAAATGGATCGACGAAGACAAGCCATTGACGAAGGACGTCCCCAGATACGCAAGCACTAGCTTCAGGGCATCAGGACCTGACGAGAGCGTTAGAGTCTATTTCAAACAAGCCTTTGACCTCTATCAGAAGCCGAATGTAAGACTCGTGGACGTCAGAGGACCGAAAGAGTTCACCGGCGAAGTCCTAGCACCACCAGAATACCCGACAGAGCATGCACAGCGTGGAGGCCACATTCCAGGCGCGGTCAATATTCCGTGGTCCCAAGCGGTCCAAGAGGACGGTACGTTCAAGGGTCCTGAGGAGTTAAAGAAGCTCTACGAGGACAAGGGGATCATCGCCAGCAGGGACATTGTAACCTACTGCCGGATCGGCGAGAGATCCTCGTTCACATGGTTCGTGCTAAAGTACCTCCTCGGCTATCCTAACGTGCGAAACTACGATGGGTCTTGGACAGAATGGGGAAACCTAGTCCGAAACCCCATCGAAAAGCCAAACCCGACGATAGCACAACCCGTCCCGGCATAAGACGATCAATCAAACCCCCTCTCTCCTTCCTCTTTTTCTGGAATCGTCCTCAATGGTTTTTCCGAACGATGAAATGGAAGAGGTTTGCCTCTTGCCGCCAGTCGACGAGCTCGTGGCCGGTCTGATCAGTCCACCTTACCATCTCCACATATGACGTTGGATCATCAGTCACGAGATGAACAACATCTCCGACCGAAGCTGTTGCGAGAAGCTCGTTGAGACGGGCAAGAACTGCGGAACACTCTGTTCCGATCTCATACATCTCATGGTCAGGGAAGGCTTTGAAACAGCGCGCATAACCCTCCCTCGCGTCCGACGGTCGTGAAAGGAAACCTCTCTCTTCTTGAAAACTCAGCGGTGTTAGCCTGACAATCCATCCTTCACCATAGGGTGCGTCGTTCATCAGCTTCGGCCGTTCGACCAAGTCACTGTTTACCAGTGATATGATTCCTCCTAGGGGGGATGGAATAGGACCAACGAATTTCAGACTTTCAAGCGTGCCTAGGCTTCTGCCGCGCTCTATTCTTGACCCGACAGGCCGTAGGCGTGCGGATGTGATTTTTCCCGCGATTGCCGAAAGGAGACTTGTCATTCCAATGGTCACCTCTCCGCCTTCTTCTGCTTTGACCCAAATGTTGCCATCCTGATCATATAGGAGATGATCTGGAAAGCTGCAGTGATCTATCT
>VBAX01000007.1 GCA_005883075.1 Candidatus Bathyarchaeota archaeon | reverse complement strand
TCTGTTTCGGGTTGGAATTGTGGCGATCCATCCTGACAGCTAGTGTTTTGATTCCTCGCAGTACGAGCCAGCAGTCTAATGGCCCTGGAACAGCTCCGACGGCGTTCTGCAGAAACTTGAGACGTTTACCAATATCAGCGTCCGCGGTAATCGCGGCACCACCGATCAGGTCGCTGTGGCCTCCGAGGTATTTCGTTGTGCTGTGAACCGAGATATCGGCGCCAAGCTTCAATGGGTTCTGGAGATAGGGGCTTGCAAAAGTATTATCGACAACTAGCAGGGCATGATTTTTCTTTGCGACCTTTGAGATCGCTCGGATGTCGACAACTCTCATCAATGGATTGGTAGGGGTTTCGATCCAGATCATCTTAGTGTTCTTTCGAACCGCCTTCTCCACCTTGTCAGGCGATCTGGGGTCTACATAGGTGAACTGTAGGCCGTAGTTTTGGAGAACTTGGTCGAACAGTCGGTAGGTTCCGCCATAGATGTCGTCCCCCGCGATTACGTGATCTCCTTTCTGCAGAAGCATTAGAACGGTAGTTGTCGCGGCGAGACCAGAGCTGAAGGCCAGGCCAACTTTTCCATCCTCCAGAGCTGCCAAACTTTCCTCTAAGGCGTTGCGCGTAGGATTTGCCGTTCGCGAATACACGTACTTGCCCTCGCGGCCAGGTTTGAGTTGCATGTATGTTGAAGTGAGATAGACTGGAACCGTGACCGCGCCTGTGGCAGGATCCGGGTCCTGTCCAGCATGGATTGCTTTGGTTGAAAACCGCATGAGTAATACGCCGGCCAAGATTGATGATTTAACCTAATCCCGCCAATTGGGTGGATTGGAAGACGCAGGGCAGTGTTTCGGTAAGCAATCTTTCTACTGGCACCGTTAATAACCCACGGTATGTCAGGGGCTGTCGAAGCCTGTTGAAACCTTCCGTGTATCGTTCGTCCCTCCTAATCATTCTCTCTCTGGCAGCCCTCTGGAGCGTTCCTATGCCCAAGGCCAGTCCTAGTCTTGGGACTTTGATTCCTCCAAGCTTTGAGGTGAACGCGATGGCGGTCAGCGCGCAGGGAGACGTGGCCTCTGGTAGCTTCTACGCTCTGGACCCAACGATCATTCCATGGGACCTCACCAATCCGATCTACAAGTACGTCGGGGTAACGCTGATTGCAACCAACCTTAACAACACCGCTCTATCCGGCACAACCGGAATAAACATCACCAGCGCTGCCAACACCCTTGCACCCTACCATGTGGTCCTAATAATCGAAGGCGTGCAACGCAACGCTCCTGCAATAGTTTCTGACATCCAGACACTTTTTGGAATGGCACCGGGATCGTTCGAAGCAATAACCTCGAGCCCTTTTACCCTGCCTGTGTCTGCTTTCGCTTCGAATTTCACCTCGTACTCTTCCTTCGTCAGCAAGTTTGTTGGCCTGACAAGTGCCAAGTCGGCAATGATAGGTCACTATGGCGCTTCTCTCCTACTCCAATCCGCCTCTGGCGTAGTATTCAACAGCCTGGAGTCGATAACCTACCCCGTGAGTCCGGCCTTCAATCTGTCTGGCATTGGCTCGGCCGTTTTTGGCTTCACCTCAATCGCCGCGGCAATAGCTCCAGTGTTTGGGCTCAACTCTACTGGAGTTGTAGTAATTCACAAGAAAGCCCTAAGCTTCTCTCTGCCCCAAGACCACACGCTGAGCTTCGGGTCCCTGGTAGGGCAGACAAACGGAATTCGCTCGACAACCAACGAGACCTACGCAGCATCGTTCCCTGGCGGAGCCCAAGTTAAGAGCTTCAGCCCGAGCAATATGCTTGTCCAGTCAAGTGCCGGAACAACACTCGTCATAGGAGTGTTCCCCTGGGTTGGGACCGCGCAGAGGCTCGTCCCTGATATTTCCGTCACTTTCCACTACCCTGCTTTCGACTCCCCTGTTCTTGATGCATCGTGGACAACCATGCCATCAATACCCAACATTGGTCAACCCTTCACCCTCACTCTCAAACTGAACAACACTGGACCTCTGGCAGCAACAAACCTACATCTCTCTCTAGGATTTTCAGGCGTCGTTTTGTCGAGTCAGCCTAGCGCTAACGGGATTCAGTATATCATCAATACCCTTCCATCTCTTGCCGCCAATTCCACATCCTTCCTCTTCCAGTCTTACAGACCGGATGAGAGTTTCACGCTGACGGCCGATTTCTTAGACACTTCGAGCTATGTCTACAACTGGCAGACCCAATTCACTCTGGCGCCTAATGTGAAAACAAACGGGCCCCTCACAGTGTCCAAGGCCGTAGCCCAGCAAACCCTAGCTACGGACAGATTGGCAATGTCAGCGTAACCATTCGCAACCCGTCAGGATTAACTTACTACAACGTAGAGGACCTCAACCCGGATGCCCAAGCATTCCTGTACCCACAAGGATTTGGAAACACTCAGGAACCTGGGCCGTGCCTCTCCGGTTTCTACTCTCCATTTAACGGAAACACGACCCATTTCTCATTCGGCCTTACTAACGTGGATGGTTGCGCCCCGGTAGTTCTCACTCATGTGTTCACGCAGTTGAATGGTGGCCTAATGCAGTCCGCGGCCACTCCCAACCAGATCATCGGCGGGGGGGAGTCCTGGAGTCCGGCAATTCCATACAACATCCCTGGAGGACCGGCACCTCTTGGGTCTAGCCTTACCATGACATTGACTTTCATCAACTTCCCGAACGTTACAGAGACGAGCGTCTATCTCCTTCCGGGAAATCTTCCCCCTCAGCCGGAGAACCCGAGGTCCTCATACATTGGACTGTACTGCCTTCCCTGCGCTATTCCCCGTGGCGGAGCCACTTTGATCTCTGGGGCATTGCTCAATGCCACGAGCGCTCTCGTACGAGTTCCTCAACGGCACAAATCGCCCATTGACAACCGTACCCACCAACGCGACAGGGGGATTCTCCTACAATTGGCTAAACGTCCCACAGCTCCCTAATGGCAGGTACCTTCTCGTCGCGAACTTTACCGGGTCGGTAAGATACAACGCTGAGGGGGTGTTCCTTCCTGTTGCGTTCGTAACCCCCACCACCATTTCGCCTGGTGGAACCCTGACGTTGTCTTATCCATACGTGTTCAACGTTACCGGTACGCTCTTCATAACACCCGAGAGAATTGCTTATAGCAGTGCGACAGATGCGACCGGAACCAACCATCTGCTAGAAGGCGAATACGCAACCATATCTCAACCTGTCCCCGTCACGGTTGGAGCACCAACCATCGTACCGATTGCAGACATTTGGATGAACGTCTCGAAGGTCAGCTTTCTGTACGTGGCGCAAAACCAGAGTCTGGTTCAGGTAAACCTCCGCGTGACAAACACCGGGCCCCAGACAGCGACCAACGTAGTCGTTAGCTCCCTAATCCCTCAGACTTCCGGGGCCTGTCATGGAATCTTCCCCAGCCCATCACCTTGTTTGCTCCCTGTAATCAGCACTGGACCCTTCATCACTGAGGCTGCCGACCACAAGACCGTAAGCTTCTCGCCCGGCACCATCCCACCGGGGACCAGCTACTCTAGTTGGTACATTGTGAAGGCGAGCAGTACGAACCTCTTCGAGACCGCGAGCAACGTCACAGCCCAGGCCGGCTCAAACACATTCCAGTTCTATTATACGGGGCCGCTACTTGGAGTATATCCCTCTCCATCCTCGACCCCATTCGCGTTCTATCCGGCAGGCCAACTCAAAGGCTATGCCACAGTTGACCCCGCATTCATCGCTAACAAGACCTCGACAACCGTGAGCCTACATCTGTACAATGCCGGAAACGTAACATACACGAACATCAACGCAACGGCAGCGAATTATCCGGGCAGCCAACTATCCTTCGGAGTCGCATCGAAGCTCGTCCCCGACATGGCTCCCAAGACCGCTCAGACTGTGAATTTCACAGGCACGGCTTCCGCGGCAGGAATATCCTTCTTCGGCGGAGTCTCGACCTATTCCCTCCGGTTGACATGGTCTTACAACCAATCTAGAACGGCCGGATTCAACGATTATCTTTACCAAAACGTGCTAATCTATGACCCGACCATCCCCGGGTTCAATCCTAGCCTAAGAGTAGACATTGCCACCCCGACCCCCCTGGTGACAGCTGGGGCAACGGCCCTAGCGATTGTGACGGTGACTAACACAGGATCATCCCCCGTGTCGAACTTCGAGTACCAACTCACATCTTATGCACCCGTGTACAACCCCACAGGTCCATCCCCCGCCGCAACCAGCTACGGAAGCTACTTCAACGGCTGGGGTTACAGCCTTGGGTCTGGCCAGAAGATCAACTTTAGAATAGAAATACAAACCACCGCTGGCGGCTCGTACCCAGTTTTCGCCTCACCTGCCCCAACCATCTTCTTCGACTACAAGACTCCCGCAGGCTCACCGTATCCAATCCAGCAGGCAGACATCTCCCCATCAAGCGCGGCGCTCATAACAGCCACAGATACTATGCCACCCTCTGGCAGCACCCCCTGGTCTAGTCCGTTCGCCCCTACCTCCAGCGACCGGGTCCACATCTGGGACCAGGTCTACGATGGAAGCGGGGTCAGCTCAGTCAACTTAGAGTATTCAATGGATAAGCTGAGCTGGGCCTCAGCCCCGATGACTCCCGTATAAAAGGCCAGTCGATGCTCGCCTACGCCGGTAACGAACAATCCGTGCTGACGCAGCAGCCATTCTTTGGGGACATATTCACCACCACCCTCCCAGCCGAAGGCCCAGGAGCCGCAGTCTTCTACCGCATCAGAACCACCGATGGGCTAGGCAATTCTGGCTTGAATGACAGCAATGGGAACGACTACGTCTATTTCATCCAAGGCGGAAATAGTTGGCTCTTCCCCAATCAGTCCCCCGGAACAAATGTGCTGTTAAACGGAACACAGTATGTCCCAGGAATCAAGACAACGATAACGATGAACGTTTCCACCCCTATTGCTGTTCAATTGATACAGCTCTCGTCAAACCCAGGCGGAAACCCGCCATTAGGCTTGTCAGCTCTCGGAATATACACCCAGGTCAATGCCAACGTGTCCGTAATTCTGAACGCCCGGATCCGATTCTATTACACACCAAGCCAGATTCAAGGGTTCAATGTGAGCAGCATCACACCCTACTACTGGGATGGAGCCAGCTGGGTGGCCCTAGACAATGTCGCTAGGAATCCAAGCCAGAACTATGTTGAAGGAACAGTCAACCACTTCAGTCTGTTCGGAGTATTCGCCAGCGCCCCAGCAGCAACAACACAACCCGCATCTATCCCCTGGACAATCATAGGCGTAATCATCGCTGTCGCAGTGGTTATCATCATCGGGGGAATCCTTGTTGTAAAGAGGCGGAGACGCGGGACCCCAAGCCTCGCGCCAACACAACCGTACACCACACCACCTTCCCCTGGAACCACGACCTCTCCATAGTCTATCTTTTTCTCCGACATCGTAACTAGTCGCAATAGCTTGACCTCGTTCAGTCTTATCCGTTTTACCGCCCGGGGAATCGGCCGTGGGCCAGTTCGTACAACTCTGACGATCATAGGACTAGCGGCCCTCATCTTAACCTACGTGAGCGTTCAATCCCTCGTTTCAACGCTCGAGATTAACATCTCAGGGAGCGTGTCCTCCCTGGGAGGCGAGATTGATGTCTTAAAAAAAGGAGCCTCATTCCCTCTGTTCAGCACGGTCCCGGTATCCTACACGAACACCGTCAAGACCATCTCCGGAGTCAGCTTGGCGGCCCCGGTAGCCGTGGCACAGATGACTGTTGACAATAATCAGGCCGTGATCGCTGGGGTCGTCCCGTCTCTAGTGCCTCGCATGCTCACGTACACAATGGTTGCAGGCACAATGATCACGTCCAACCAGTCAGGAATACTCTCGATAGGCAAAGCTCTGGCTTCAACGGTCGGAAAGGGCGCAGGTCAGACCCTCCTTCTCGATGGTTACAACTACAGCATCGCTGGAGTTTATCAGACCAACGCTTGGATGGACTATTCGCTCATCATCCCACATTCTGTCGCCCAGCAGTTGATCGGCTGGGTTAACCAGACGTCTATGATCGTGGTAACAACCCAGGACCCGCGGACTGTTGACACGATAATCGGGCAGATACGGACCCTATTGCCGACGACCGATGCGTTCAGGACAAGCGAAGCCCCCTCCAAGATCTCACCCATCTTCGCGTCACTCGAAGCGATTGCGAGCGACATAACAATCATTGTGTCTCTCAGCGCTGTTATAGGGATAATGAACTCGAACCTCAACAACCTCCGGGAGAGAATGCGAACCTTCGCCATCTTCAAAGCCACAGGAGCTTCCTCCAGCCAGATCATCAGGCTCGTCTTGTACGAGTCCCTCCTGATCGGAATTCTCGGAACACTGCTTGGACTGGGAATCTCCTATGCCGTTCTCAATCTAGTATCAATACCCGTAGCAGAAACAATCAATGTCGCCATTATCCTGGTGCCATCCACTTTCATCTACGCCACCCTTCTTGCAATATCAGTCTCACTGGGGGCGGCGATCTATCCTGCGCTCAGAATCGCCAGGGTCCGGCCACAAGAGGTCTTCCGATTTGGATAACGCGGCCATTCTAAGAACAGAAGGCCTCAGCAAAACCTACGGGAACGGACTTGAGAAAACAATCGCGCTGGACAATGTAGACCTGCAGATTACCAGGGGAAAACTGCTCGCGGTTTGCGGACCATCAGGCTCAGGCAAGACAACACTGCTCTTTCTTCTAGGCGGACTTGACAAGCCGACGTCAGGCAGGATCTACTTCGAGGGGGTCGAAGTTTCGAACATGAACGAGCGAAGACTCTCCAAGCTCAGGAGGAAAGCTTTCGGGTTCGTGTTTCAGAACTACAACCTTGTGGATGAACTAACCGTTCTGGAGAATGTCATGCTCACGATGATGTTCGAAGGAAAGCGAGATGCAGAGAGGAAAGATCGCGCTGAAGAGCTGCTCCGCCGCGTAGAAGTTACAGGTAAGGAGCGGCGCCGGCCTTCTCAGTTGAGCGCGGGAGAACAGCAACGAGTGGCCGTGGCTAGAGCGGTGGCTAACAGGCCAGAACTGGTCTTGATGGATGAACCTACTGGAAACCTCGACCAAGAGAATTCTCAACAACTCATGCGACTGGTTGCTGATATGGTTCGGGAGGAGGGGGCGACATTTGTGGTCGCCACGCATAATCTCGAGATCGTTAACGAGGCCCCGTCCAAAATCTTCCTCAAATCGGGCCGGATTGTAAGTGGCTGAGCTATGAGCTTGAAGGAGCGGTTAGTCTAGTCTTGGGGCTTAGCTCCGAGGCCCTGCAGCTTGTATTTTAGATATTTTTCCATAGTCTTCGTCATTAGCAGGCCGCTTTTCATGCTCTTGTATACGAATAGCCAGTAGTCTCTCTGGCTCGCTGTTCCCTTTCCAACTCGCAAAGCGTACAATTCGAGTTGGTCCAAGAGATTCATCACGTCCCTATCCCTCAACTCAAGCTCCTCGTTTGAAGCTACAGAAACCCTTGTTCTTTCATCCATCGGTCAGAGAATAATTTGCTTAGGTAGTTCCTACCGGTATCCGGAAGCAATGTCACAATCGTCTTGTCCTCCGGCAGACGCTCTGCGACCTTCACTGCAGCGTGGACTGCTGTGCCCCCTGACCCTCCTACTAGTATTCCTTCTTCTTGTGCCAGTCGTCTGGCCATGCGAAACGCGTCCCTGTCAGAGACTTGGACGATATCATCCACAATCGACAGGTCCATTGTCCCGGGCATGAAGTCTTCTCCTATCCCTTCCACCTTGTACTGGTGGGGCTCTTCCTTGTGTCCGTGGTAGCGCGGGTAGAAGATTGACCCCTCCGGATCGGCTCCGACAACCTTCAAGTTTTTTTTCTTCTCCTTTAGAAATCGGCCTATTCCCGTGATGGTGCCTCCGGTTCCCATGCCGCAGACAAGAACGTCGACCTTTCCCCCGGTCTGACCCCAGATCTCGGGTCCTGTTGTCCGGTAATGAGCGTCGGGATTAGCCCGGTTCTCATATTGGTTAGGCATGTAGGAGTGCGGCGTCTCTTTCGCCAGTCTTTCCGCGACTTTGGTATAATGTTCAGCGGATTCTGGGGGAACGTTTGTTGGGGTAACCACGACCTTTGCTCCGTAGGCCCGTAGGATGCTCCTCTTTTCCTCGCTCATCTTGTCGGGCATGACGAAGATCATCTTGTAGCCCTTCACGGCGGCAACCATTGCCAATCCTATTCCGGTGTTTCCTGAGGTGGGCTCTATGATCGTTCCACCTGGTCTTAGGAGTCCCTTCTGCTCGGCTCGTTCGACCATCGCGATACCGATTCGATCTTTGACACTCCCACCTGGATTGAGGTTTTCCAGCTTCGCGAAAATGGTGGGTTTGAGACCTTGCGAGACCTTGTTCAGCCGGACGAGAGGCGTGTTTCCAATGACATCTAGTATGGTCTTGTGAGCTTCCATTGAAACAACTGCTTCCGCAGTATCTTCAATCAAGCTTGTTTATCAGAATATGCAGACTCACATTTGGACGGGAAGAAAAAATGGAGAGAAAGTATGAGGATAAGGGGTGCAACCTATCCCCTTTAGATTGAGCGGAACCAGAAGACACACAATCTCCACGACCATCTCTGAGATTACCTAGGACCCTCTCGCCTTCCCTGATCTTTCCAGTGAAGAACTGGGCGAATCCAGAGACTTCTGTTCTAGAACTTGGCGTTGTCGATTTTCTCGACTCCTTCCAGATTCCTCAGATGTTTCGCGATAGCGTCCAAGACTTCTCTGTCCCTGGCACGGTCGAGGAGTAAGACTTCTGAACGACCAATCCTCTTTGTCTTTAGGATACCCAGATTCACGAGACCCCGGACGTCTTCTTCGATCGCATTGCCTGTTCTTCCAATGCGGCGTGCGACGCCGTCGAGTGTGTCGATGAGTCCAGGGTTTCGGTGGAACAATACAAGCAGGTCTCCCGTGATCTCCGAGGCAAGAAGCGTTTCTAGCATCTGCGCTGCGCTCACTTTGTTCGAGCCTCCACCGCGCAGGCTTCTTTTGCCCTGTCAAGGGCTTCGCCGTAGTCGAAGCGATCTTGAGAATTGTATGGAATGTTCAGCTTCCGGAACAGATCTTTGATGATGACTTTTTCGAGGACCGTTGCGCCGTTGCCGAATATCGTTTGTAATTTCCTGTGAAACTCTTTTGGAGCGGTTGCTTCATTGAATAGGCCCTGGCCGTTTAGAACTCCGAGGATTGCCTGGCCTAGGGCCGCCCTTACTCCCTCGCCGATGCTGAGCTGCAACATCGAGGAGAAAGTCTTCTCTTGGGCCAACTTTGAGTTGGTCCTGCTCGTCTTCCAGCTTGCTCGGAAGTCGTCCTGAGGCATAGTTGAAATGGACGAACCCATGGCTAGAGCTAGGCTCCTGCTCATTTGCTTCGTTGAGAACCCGTCCGGGCATAAGCTCGTTGTAACCTAGGCCCCCGGATTTTAGTTGTTGCAACATCCCCGCCCGTTTGAATGGAAACTCGATAGCAACTACTGAAAGCTGACCATTCGATTGTGAATCTTAGGTGTGTCGCGCGAGGGATGTTTAGAGCAAGCTGAGAATGGCTAGCTTTCTCGCAAGAAATGCATAAATTACCGCTACGGCCGCGGGTGCGAAGCCAGTCGAGTCAACATGGCCTCACTCATCGCGTTCGTCAGCATATTCGTGGAATCGCCGTATATGGACGATGTAGTCCAAGCTCTATCCCGTCTCGACAAGGTAGTCGACCTTTACGAGGTCACTGGCGAGTTTGACATTGTAACTGTTGTCTCAGCTTCAGACATTGAGGAATTTCGAGATGTACTAAAGAACAAGATAATGAAGGTCAAGGGCGTCAAGAGCACCGTCAGCTCGATTGTTCTAAAAACCCACAAGGGCTCCGGGTCCAACGGCGATGTCTTGAACGCGACCTCGGCTGTAGCGGCTTCCTTCAGTCACCGGAAATAGATTAACTCGCAATGAACTCTGAGGCCGTGCCATGGAGGCTGTTAGCGGCTGATCGACCCGAGCAATTTATTCATACTCATCACGATTCTGGTCATAGCCATCTTATCGGGCCGACTCCTGTCTCCACACATTACTAGAGTATTCACGCTAGTACCTAGTCGCCTCGACAAGATACTCAACCCTGTCGAGCGAGGAATCTATAGACTGGTGGGCGTTGATCCAGCTCACGGTATGGGCTGGAAAGAATACTTTCTCGCCGCAGTCATTGTCAATATTTTCCAGATGGCAATCGCATTCGTAATATTCTCAGTTCAAGGCGTTCTTCCATTGAACCCTCAAGGGTTTCCAGGTCTCTCATGGGACTTGGCGTTCATGCAAGTCGTCAGCTTTGCCACTAACACCAACTTGCAACACTACAATGGAGAGGGAAATTGCATTCAACTCCCTAACTGTAGTAATCTAACTGGATTTCCTGGTCTTTCCTATCTTAGCCAGATGATGGCCGTCCAGTTCTTGCAGTTTACTAGTGCAGCTACGGGAATATCCGTGGCTATCGCGATGATTCGAGGGTTCATCGCCCGATCGAAGGATTTGGGTAACTTTTACGTTGACTTTACGAGATCTCTGACAAGAATACTGCTCCCTCTATGCTTCGTGGCGTCCCTAGTATTTGTCGGCCTCGGAGTTCCTCAGACTCTCACAGGATACGAGAGGATCGTGAGTACCGTTGAGGGTGCGACCCAGACGATCCTAGTCGGACCGGTCGCCTCTCTTGTCAGCATCATGCAACTGGGTACAAATGGAGGAGGATACTATGGGACAAATTCCGCCTATCCATTCCAGAACCCGAGCCCTGCATCCGGCATATTCCAGATCTTCTTGATGCTGCTAATTCCAACGTCACTCTGTTTCGTATTCGGCCAACTGATCGGCAAGAAACGAGAAAGTCGTCCCATACTCTGGGGTGCCTATGCCCTCTTTGCGCTGGATCTATTGATCGCTTTCACCCCTAGCTTCCCAGTTGTGGGTCCGGGAATGGAAGTCCGTTTTGGTGGCTTCTTCTCAGTCTTCTGGACGGTTGTCACGACAGCAGTGACCACTGGATCAGTTAACGCATCTCTATCGAGCGTGAACCCGCTGGTCATACTTTCGGCGTTCAATGGAATGCTGATCCAAGCAACTCCTGGCGGGAAAGGAGTGGGGGTGATGTACATGGTCATGTTCATCGTCCTCACAGTCTTCATCGTTGGCCTCATGTCCGGCCGAACACCAGAGTATTTGGGGATGAAAATAACTTCCCGAGACGTTAAGCTGGTTATGTTCGCGTTTCTCGTCCACCCGGTCATCATCCTCATACCGACGGTCCTCGCCTTTTCAACTGGGGCTGCGAGCGCGATCGGCGTTGGAACTAACCCGGTAGGGTTCACCCAAATATTCTACGAGTTTACTTCAGCAGCGGCCAATAATGGAAGCGATTTTCTCGGAGCATCCGCAAACACTCCATTCTTCAACATCTCAACAGGTATTGTTATGTTGTTGGGGCGTTTCGCACCCATCGGTCTATTGCTCGCTCTAGGCGGATCTATGATCAATAGAAAGAGACTTACAACAGATGTCGGCGTGAGGACTGACAGCTTTCTCTTCTCAATCGTCATTGTGGGAAGCATACTTGTTCTCGTCCTTCTCACCTTCTTTCCGTTTCTAGCGCTAGGCCCAATTCGAGAGTTCTTCCAAGGACATGCAAACGGGTTCTAGGGAAAGAATCATGGCAACAAGATTCAGCAGGATGTTGTTTGTCCGGCGACCGGCGCTGGTTTCGAGAAGGGTGTTTATCGATTCGCTGGTTCGCCTGAACCCGCTTAGGCTAGTGGCTAACCCGGTGATGTTGATCGTGGAAATCACCTTCTTCATCGTAGCGGCCATGGCTATCTACCCCGAAGGATTTCCCGGGGTTGCAAGCCCCTCCCTCCAGTCATTCTACGTGGAGGTGGCGTTGATCCTCCTGATCACAGTCTGGTTCAGCACTCTGTCAGATGCACTCGCAGAGAGTCAGGCGAAGAACACTGCGAACAGCCTTCGAAGACTTGAGATGGAGGTATCTAGCAAGAAGATTCTCATCGAGGAAGGATCTAGACGAATCGTTCTGACTCCCTCAAGAGAGCTTCGCAAAGATGACCTAATTCTTCTAGAGAAGAGTGACACGGTTCCCATTGACGCTCAGGTCCTTGAGGGAATCGCGATGGTTGACGAGTCTCTCCTAACGG
>VBAX01000006.1 GCA_005883075.1 Candidatus Bathyarchaeota archaeon | reverse complement strand
CCGGGAGATGATGTGATCGGAGGCTCGCAGGTTCTCAGCGACACACTTACTGTGAAGGTCACGGTCAACCCTGACGAGACTTTCATCAATCAGATGATTAGAATGGTTGAGTCCTCCAAGAGGCCTAAGACACCGAACGAGCAAGCCGTAACAATTGTCCTGATAGGACTCACGGGGATTTTCACGATTCTTATCGGGGCTCTGCTAGGCGTATCTCTGGTTCTGAGTCTCGCAGCGGATCTCTCGGTCCTCATAGCGCTCTACGTGTGCCTCTTGCCCACGACGATAGGAGCCCTTCTACCTTCAATAGGACTGTCTGGAATATCTAGGCTCTACAAGGAAAAGATCGTAGCAAAGTCCGGTCGGGCAGTCGAGACTGCAGGAGATACTGATGTCATTCTTCTCGACAAAACAGGAACAATCACGGTCGGTAACAGGCAGGCGGTCGAATTTGTACCATTTCCCGGATTCAACGAGAAGGATGTGGGTGAAGCCGCCTTCCTATCCTCGTGGCATGATGACACTCCCGAAGGTAGAAGCCTGATCAGGCTAGCCTACGAGAATGGGTTCGTCCCAAAGGAAATGAACTCTCTGGACGCATCCGAGGTCTACGAGTTCAGCGCCAGCACCAGAACCAGCGGCGTCAAACTGGCTGGAGGCACTGGATTCATGTTGCCAAAGAGCGGAGGGACCGGCCGAGAGAGAGGAAGGCTCAGGAGAAAATTCGAACCCCACGTGGAAGGCGGCGTCCCAATCGGATCCGATGAGATAGAAATCATCAAAGGGGCTCCTGATGCCGTCAAGAAAATTGTCAAATCTGTTCCCGCAGACTACGACAAGATCGTTCAGAACATATCCTCAGCTGGAGACACTGCTATGGCACTTTCGAGAAATCGAGAGGCGATCGGGATTGTAAGATTGAGAGACGTTCTCAAACCCGATATCAGGGAAAAGATCATGGCGGTCAAGGTGATGGGCATCAGACCGGTCATGATAACCGGTGACCAACCGCTCACCGCCAAGAGCATAGCGACGGAAGTGGGAATTGACGAGTACCAACCAGAGGCGAAACCCGAAGACAAGTATCACATCGTCAAGCGGGAACAGGCCGATACGAGAATTGTTGCAATGATAGGAGACGGAACCAATGATGCCCCTGCCTTAGCAATGGCAGATGTGGGTTTGGCGATGAATTCTGGGACCCAAGCAGCGAAGGAAGCTGCGAACATGGTCGACCTCGAGTCGAACCCGGCCAAGATCATAGAAGTAGTAATGCTTGGAAAACAATTGCTTATGACCCGAGGCGCTGTGACAACATTTAGCATTGCGAACGATGTAGCGAAATATTTCGCGATCATGCCTGTCTTATTTGCGTCGACTGTCCCCGAACTGAAGACCTTGAACGTTCTCGGGCTTGGCCTGAACACTGCCGTTCTCTCCGCTCTTATCTTCAACGCTATCATCATTCCTCTCTTGATTCCCCTGGCAATGAAAGGAGTCGCGTTCAAGCCTTCAGGAACTATGACCCTTTTCCTGAAGAACACCGTGATCTATGGAGTTGGCGGAGTTATCATTCCCTTTGTCGGAATCAAGCTGATAGACATGGGAATATCGTTACTCTAGGAGAGAAACCATGATGAAAATCACGCGAAAACTCCTGCAAAACTGCGGCCCTGCGATAAGATTAGCAGCAATATCGCTAATACTATGCGGGCTAGTGTTTCCCCTCGTCATAACAGGCGTTGCCCAGCTAATCTTTCCATCCCAGGCAAATGGAAGCCTAGTTCAGTTTCACGACAAGGCCGTAGGTTCAAGTCTTATCGCGCAGAGTTTTAGCCTGCCGATCTTTTTCCATCCCCGAAACGGTTCTGCTTCAGGGGTTGACCCGGACATCACAGTCCAAGACGCGTATTCTCAGATCCCCAGGATAAATTCTGCCACCGGTCTTTCAGTGGACTTGCTACAACAACTCGTCAACCAGAACGAGGAGGGCACATTCTGGATCTTCGGCACTCCCTACGTAAATGTTCTGAGGCTCAATCTAGCTCTCATTCAAACAAACAACGCAGCCTACAGCAGATTCCAATGAGTTCGAACTCAGAGGTTCGCAACGAGGGATGGTCCGCGTCTTAGCTAGCGAATCGACGACCTAAGCAGAAAAGGCCTCCCGGCTTGCGCTTTGAATTTGAGTCTACGACAGAGGGCTTCACAAACCTTTTCGGAATCGTTTCGGAAATCCCCTGAGTGGTTGATCGACATGCCTCTCAAGGTTCCGTCTCTATGGTTGCTAATGAAAATCGTCATCTTGATCATACTCTCGATCGGTCCTGGGATATTCTCGAAGGCTCAGCCATC
>VBAX01000005.1 GCA_005883075.1 Candidatus Bathyarchaeota archaeon | reverse complement strand
TCCAGTGACAGCCATCCTTACAGGTCTTAGCTTCCCAATCTCTCTTGAGTTTGCCCCAGACGGACGAATCTTCTTCAACGAAAAAAACACGGGCAACATCCGCATCATTCAACAGAACGGAACACTCCTGTCAACTCCCTTCGCCACCATTTCGCCAATATTCACGGACGACGAATCAGGACTCTTGGGCATAGCTTTGGACCCATCCTTCGCCTCCAACAGATTCCTCTACGTCTACTACACCTATCGCGACAGCCAATCCTACACACACGGCCACATCGTACGCTACACAGCAACAGGCAATATGGGAATAAGCCTCGCTAACGTCTCTGATGTCGTTAGCGCCGCTCCGAATGCGCCCCCTTATCACAACGGTGGCTACATTAAGTTCGGGCCTGATGGCAAACTATACGCGCAAGTTGGCGAATTCCACCAAGGGTCTCCAGCGCAAGACCCATCGTCTACAACTGGTAAGATGCT
>VBAX01000004.1 GCA_005883075.1 Candidatus Bathyarchaeota archaeon | reverse complement strand
AAACTATGGCTGGCCAACATGCGTCGGTATCTGCCATAATCCATCTTTCATCGATCCAATAGTCAACTTCAATCCAGTCGTTACGCCCACCGGGATCGCAACAGTTGCCCCGAACGTCTACTATTTTGGAGAATGGAACACCGGGAACCTCGAGCGGCTAGAACTCACTGCAAACGGATCTGTGGCATCAATGAGCCAGATCTACACTCAAAGCGGCGGAATCATCGCGGTTGAAATGGGACCCAACGGAAAACTCTACTTCACTTCTCCAAACGGAATTTACACTTATGACATTCAATCGCCAGCCTCAGTAGCGCCCAGTCCGGTTCCCATAATCCTCGCAATCGCGGTGACAATAGTAGCAACAGTAGTGTTAGGCTATTTGGCGATCCGTTATCGGGGAAGACATTCCGCTCAAGCTGTTGATAGAAATCCAACCGAGTCCATGAGAGTTCGGCTCCTCTTGAAATAGAATTAGTGAATAGCGGCTACATCAGCTTCTGGTATAGCACAAAGTACGCGGTGGCCATGAAGACGAAGCTTAGTAGCATGCCGAACCCTAGAAAGCCGTATGCCCGCTTGGGCCGATAGGCGTTCCGTGTGCTCGTGAACATCATATACAATCCTACGATTCCCAGCGCATAGAGCAGGGCTACGAACACTCCTTCAGCGGGAGTCTGATTGTTGATATCGTGCGGATAGACAAAGCCGAGACCTTGCTGGACGTTCAAGAGACTCACCGAGGTGCCTGCACCGACTAGGATGAACAATCCGCCTGCGAGAACAAAGACGGTGAAGGCGAGGATCAAGAATGAGGCTACAGGCAATAGCGGTCTGCTCGATCCGGGTGCGAGTTTAACGAAACTCATCCGGAATGCTAGGTTGTTGAGAGATCTCTTCATCTTGAAGAGTCCTGTTCTGAAACCCATCGCTGGTCCACGCTGTTAAGTGGGGCAAAGGCCATCGCCGATTATAAGCCCTGCTTTCCCAAGTGCATGCACGACTCTGAAACCGTTTTTATAGCGCGTTTGGGTCCTGAGACCTCACGAGGCTTCCGCACCGGTTTGTGTCCGCAGAGAATTTTATGCTCCAAGTGCGGCGAACTCCTCTATACCGGGCTTGAACTGGAGACTCCTGGCGAGATCATTCAGCGAAACGGAGGCTATTGCCCGAAGTGCGGTAAGAAACTGGGGTTTGATACTGAAAACTTGAAGATC
>VBAX01000079.1:10395-12118 GCA_005883075.1 Candidatus Bathyarchaeota archaeon | reverse complement strand
TTGTCAATTTAGCTCAAGAACACAATGCGATGACCTACGTTGATGATGCTCACGGAGACGGTGTTCTAGGAGAGAACGGCCGTGGAGTTACCAACCACTTCCATCTCGAAGGCAAGGTGGACATTGACATGGGAACCTTCTCGAAAGCCTTCGGATGCGTTGGAGGCTATGTTGTCGGATCCAAAGACCTCTGCGTGTATCTCCAGAACAAGGTCCGAAGCTACCTCCTCTCCGGGTCACACCCACCAGCCGTCGCAGGCGCATGCATTGCAGCGCTTCAGCTCGTCCAGAAACAACCGTTCTTGGTCAAGAAGCTCTGGGACAATACACGCTACTTCAAGAAGGGACTGAAAGACATTGGCTTCGATACCGGGAATAGCGAGACCCCGATTACGCCGGTGATAGTTGGAGAGGCCCGGAAGGCCCGCGAACTAGCAGACAATCTCTTCAAGCTAGGAATATTTGTCCTTCCAATCGTCTTTCCAATGGTCGCTCGGGACAAAGCTAGGGTCAGGACCATAGTGACGAGTGCTCATACGAGAAAAGATCTCTACACAGCATTGAGAGCTTTTGAGAAGACCGGCAAACAACTAGCACTAATCTAACTACGACAATCCTTGCTCGGGATCAGAGTTGGCAACCCAGAAAAAGAAACGAGCGAAGAAGCCCATGAAACCAGCCTTCACCGTTCGCAAGGCCACTTTGAAGGATCTTCCGATTTTGGTTCATCAGCGAAGGGCGATGTGGCGCGACCTTGGTGCGAGAGAACAGAGAGAGTTGGATAGAGCCGACAAGGTCTATGCGCAATGGGCAAGGTCGAGGATGAAGAGTGGAACTCTGATCGGCTGGGTGGCCGAGAATGGAGAGAAAGTCCTTGGTGGAGGATGCGTGTGGCTGCAGCCTGTCCAACCGAGGCCGGGATACAATCTCATGATCCAGCCATACTTGCTGTCAATGTACACGGAGCCTCGCTCCAGAGGACTTGGCGTTGCGTCAGGCGTTGTCGAGAAAGCGCTCGAGTGGTGCAGAAAGAACCAGTTTCTCCAGCTTCGCCTTCATGCCAGCGAAATGGGACGCAAAGTCTACCTCAAACACGGCTTCGAGCGGACATGGGAAATGAGGCGCAGAATCAAGAAGCTCAGAGAAGACAGCTAACAGTTCAGCTTAGAAAGAAGCTTAGTTATCCAGATCTATCGCGATTCGAATCTTGTCACGCCTAGTTCCGAGATGCTCCTGCGGAGGAGAGCTAGTGATCGTAGGTGAGAATAGGAGTGAGGAAGGCTGGCGGACAGGCTTCAAACTTCAATGCAAGAAATGTCACAAGCGATGGACCTACACAGGCGGAACCTACCACGCAGACACAACCCCGGGTTGAGAACGAAAATGTCTATCCAAGCAATGGCAGAGGAGATCTCAAACCAAACGCGGGATCTTCCTAGGTTCGCGTCTTGGCTTCGGGAAACGCGGGTTCCAAAGTTCAACCCCTCTAGTCTAATCTTTGCAGGGTCAGGCGATTCATATGCGGCTGCGGTCTTCGCGGAGGAACTCTCGCATGGAAAATCCCTAGCTTCTGACCCTTACGAGTTGCTGACGAACATCGGAAGAGCCAGAGGGAAAAACCTGGCTATTGTCTCCATAAGCGGACGAACAAGAACCAACATCAAACTAGCCAAGAAAGCAAAAAATGTCGCCGTAAAGCGAATAGCTGTCACCGTCAATCCTG
>VBAX01000079.1:0-10381 GCA_005883075.1 Candidatus Bathyarchaeota archaeon | reverse complement strand
CTCGCGAGAGAGTGTGATGACACCCTTCAACTACGATATCGCGCGCCTGGAATACTCACCTCTGGTACCATCAGTTTCACGACTAGCCTTCTCGCATGTGCCGCCCTTCTCCGGAAGGTTCCCTCAACCGTCCGACTAGAGTCGGCCCTTAGCGCGGCGAAGGTGTGGGCGAGGGAACTGAAACTGACGAAAGAAGGATCTCTTGTCTTTGTGGGCTCAGGAGTGGACTTCGCATTGGCTCTCTACGGTGCAGCGAAAATCCACGAGGTCCTCGGCACTAGAGCAGAAGCCGTGTACCCTGAGCAACTGGGACATGCAAAACTGTTCACAATAGACAAGAAACGCGACCTCATTGTGTACATCTCATCTAGGCGGGACAAGGCACTCGAGATAGTTCGATTGCTTCACAAGAATGGGTTCCAAACGTCACTTCTGACGACGCCTGGCACTGACCTTGTCAGTAGGAGCTTGAAGAATGCAATCTATCTGCAAGTTTTCGCGTTAGCTCTCGCAGAGAGAAAACAGATGGTCGAGGTTGCCTTTCTCTCAGACCCGGGAAGACTGGGACTTAGCAACAAGCTGATTTACTAGTCGGTTAGGACCGTTTCCAACGTGTCCGCTAGCTCGTTACTGTAATGGATTACGAACTGATGACTGATCGGGACTGACCGGCGGCTTCTTTTTTAATGGAGGTAATGGTCTGAGCTTGCGCCCTCTTCCAGATTCGTATAATCGTTCTCCCATAAGACCGCCGACAAGGGCTGAGACCAAGCCAGCTATTGCGAACAGGACAAGGAGTAGGGCCCCCGAAAACATCAGCCCAAACCGAACGACAGCCATGTCCGGGAAGACATTGTTTGGAGGAGTAATAGCCGCGGAGAGGAACATCCCAACCGCGAACGGGATCGGTTGCGAGACAGGGAATGCTTGAGTTATGCCGCTAACATCTCCGAGTCGCACCCCAACGAGGAATGACGGTATCATAAAGAGGAGAATGCTTGCTGTAAGTACCCCCCCTGCTTCGAACTGACTTAACCCGAAACCTAATAGTACAATTGGAGCCTCCGCCAGCCCCCAGTAAAATCCAAGGGTAGAATCCTTCACTACTATTCCGAACCCTTACCGTCCTCGGACCCAGCCTTATCCTTGTCATGATCTTTCTCTTCGTTCAATCCGGGCCATTTCTCCGCTGCTCTTCGAGCGAGTTGCCTCTCGACCCACCACTGTCCGGCGGCGTCTTGACGCTGCCGCGACACCTTAACGTCCGGAAGCTCACCTTCCGAGTGTAGAAGGTTTCTCGCCTTCGATCTCCTCACGAGAAGAATCGCGATGGCAACTGCTCCGGGAAAACTTCCTAGTATTAGGAATGAGTAAGGCGGATTTACTCCTCCTAGAACAAGCGAGGCTGATTGATCATATCCAACAAGCAATGACTTAATGCCTTCACTCGTGAACACGTTTCCTCCCGTGTATACTCCATTCTCGCCAACCGTATAATCAGCAACTCTTCCTTGAGTCTGGACGGACCATACACGATTACCGTCACTGGGGTCGTATCGCTCAAGATATCGTCCCAGAGAGTAAAGGCCCGTTTGAGTGACGGAAATCTTTTCACCAGCCTGACCGGTTGCCCAAACTGGGTTGCCATTCGAGTCATACTTACGCAGGAAAGGAGAAACCCCATTCAGAAAGTGGTTATCATATATCGCTCCACTCACGTATATTCCAGATGAGTCACCCGAGAGGCCGCCGGGCACACAGGCACACCAGAAACTGGGAGAAGTGTCAAACTGACGATTCCAAAGCTGGGCACCGCTTGTGTCATAGCGGGCGATGAAGGCGTGCGTGTCAACAGGTCTCAAGGGAATCTCGTCGGACCCTGCGAAATACACGCCGTTTGATGAAGCAAAAACCAGAACGGGACCGAATACGGTCTCATTGGAGAGGGATTCCGTCCAAAGCACGTTCCCGTTCAAATCATAGCTTCTCATAATCACAGGTACACGACTTGCCGACTCATACCCACGGGCGAGCCCCGCAACGTAGAGTCCGGAGGTGCTGACCGATATTCCCGGAGGAGAATAGTCCGACAAGCTCCCGAAATCCTTCATCCAAACCACATTTCCATTGAAGTCGTATTTTCCTACGAAGACAGTGCTATTGCTTGCCCAATGTACCCCGGAAACGTATAACCTGTCAGGCCCAACGTTAACCGTTTCGAGCTCGGCCAAGCTCAGATTATCCGGTTGCTGTGACCATAGCTCCCGTCCACTGAAGTCGAATTTCTTGAGAAAATCAAAGCCTGTTGTCGCGTAGTAAGTGCCGGGTGGCACGTAACCATGAAAGCCAACGGCGTAAAGTCCTGTCTTATCTGCGGCCAGCGCGGTTATTCCATTTTTCCCATTGGCGGTTGCATTCCCAAACTGGGTTTCCCAAATCATGGGTGGCTGCCATTTCACGTTCGGAGGAACGATGATTAGTGAGGCAAATACTCCGATGGGTGCCAGTCCAACGAGAATTACAAGAAGCACAATATACGTGTTGTCCAGATCTCAACTCAAGCGCGATATCAAATTCTGGAACCTCAAGTGACGAGTTGAAGATGCTTGTATACGTCTAGAAGATCATCAGTATCCATACTGTGGGATGCGGCGGCTTTCACTTTGGGAACTTTAGCGTTCAAGGCCACCGAATAACGTACAATCCTGAAGACGGGGACATCGTTGACCCAATCTCCTACGTGAGCGCATCTCGATGGAGGGATTCCCGTCCATGCACAATATTTTCGCAGACCAAGTCTCTTGTCCGGCAGAGTTTCTATTTCGCTCATGACTATTCCATCCTTGATGCCGACCTTGGACCCAACGTAGCCTTCGAAACCGAATCTTTCAATCAAGTACGCACATAAAAAATCTGGATTATCAGTCAGGAGAACAACTCGAATACTATGGCCTTGCAGTTTTTCCACGGTTTCCCTGACGTTCTTGATGACCTCTACTTTCGAGACTTCTCGAAGAATATCTGCCAGCTTCATTCCCTGGAGAAGCTTGAATTCAGATGCGAGGCATTCTCTTAGGGTGATTCTTCGATGATGGTACATTTGGTCGAGAGCGTCCCATTTCTCTCCAATTCCTAGAGATCGGGCCGCTTGGGTGAGAGCTGCTTTTCGGAAGATGGTCCCATCAACGTCGAAGGAAACCATTGACAGGGAGGAGAAAGGCGACGCCACCACCTCGTCTAAACCTCTACGAGGTCAGGTGAATTCGATAGTCTTGAACTCTTTCCGCAACTTTGTCGCGGCTCGGCGCACATTGCTGGGCTCCTCACCCTTGTATACCCTTATGATCAGTTCTGCAATCCTTTCCATATCTCGTGCTTTCATTCCGCGTCGAGTAGACTCGTTAGTTCCAAGCCTGATTCCGTGATCCACTATCATGTTTGCTTCCTCCAGCTTCTCGGAAAAACGGTTCACGTTCTCCTCGCCGTTAATGTCGAGGAAAACTTGGTGCGATTCGGTAAAACCGTAGTCTGCACATTTGGCAGTTAGCCCTCCCTCGTGGAGTGCTTTGGCGAGAGCCTTGGCATTCGATATTACTTGAGAGGCGTATTTTGCTCCTCTTCTTCGGATCTCGTCCAGAGCCCAGATGAGAGAGGCTATTCTGTTCCAGTGAGCATTATCAACCAGTCCGGGGAATTGTCTGTCCTTTACCAGTTCTTTGACTTGGCTGGTTCCGAGAATTATTCCTCCTTGGGGTCCGAAGAAGCTCTTGTGGGTCGAGCCCAACATGACCGCAGCTCCTTCTCTCAGGGGGCGCTGAAACATGCCTCCGCCGATTAGTCCTAGAACGTGGGACGCATCGTATGCGACTTGTGAGCCTGCTGACTGACAAGCATCTGCTAGTTCTTTGATGGGGTGAGGAAAGAGAAAGTAGGATTGTCCGAAGACGACGAGGGATGGTTTCTCATCTTCGATGAGCGCTTTGGCTTTGTTCACGTCAATGTTCATTCGTTCTGCATCAAAGGGGAAGTAGAGATTCTTCACGTTGACAAAGGGTGGATATCCTTCTCCACTGATGCCCGGGTATCCTCCGTTCGAAGGGTTCACTGAAAGAATCGATCCGCCCGGCTTTGTTAGGGTGGAGATCATTATCGTGTCAGCCATGTGGCCAGATAGAGGCCGCAAGCTTGCCCAGTCAGCGCCATAGACTTCGCAGGCCAGTTTCTCGCCTAAGGCTTCGAGCTCGTCCATGAACCGAGTTCCCTTGTAGAATCGGTCTGTAGCGGTGTATCGGTGACCCATGTCGATGGTCAATAGTTGACGGACAGTATGGCTGGTTACGTTCTCAGATGGAATCAGGTTGAGGCATTCTTCTGCGCGCCAGCGTTGATGCTTGTCAACGATCTTTCTGATCGAGGACGCGTAAGACGTTGAAAGTCTACCCTAGTTGGTTAGACTCTGCGACCACGTCGACCGCCGGGCCTTCGGGTCCCGTCGTGCGGGACTGGTGTAACGTCTTCTATTCTTCCAATTCTAAAACCGTGACGGGCAAGCATTCTGATAGCGGCCTGAGCTCCAGGACCAGGGGTCCTAGCACCATGTCCACCGGGAGCTCTTACTCGAATATGAAGAGAGGTAATTCCCTTGTCTTTCGCGGTCTTGGCGGCAGCGGCAGCAGCTTGCATCGCTGCATAGGGTGTTCCTTGGAGTCTGTCCGCCTTGACGTGTTGTCCCCCAGCGCTTCGAGAGATCGTCTCCGCGCCTGTGAGGTCTGTTATGTGGACCATCGTGTTGTTGAAGGATGAGTAGATGTGGGCTATTCCCCATCTGTCCGCCGCCGGTGCCTTAGCCTTCTCCGCCATACAGAATTACCTTGATAGATCGGGGCTTGACCCTCACGCGAATTTAAACTCTCTCCGCCAGATTCTCTGAACTTAAGGACTGCCTGACAGTAGACGAGCTCGAAGCGAGCGTGATCTATCATACGGGAGTTGGGACGGATGCTCTTGCGAGACGCCTGAGGGGTCTCCGGACAGTCTTGCCTCGATCTATGCCAGTTTCGTTTCGAGCCTGTCCATTCTCGCGGTCTAGTCCCAACGGATGCGACAATGATTGGCACAAAGATATTTCTTAGCAAGATTCTTTCTAGGGTTAAGAGTCATAGTCCTCTGTATCTGTCAGCCTTTCATTCCGGTATCGCACCCTCCTCGACTCCGGTACCTCAGGGCCAAGTAGGAACCCGGAAGAGACCGGCGGGAACCCAATTCCCCACGAACCTCCTTACTAACTCAGGCATCCTTTCTTCATGGTGCGTGGAGCCACGCCCGCGGAAAACCAGACGAGGCTTGACAAGTTACTTTTGAGCGGTTTGAGGCTCTATCCTCTAAAAGCATTTGTCAAAGACTTGAATCAGGTTCTCTTCGAAGCGCCAATCCGGGAGTCTCTTTGCACGGGAGCGGGTTGCATCCTCCCCCTCCTCCACCACCACCGCCACCGCAATAGTTGTAGGAAACGTTGACCGTCACAGCCGTGTTATGACTGATCGAACCGCTAATGCCTGTCACCACGACAACATACGTTCCCTGAGAATTGCCATTGCTTTGGGCGCTGAAAAAGAGACTGGTTCCAGCCGAGCCTCCTGATGAGAGAGTCAGTGTTGGGTTTGATAGATATTGTGAAACATAGCTGGACGTATGATCTATCGAGGAGGAAAGCGAGACCGTCCCCGAGAAGCCTCCAACGCTGGTCACTGTCACAGTGGCGCCGTTGCTGGTCCCGGGGCAGATATTGAGAGGGGAATTTGCGGAGATACCAAAATCGGGGTTGCTTATCCTGGCATCGACGAAATCCGTTCTACTGGACTCGTTATGCCTGTATTGAACAGCAATCTCAAGTGAGGCACTTGAAGATCCCAGGTTGGTCGCAATACTCTTGAAATACGACAGGCCGGTCGATGTGTTCTTAGCTGTCAGCCGGGTATCTTGTCCGTTGCTACCAACTTCGATCGTGAGATCGAGCCACTGATTGTCATCAATTACCCAATCAGTCCAGGACTCGTAATGCTCCACTCCATTGGAGTCACTGAAATAGGCCTTCAGGCCGTATTTCCAATTCAGAGTGAAGCCATCCCATACGCATGCATGTTCCACGATGACATATACAAACAGCGAAGATTGCGCAGCATACTTCAATCCAATCCAGTGCATACTATAGTCGTCCGGGGGCCAAGCAGTATTGAGTACTGGGTTGCCGGGATACCATACTCCGCACAAGCCCGCGTCGCGCCTGTTAGGACTGTAACGCTCTGTTAAAACCACGCGCTGGCCAGTACCCGCAGAGTAGGTCAAGGCTTGAGCGGAGTGCATTCTTGCATCTCGTCCACACCCTGAATGAGTACTACTCGGATCCCACCCCGCTTTGCACGCGTAGTTGACTGAATTTAAGTAACCCGGTGGGTTGTCGACCCTCATATCATGACAGACAGTAGCGCCGGGATCGCACTCTTGAAACATGTCCGTGCAATCCCACTTTGCGCAATCAGGATCATCAGACGTATAATTATAGTCGTCCCCGATAGAGGCAACATCAGTGGCTCGAACCGAACTGACGTGGTATGCCGACAGTGGAACAGCGAGAACAACAAGGACCATTGCCAGCAACCTGGTCCAGTTCAAGGACCTAGTCCCGAAGCCCTAGATTGTCAATCAAAGTGTGCGATAGCCACCCAGGCCAACTGATGTGCCTAGTTTGGCAAAACTATTTATCATTTCTTCACAAGTTCGGCATATATGCGCGAAAAATGCGATGCCCGATGCGAGATGCGAGAAAGATCACCAGTCTTGACATGCGGTTATTCACGTAAGAATAAAATGGGTCATAGTTTTATCCAGAAATCTCGCTCTACCTAGGCTGTTCTTGGTTCCGTAGAAGGGTGAAAAATCAAACCTTGCGATGCTTCGTCGTTGAACATTAAACATCGAGCATATTAGACTGAAGTGAGTAATGATCCTAAATATGAAGTTTGATCGCGCCTTCTTTAAAGATGCGATGTTGCTGGCATTGTTGATACCCCTTGGCCCCGGCTTGTCCTCATGGTTTAGCCCGGCGCAGACATCGTACACAGAGTCATACCCCGTGAAAGCAGGAAGTACTTCAGCCGCCTCTGGGGGGCGTCTCGGATACCCCAATGTTCACGCATCGGGCCGACTAACGATAAAGAGCTGTTGCGGGCTCTCCACCAATGATATCATGTTTACAATCGGCAATCAGGATTTCAGCAGCAAGTTCTTCGGAGTGGTGGTTGACACATTCAGCTTCCAGTGGGACACAGGAAACAATACAGAATACTCCATGCTCTTCAACAACAAGTTTGATCCCTCGAGCCCTAGCTATCACGACAAGACAGTTGAAATTAGCGTGACGGAGGTCGGTCCTGCAAACTCGGTTAACCTTTATTTCTTAGTTGAGGTTGTTGGCATCGCAGCGGTAACCATCGCAACGATCACCGGCACCACAATTCTTGTCCTACTACGCAGGCGCAAGCACGAGCCTTCTCGACCGCCCGCCCACTTTTATTGTAAAAATGGGGATGCCTAAGATGGCCTCCGCGCTTTGACCCCTAGACATTTTCACTCATCTAGCGCGTCAAGAGATGCCACTCTTAGTTAGTAATCGGTGAAACTATCCTGAAATCAGGTGCGCAGAGGCTCAGATTTGCTTTTTTGTGGGCAGGAGGGGATGTTTTCGAACCTGACTTAGTAGCCAAAGACTAGGCGGAATGTTGGTCCGAACACGAGCGCAAGAACTCCTAGGAAAATATTAGCGATTACCCATGCGACCGAGGTCCAAATATTCATGGGTATCCCGTCAACTCCACGTTCCTCCTAGGACCTTGTTGGGAGACCTTGCAAAAGACTTTACAGAATCGCCTGCAGACATTACCTCAACTTGATGTTTGACTTCTGGCTGTTAGACCTCAACCATGAGACCTACGAGGGCAGGTCTGCGATCTGGTTTTGGGGAGTCACGCATGACAACAAGCGAGTCTTGGTTATCGACACAAACTTTCAGGCTTACTTCTATCTCCTGCCCAAGAAAGACCAGAACATCGATCAACTCAAAGAGAGAATTGAGAAGGAAAACCCCCATCCGTCCGTTGATAGAGCGGTCATTGAAAAGAGGAAGCGCCTCGGTGAGGAAAGACAAGTTCTCAAAGTGTTCTGTAAAGACCCTGACACTCTGGAGAAGTGTGCGAGAGAATGCGTAAAGCAAATCGGCGTAGAGACGAGCTTTGAGGACAAGCTTCGTTATTCGATAAAGTATCAGATCGAGTTCGATATCCGACCCTGCCAATGGTACAAGGTTGAGGGAACTGAGTCCTCGATCGATCCTGGAAAATATCATGTTGACAAAGTCTTTGAGACGAGCGGGCATCCAACTTCTATCCCTAGGGAACGTGCTCCCAGGCTACGACTCCTCTCCTTCTCCATTCTAGCTGTCAGTCCGACAGGGTCTCCGAGTCCTATCCGCGACCCGGTGATACTCGTCACATGGAAAAACAAGGAAACCCAAGCCGATACAATCCAGTCAGGAAAAAACTCGGACGACGAGCCAATCGAAGAGTTTTCGAAGATTCAGCAGAGACTTGATCCCGATGTTGTCTTCTCGTTTGGCGGCAACACCTTCGACTGGCCGTACTTGATCAAGCGAGCCGCTAGGACCAAGGCAAAGCTTTCCGTTGGGAGGGACGATGGTCCAGCCCGTCAGAGTCTCTACGGCCACTTTTCCCTCACTGGACGAGCGAACGTTGATCTTCTGGATTTCTCACAAGACCTCTACGATGTAAAGATCAAGAGGGTCGAGAACGTTGCTAAGTATCTAGGAGTCGAAGCTTCGATACCAACAATCGACGAGACGGAATATTACGACCACTGGATCGGTAAGGATCGCCCAGCGCTAGTGGAACAGATGAAAGCACAAGCAACCTCAATATTCAACGTTGGGGAAGACGCGCTTGACTACACGCTCCAACTCTCAAATCTCTCGGCTCTCCCACCAGACCAGGTCTTGGCAGCGGCGGTCGGGTTCAGAGTTGACAATTACTTAATGATGGAGGCACACAAGCTCGACGAGCTAATACCCGCCAGAGAAGAACTCAACATCATCCCTTACAAGGGCGCCATTGTTCTCGAACCCAGCGTAGGACTCCACGACAACGTTGCAGTACTCGACTTCTCCGCTATGTATCCTAGCCTCATGGTCAAGTACAACATTTCCCCAGACACTCTCGTCCACGGGGCAGCCGATGATGTCTTTGATGTCCCTGAGGTAGGACATCATTTCCGAAAGAGCCCACCAGGATTCTACAAGATCGTTCTAAGTCAGCTGATTGCGAGCCGACAGGCGGCAAAGAGGGAGGCCGCCAAAACACCGCGAGGAACTCCCGAGCACAAGATCTTGAAAGCTCGTGAAAAGGCGACCAAGGTCATCACAAACGCAACTTACGGGTACGCGGGCTGGGCCGGGTCTAGATGGTATTCTCGCGAGGTCGCGGAATCCGCCGCCGCTCTCGGACGAGATACGATCAACAAATCCATTGATATCGCTAAGAATCTCGGGCTCAAGGTTCTCTATGGAGACACAGACAGTCTCTTCGTCGGGTATGCAGAGAAACTCGTCAACCGATTCATCAAAGAGATCGACAAGAATCTGGGTCTTGAAATCAACCTAGGACAATTGTACAAGCGAATCCTGTTCACTGAGGCCAAGAAGAAGTATGCTGGACTATTGGAAGATGACGAACTTGACGTTGTCGGGATGGAAGCAATCAGAGGAGACTGGTCTAACCTCGCCAGAAATGTTCAGAACGAGGTTCTCAAGCTTGTCCTCCAAGATGGCAATCCAGCGAGAGCTAGGTCTTACGTGACGAGCCTAATCAACGACCTAGAATCCGCAGAACTCCCAAAATCCTCTCTTGTAATATGGAAGACCTTGACCAAACGTCCCGATGAATACGAGGTCAACGCACCCCACGTAGAGGTAGCCCGAAAGATGGCGAAAGACGGCTGGCCCGTGACCGTGGGAGACAAGGTCGGGTTCATTATCACAAAGAAGCCCGGCAAGCTCTACCAGAAGGCAGAGCCCCACTTCAAGGTCTCACTGGATCAAGTGGATTACGACTACTATGTCCACAACCAGATTGTTCCGGCCGCGGCTAGGGTTCTAGAGGTGTTTGGAATTGCCGAGAAGGATTTGCTCGGGAAAGATCGCAGCCAGGTCAGTTTGTAATCGTAGGACCCGGACTGAACGAGGACAGATCGCTCAGGGTCATTACGTTCACGTTCGGTGGCTTTTTGGCTCCGTCGGATACTCTGTCGCCGATGA
>VBAX01000048.1:31487-101800 GCA_005883075.1 Candidatus Bathyarchaeota archaeon | reverse complement strand
TGTCACTCCTCTGATCATGTTTCGTACATGCGCTGCCGCTGTTCCCAGCATTCCGATCTCTCGCTTGCGAGGCCAGGTGACTGAAACCTGGACTTCTCGACCGGTCTGGGTGATCGTTACGGGTAAGTGAGATAGATCTTCTTGGAGGGCTCCGAGGGGGCCCTTGACCTTGACGGTCTTCCCTTCAACTCCTACTGTGACGCCGCCAGGAACTTGAATCGTGCGTTGGAGAGTTTCGAAGCGCGCCATGCTGTCCACCTAGTAAACGTAGCCCAGGAGCAAGCCGCCTGAGGCCATCTCTCTCGCTTCCTTGTGTGCGACAACGCCCTTCGGCGTTGTTACGATGAGTATTCCGACATCTCTGGAGGGAAGGAACCGCTTACCCCATTTCTCGAATTCTGGTACGGTTGAGGAGAATCTGGGACGGACGCTACCGCAGTTGTTGACCCTGCCTAGGAGTTGGATCTTGAACTTTCCGCCTCGGCCGTCGTCAACAAACTCGAACTCGCCTACGTAGCCGTATTTTTGCATCACTCGAAGAACTTGTCCCATGAGCTTGGAGGCAGGATAGACGATGCAGTCGTGTTTGTGCCTCCGCTCGTTGTTGAGTATGGCTGAGAACATGTTTGAGATTGGTTCCATGGTGTGATCACATGTACTTTTTGAATCCGAGGCCTACGGCGACTTCTCTAAAGCACTGTCTGCAGAAGTTCAGCCCGTACTTTCTAACTATGGGTCCATACTGGCCGCAGCGTTTGCACGGTCTAGCCCCTTTTCCGTACTTTCGCACTTTTCTTGGTTTTATCTTCGCCATCTGGTTGTCAGCTTCCTACCTGTGTTCTGAAGTTTTCCTGGATGAACTGGATGGCGTCCTTTTTTGATACGTAGTGATTCTTCCCGATCTTCGCGGGACGTATAGAGCGACGTCTCAACCGGTACCCGGGCCGTTCGAGAGTAACGTGGACGGTGGCTCCAAAGATGCCCAGCTCTGGAACATACCTGGTACCGGGTATTTCGATATGTTCTTTGATTCCGAAGGAAAAATTACCGTAGTCGTCGAAGCAGGAATTGTTCACCTTGTTCGAGACCGCGTCTAGCGCGCGAGTTAGGAACTGGCCCGCATCTTCGCGCCGAAGCGTAACCACCGTAGCAATGGGTTCGCCTTTGCGTATTCCCCAGTCCTTGATCGCCTTTTTCGCGAGCTTGGTAGTTGGGGTCTTGTTGGTCAGCTGGTTGAGCACCTTCTTAGCCTTCTCCAGGGGCTCTCCTGATTTCCCCGTAGCAATGTTGATCGTGACCTTCTCGATCCTTATGTTCAACAACGGATTTGTCTTGGCTACAGTCTCACTTGTTTGCATCATAATCACTTCTCCAATGTCACTAGCGGCTGGTCCGTTCCAACAGGTATCACATATTCGGCGGGGGTTTCGAAGCTTTCAGCGCCTGTTTCGATTCTCACTATTTTCCGGCGCGCGTACGTCCCGGGAGTGATGGAGCTGATTTTTCCATAGTATCCTTGGTTTCTTCCGTCGATGACGAGTCCGAGAGCTCCGACTTGGAAGGGAACGTACTTTACTATTTTTTGTGCTGGGAAGCTCAGCTGGATTGCGCCTCCGACTGCGAGTTCCTCGCCGCCGGGCCTTGTGTCTTTTGCCGCACTGAGCAAGGTTCTTCCATCGTGGAGACTGTATTGTAATTTGCCGCCTGGAACGTTCTGTTTTCCAACTATCTTGCAGATCTTGTAAGCAGCCTCCCTATCCTGTGCGGGAAACAACACGAGTCCCCTGTTCGGCTTGGGTAGTGCCCTGTAGACTTGTGGGACGCCTTCGATCTGGACGATGTCCATCAGCCCGACAGGGAAGCGGCGATCACGCCGGACGATGCCATCAACCTTGACTTTGCCCGCACTGATGATCCTGATTGCCTCCTTGGCGATATTTGCGAGTCCAAGGGATTCGCGGACGATTACGACCAGTGGGAGGCTTTTTTCGCGCGGGTGGGGTCCCGGTCTTGTCCTGGGTGCCCAGGTGTATTCTTTGCGGTGGATTGGCCAGAAGCCTGGCGAAGGCTCTCGTTTCAGCTGTCTAGGCCCGAACTTTCTAGCCATCTGTCATTCCTTCCTAGATTTTCCTCTCTCAGCCAGTAGTCCGCTCCGCCACTTGTCTGAAAGGTTGAGGTTGGTTATCCGGACCTTCGTAACGTGTATTGGCAGCTGGGACGAGACCCCGGCGGCTTTCTCTCGCGCCATCCCCTCGACAAAAATTCTGCCATTGGAATAGTCTACGCGCTGGACTTTGCCCTCGAGCCCTGAGAAGTCTCCTCTCATTACACGCACGCTGTCACCGGTTCGCACCGGAAGCCGTCGGACCTTGTGGTTCTTGGTGAGATCGTCGGAGAGCCTGGCGGCGAGCATTCGTCGTCGGCGGTGCTGTGGAGCGTTGAAGAACATCTTCCGTTGCTTGGACGGCTTAGAGGAAACCATTCTAGATCACCGTGCTCGCTAGGTTCGCGACTCGGGGCCATCGCTCAGCAGCCTCCTTCGCTACAGGTCCCCGGATCTCCGTGCCTTTGAGCTCTCCCTCAGGGGTCATTATGACCGCGGCGTTGTCTTCGAAACTGAGACGTGTTCCATCAGGTCTTCGAATGGCTCTAGCCTGTCGTACGACAACGGCGGGAAAGACTTGTTTCCGAAGGCTGGGTGAGCCTTTCATGACTGTTATCATCACCATGTCTCCAACGCACGCCGCCGGGACACGTCGTAGTCGGCCGTGGTAGCCGCGGACGTTGATGAGCTTCAATTCTTTAGCGCCAGTGTTGTCGGCGCATGTCATCCGAGAGCCGACGGGCAGACCACGTGCGACCTTTGGTCGGTATTCTATCATTCCCCGGGCGCTGACCGCTCGGGTCTTTGGCGCGGGCACTAGGTTGCGCCTCCTGTCTTCTCAACGACGACGAAGGTGACCTCTTTGCTTAGAGGCCTACATTCTGCAATTGTAACCTTGTCGCCTTCTGCCGCCGAGATGCAGGGTGGGTTGTGGGCGAGAGTCTTGCTTCTCCGCCTCTCGTACCTGCTGTATTTCGTGTAGTAGTGTAGGTATGCGCGTTCTACTGAGACGGTCTTGGGGGATCGCGAGCCAGCTACAGTTCCCTCAAAGACTCTTCCTCTGACCGAGAGGTGTCCGTGAAATGGGCAAAGGGGATCGTTACATCCTGTCTTCGGCGGTTTTACGTCTAGACCGGTGTTTCGGACTACCATTTACGCAACCCCTTCTTCACTCTATCCTCAGGCCGGAATCGCAGGAGAGAGCCATTGACTTCGACATTTTCGGTCGACAGCTCTGCTCGGAAAGTTGTCTTTTGTTTCTGGACCTGTCGGAGTTTTCCGTTAACTTCTATCGTGAACGTGTTCATGGTCTCGTCTCGGACGATACCCTCCAGTCCTTGGAGAGTAGGGTCTGTGGATTTTGATACCTTGACCTTGAGTCCGATCCATTCGTGAGCTGTAATATTCTGCGCGGTGATCATGGGCCTAAGCCGACTCCGGTGTTGTTTTCGTAGGTGAGTTGTCTGCTGTCAACAAGCGGGCAATTGTCTTGCGGAGCTCCCGTATACGCGCCGGATTCTCCACTGTTCCGCCAGACTTTACGGATGTTCGGATGCTAGTTAGTTCCGCTCGCAGTTCTGTTACCTTCTTCCGTCGCTCCTCAGGAAGCATCTGGTTGAGCTCGCGCTTTCTAAGAATCGCCAGTTTCCACTTCCTCCTTATCCTCCACGACAACCGCAACATCCCCAGCTGTGGTCTCTACCTCGACCACGGCCTCGGGCATGGCCACTGGTTCAACTTCCTTCGCTGGTGCCGCCGGTTGGCGGGCGGTCTCTGCGGGCGGGGTTAGCATGATCGGCTTGTCAATGTAATCGATCTGCGGTGGTAGAATGCGAACGTTGATCCCGAACAGGCCCTGCTTCAGCTGAACATCGGCGACCGCTGTCTTCACACTCTTTAACACTGGATCTCCAACCCGAGGGAGGTAGCCCGCCTTGAACTTCTCGAATCGTGATCTTTCGGTTGTAAGTTTTCCTCTAATCGTGATCTCGACGCCGAGGGCTTGGGACTCCATTACCCTCTGAATAGCCCAGTACGCGGCTCGGCGGAAGTGGACGCCTCGCTGGAGGGCCTGAGAAACCTGGGACGCGACGACCTTGGGATCCTGCTCAGGGACCTCGATATTCGCAACGGAAAGCTGGGGATTTTCAATATGGAATTTCTCCTCCAAAACTTTCGTTAGATCTCTAATGCTCTGGCCTCTTCGGCCAATAACCATTCCTGGCTTCGCGGCGTAGATGACGACTCGCGTGCCCACAGGACTCTTTGTGAGCTCGACATGACTGTATCCTGCACGTTTCAGCTCGAGTGCGAGGTGCTCGTCAATTTCGAGGCGTCGAGAAACGTCTTTGACAAAATACTTGGTAACTGACAAAGAATTATTCCAGCTCGTAGCCGACAAGTTCGATATGCGTCATAGTTCCCTGCAAAAGATCAGATCGACCGAAAGCTCTCGGATTCCTCTTCGGAATCTTAGTCCCGCGCTGCGCGGCCGCATGAATTATCTTGAGCCTTTCCGTGTCGAGATTCCTATACTCGGCGTTTGCTTCCAACTCCTCTAGAAGCTTGAAGAGTCTGCCAGCGGCTTTCTGTGGAAAACGGCCCGCATAGAAATGCTCGTTGAGCTGTCGCCGATGCGGGACTTCCTTGTGAAACCGGCGATAGGCGACCGCCTGTTTGAGTTCGATAACGCGTTCGAGAAGCCTCTTCGCGTCAGTGAGCTTCATCCCCCTGATTGTGCGACACAGCTCCACGGATGCTTTCGGTGATATGCGGAGTTCGCGGCCAGAACACTTTACAGTACGGTCTGGGTCCAAGCCCGTAACTGAGTATCCTCGTTCTGGCATCCTTTTTCACCGGAAGCTTCGAGGAGCCCCAGTCCTCATGCTAAAAACCCTTTGGGGAAGCAAGAGGGAGAATGCTCGTTTTCTCGGCGATGGGGGATCCAAGAAATAATCAGCATCACCTGGTTTCATATTGTCGCAATTCAAAGCTGGCTTACACGTGGTGGGCTTGGTGACTCTAGTTTCGAAAGGTTGCTGACTCGCCTCTACCGCCGCATGATTCTACCTAGGTATCCAATCTCCGAAAACGGGCTGGGCCAACGCTACCCTAGGAGGAATAGTGTACATTTTTTGAAGCCCCGTATGGACTTCCAAGCGCCGTGGTCTCTTTCGAAAAAAAGCATTCTTTTCTCGACCCCCCGGGGTGGCCGTTTTTCCCGCGCCGCGCCCTTCGTGAAAACGCTGGGAATCCACGTTCACCGGTCACAGCCCGGAGGTTCTCCCTTCGTGAAATCAGCCCCGGCCCCATTATCTCGCCAAGTAGCGAACGATCGAAGAAAATAGACAGCGAAGGTTGTCCGTTAAGCGCCTGCCTTCTTGGAAGGGTCTGATCGGCGATGATTGGTGGTGTAACCTGTGGATTGGCCACAGGGTTACTGTAGCCTTATGGTAGCTTCTAGCCGCCCTAGCCATGGTCCATTATGGAAACTGCGATCGAAAGGGTCCATACTGGGATCCCAGGCCTGGACCACGTTCTCGAAGGCGGCTTCCCCAAAGGCGCCCGAGTCCTCCTAGCAGGAGGAGCAGGCTGCGGGAAGACAATATGCTGCGGACAATACCTCTACAAAGGAGCCACAAAGTTCGGCGAACCCGGAGTCTACGTCAGCACCGAAGAACCACCCTCCGAATTCAAGGCGAACATGCTACGATTCGGATGGGACTTCAAGAAACTAGAAAACGAGAAAAAAATCGGCATGGTCGACGCCGTCTACCAACGCGTCGAATCAGAAATCACCGAACAAGAAAGCCTCCAGTCAATCCTCTACAACCTACGATCAAAACTATCAGAAGTCAAAATACTCGTCGAACAACTAGGAGCAACAAGACTCGTCGTTGACTCACTGCCAGGATTCGGCTTCCGCGTAACCGACTTGAACACTCTACGAGAGATATTCCTCGAGGTCGGACTTCTATTGAAAGACGTCGGATGCACCACACTGATGACCACGGAAATCGTTGAAGGCTCAGGACTCATCAGCCGATTCGGTATCGAAGAATTCCTAGCAACTGGAGTCATGGTCTTATCACTCGTCCGCCAGAGCTCGCCGATACGGAAGCTGTTCGTCCGGAAGATGCGTGGAACAAGCCACAGCCTAAACGACTACGCCTTCGCCATCGGACCCGACGGCATCATCATCAAAGGCCCAGTCGGAGTTCGAAGTGTTAGCCGCAGGCGCCTCCACAGCAGTAGCGGGAGAAAGCGCCGAAGCCGGCGGTAGCGCGGACATCGAAGAAGTCGTGAGAGGTAACATCCCAGTATCCCAAGGGGCAGGGGTAGTGGAACAAGGGGTTCAAGTGGAACAACCAGCCTCCGACCAAGCAGAATACCAAGAAGGGTACCGCGACCAGTACCCGAACAGGCAGGGCCATCAGGGACACTAGAAGGATAGAGATAGAAAAAATGGCAAATATCAGGAGTGGAATCGGAGCTTTCGACGAGTCGCTCGGCGGCCTACCCTCAGGCAGCATAATCACGTTTCTCGGCGAAGCGGATACCGGAATGACCGCCTGCGCCGAACAGATCCTCTACCAAGGTTTGAGGGAAGGCAGGCCGGCTGTCTACTTCACAACAGGCCGGTCGTGGGAAGATGTTGTCGCCGAGATGGCCGTGTTCGGCTGGAGCCTTGATAGTTATTTTGAGAAGAGGAAGATGTGGTTCATTGACAGCTTCAGCATGAAGAAGGAAAAGATATCCGGCGAGGTCTCGTGGGATATCGGCCCCGCCAACCTGCTAGCCAAAGAGTTTCCCCGGGTTATCACACCTCTGGGGACAACAACCATCGTGATTGACAGTCTGAGCGATATTATCCGTTCAGCACCGTTTCCAGCGGTCGAGCAAACTCTGAAGATCTTGCAGAATCACGTCAGATCCACGGGAGGATTAGCGTTGTTGCTAGCCTCGAAGGGAATTCACACCGAGCACATCGAGAATACCGTTCAGCACCTAAGTGATGGCGTTGTCGACTTGTCAACCGAACCGTTCGGGAGTGAGGATTATGCGAGGAAGATGCGAGTATTGAAGATGCCTGGTGCACTGGGCGACATGAAGGTCTACGCGTACCGCGTAGGTCCTGCAGGAATAGAGATGGCAGCACTTCACAGGGTGAGATAGAACAATGGTGATGACCTTGCAATTCGAAGATATCGTCGGTCTTCTAGGGAACCCGACATTCCTCTGGTCTCTCCTTGCCGCGACCTGGGGTGTAATTAGCTACCGGATTATCCGCCGGAGGAGACACGGGCCGAAGACCGGTCCAACCCAGGCATCAGGTGCGGTAAGTTTCATGACAAAACCCCGTCTCTCAGAAGAGGAAATCTTCCGGATCCTCACTACAACCGAGGTGAACATTCAGATCGTCAGGATCTGCGAGACTCCGAAGAGCGCAAAGGAAGTCGCGAAAGCGCTGGGAGACGTATATCCTGGACACAAGGAGAAAGGATTTCCAGCCGAGAAACTTGGAGAGCACCTAGCCAATCTTGAGAGACTGGGAGCGGTCAAGTTCAACGGAGAAAAATGGGCCGCTAGCGATGTTGGCGTTAAGATGGTTCGCAAATACTTCGGCTGAGCCATCTTTCAGGTGAGTCCGCCACCGCTTATCGACATCCCTTTTAGGGAAAGAGTCAAAACAGTCCCTTCGATAATGGCCTGCACAAATGGAACCCAGAAGACCGTTTGACCCGTTGCATCCGACACCCATTGAACCGATCCCATCACCCCTTAGACCATCGAGCCAGTACGTACCGAGAAACGACGAAAGCGTCCGAATCCTCAAAGAGATACTTGACAGATTAACAGTCATAGAGAGCAAACTCAGGACGATAGAAGAGCATCTGAAGACGAAAAGGTGACCGCCCCCTCATAGCCTACTTTCAAAGGAAAGAACCTCGGCCATTTCAATAGGAACGTTTAATTTCTTAAAACAAAGAGATACGATGAAGGCTCTCTCGTTATGGACAAACGCGCGGCAGCTTCTCTGTTAATCATCGTCTCCATCTTTGTAGTGCTCGGAATCAGCTTGATGAAGCCGACTATCACGAAGGCGGTTCAATCCGACCAGGGCAAACTCGCCTCGCTCGGGGACAACCTCAACGGTTCCTTGTGGATTGCGACACAAGCAGGATTTGGTCCGTCAGCGACCGTTGTCAATCAAACGGTTGAGGTGTCCTTTCCAACCAATTCTGCCAATGATCCGTCGCTGGGCATCTTTGGAGCTGGGCTATCTAGTCGATGCACTGTGAAAGGAGATTTCGATGCCCAAGTCAACTTTCGACTTGTAAACTGGACTTTTTCCAACGGAGTGAGAGTTGGACTCGCATCCACTCCCGGGCCATTCTTCGCCTCAGACTTCTTCACCACTCCACCTTTCGCGGCTGAGCGAACAAGTTTTGGAAGCCCGACTGGTGACGCGCCAGGCGTTCCCAGGGAAGTGTACTTAACGGATTTTCTCGACCGGGTTCACGGACTGATTCCAACCTCTGACATTTCAGGGAGTCTAAGGCTGGTTAGGTCTGCTGGGTCCGAAACCGGTTACTACCTGAGTTCTGGAAACTGGGTTACAATCCACACTGGCCCCTCGATTACGCAAGATATACATCTTGACATAGTCGCGTGGAGCCACGACTTCGCCTTCACACATACCTTCGTGAAGGTTGCATTTGACAACTTTACCTTGAGCCGAGGAAGTGCGGCCTGCCCCGCTATCATGCTCAATCCCTCAATTGGTCCTATTGGAACCAAAGTTCTAGTTCAGGGCTCAGGATTCCCGACTTCAACCTACGGCCCCGGCACGGTCATGGTAACTTTCGATGACATGCTATCGGGCTTCGCGACCACGACGAACGGGACATTCAGATTCACCTTCGACGTCCCGGACGCACAAGTAGGTGCGCACTTGGTAAAAGCACTGGACGAAATAACAGGGACATCTGCTGTCGCAAGTTTTCAAGTTACTCAAATCAATGCTTTGGCTCTGACTGTTGACGTGGGAACTCTGTACTTTCCAGGAGACACTGTCGCGGTCTATACCCTTGCAACCCTTAGCGGGACCCCTCTAAACTCGACAACCGTCCAATTGCAACTAACATTAACGAAACCTGACGGAACCGACATTACCATTGCTAGCACATTCATCGGAAGCGGCCTCTTCAAGGCAACTTATGCTATTCCGAGTACTGGACTCATAGGAACATACTCTATCGTCGCACTGGCTCACGCGGCAAATGTTCAGGACGCGTCGGCTTTAACAACATTTGAAGTGAAGCCAACGTGGCTGAGCGCGCAGGGACCGGCCCTTACTACAGCCGCCGCTGCCACTGCACTTACTAGCATTGTGGCGCTTTCAGCGGTTGCGTGGAAAAAGGGCGTCATCAGAAATAAGACTGATTGAAATTACCCCCTCCTCGACAACATTCTGACGACCTTAGCATGCACTCAAACCGATTCCCTATATTTGAGTTCGGATCTCGCCGCGACTATGAAGTCATTCTGACTCAACCCTTTGACAGAGTGAGTGGAAAGTATTAGCTTCACACGTCTCCATTTGATCAGAATGTCAGGGTGATGATCTTGCGCCTCGGCAATCTTGCCAACCGAATACGCGAAGTCCAAGCCATTGAGATAGGACTTGAAATGGAACTCCTTTTCGATTGAGCCGTCTGTCAGAATCCATCCCGGAAGGAGTCGCAAGAGTTGTTCGGCTTCCCGCCGAGGCATCGGAGGAATTCCTTTCCGTTCAACACACGTCTCCGATGCAAGTTCCTCGATAGCGGTTACATTAGTCATGATTGCCTTCTCACATTCAGTGAATAATAGTTTTGCAGTCCAAATTCGCTAATTCGGGCCTATCAAGCCCTAGGCTCTTGACTTCGAAATCTGTTCTGAAGTCGTTCATATCGCATGAACAGTGGAGAGCATTGAACACTCAAGTAGTTTATAGGCGTCTTGAAGGAGGACGTGAATCCAATCCGAATCAATTCCACACAGAGACAAGAGAACCCTTGGGCCCGATCGCCATCCCGATCAAAGACTGTAGACTTTGCCATTCGAGGACTCTTGTCCAAATCCTATCGCTAGGCAACCAACACGTTTCTGATTTCGTGACAGCCGAAGGAGACAGCCCGCGATCTCCTCTCGAATTAATGCGATGTACCTCTTGCAACCTTGTCCAACTGAAACATACGTTCCCCCGAGATTCCCTCTACCGTCACTATTGGTACCGTTCAGGAATAAGCTCGACAATGAGAAAGGCTCTTGAGGACTTAGTCGTCAAGTCGTGCGAAATTGCTCAGCCCAAAAATGGCGACATTGTTGTAGACATCGGTTGCAACGACGGAACGCTTCTGCGATCATACAAGATTCCTGGACTGAGATTGGTCGGATTTGAACCGGCGAAGAATCTCGTCGAAGAGGCAAGAAAAGGCACAGAGTTCGTATTCAACGATTTCTTTGGTTACGAATTATTCAGACAAAAGTTCCCTAGCTCGAAAGCGAAGCTAATTACCAGCGTCGCAATGTTTTACGATCTAGATGACCCCGACACTTTCGTGGCAGATATAGTGAAGTGCCTCGATCCGCAAGGCGCATGGGTGATTCAGCAGAACTACTTGTGCTCGATGCTGGAGCAGAACGGTTTCGACAACATAGGTCACGAGCACCTTACTTACTATTCGCTGGGCACAATGAACCGACTTTTGAGCAACTACGATCTAGAAATCTTTGACATTGAGAAGAATGATGTCAATGGCGGAAGCTTCCGCACATACGTTGCAAGGAGGGGACAGTTCCCACTCCTAGATAGCGTAGAGAAGATGAATGAATTTGAGAGGAGGTTGTTCTCGAGCAAGCCTTCAATATACACAAGCTTCGCGAAAAATGTTCGAAGAATCAGATCACAACTTAACGAGTTCATAAAAGACCAAACCAAAAAAGGCAGATATGGAGCCTCAACCCGAGGCAACACCATACTCCAGTATTGTAAGCTAGATTATCATCTTATCAAGAGAGCAACAGACGCGAATCCCGAGAAGTGGGGACGTAAGACACCGGGAACTGAGATTCCCATCGTATCAAAGGACGAAGCGCGACGAGATAACCCCGACTTCTTCCTTGTCCTTCCCCATCATTTCCTGAACGAGATCATGAAAGAGGAAGAAACGTACCTAGAATCAGGAGGCAAGTTCATCGTCCCACTCCCAAGCTTCAAAGTAATTGCCGCAGATTAGTGAACTGGACGTCTGGTTTAACGTGAGAATTAGGGAACTTTCTCACCAAATTGCAGATTCGACAGCAGCCGACCTAGATGTCGGAGTGGGTGCGGGCGTTTTCGGCACTGTTCCTCGGGCGGGTGTCTGCGTTGACATCGATATTCCGCAAACACCGCCGCCATTCTTTGTCCGAGCGAGCGCGGAATTTTTGCCGTTCCGAGACAAGTCATTCGAAATAGTCAAGGCTTACAACGTCCTTGAGCACGTGACTCATCCATGGGATGCGATCAGAGAAATACTCCGAGTTGGCTCGACCCTAATAGCTCGCCAAGATAATTGGACGAGTTTTGCAATGTGGGCCACTCCGGAACACGAATGGCTTCAGCTCCCAGGCCTTCGATTCCTAAAACTTCCAAGGACCAGCATCGGCATAGAAGTGAGCAGGATGCTTCGAAGAATCGCTATGAAACCGCGTTTCGGCGGATTGATCTCCAAGGCCCATCTGATGTTTCGATGGAGTTACTACTCAGTCGAACGCGAAAGACGATGAAAGACGTCATTGTCATCCATCCTCGTTTCACCCTCTACGGAGGAGGCGAGGTCGTAGGTCTTCACGTCTGCAAAGTGTTACAGGAGTTGGGATATCACGTTTACCTAGCTTGTGACAATTTCAATCCGGAGGAAGCCGATCGACACTTCGGACTCGGAGGAATAATGAAAAATTGCACTCACGTCCCCGTTTTAGGAGAATTCAGGCCTTTTCTAACCAAACAGTTTCTAGCGTATCAAAGGGCAATCTATAGCGTTAGGCTGCTAAACTCCATCAAGATCCCGAACGATTGCGAGTTCGTTTTCTCAACCCAGTCCATGCTCTACTTCAAACCGAACTTGTTCAACCTCTGCGTAGCTTATGATCTCGCCGACTTCTTCTACGGTCACCAAATAGGCTCAGCGATGAAGAAATCACTAATCAAGTCATTGTACTACTCTCCTCTCCAAAGGCTCTACAAACACTACGCCATTCGGATGTCCGAAAAGGACAATTTCTTCATCCCCCTCAGCCACGCCATAGAAGAATCGATGGATGCCCTCTGCTACCCTCACAGTCCGTCCGTTTTTCCACCTTGTGAAATGTCCTTCCGCCCGATGCCGAAAGAAAAATATGCCATAAATACCAGCCGGCTTGTGCCGAGCAAGCGACTTGAAGATTTCATTGAAATCGCGCGCAAACTTCCCCATTACAAGTTCGTGATTGTGGGGAAGATGAGTAAGACAGAGGAGGCTCTCTTTCCGAGGTACAAAGAGAAGCTCATTGACAGTCTTCCCCCCAATGCGAAACTCGTAGAGGGCATTGTCCGGCAGTGTAAGGAGTTAGTGGAGTGCGCGAAGCTGTACCTATACCCGAGTGTTGAACTAGGAGTTAGCATAAGTCTTGGGCAGGCGATGGGCGCAGGTTGCATCCCTGTCACCCCTTCTGCGGGAGGAGGTGCCGAAATGGTGCAGGCTAGTGGCACTGGATACATGTACCGATCCCTCGAGGAGGCCGCTAGGCTTGTAGAACAGGCATTCGAGAGTGATGCTGTAAAGGACAGCCCGGAGTACATTGCAGAGAAAGCGCAAATGTTCAGTGCGGACTCTTTCGATGATCAAATCCGGAAAATAATCTCGGAAAGAGTGGCAGAATTACCATCCACGCGTCCTTGACGCCCGAAAAAGGCATGAGTTGGTCTCATTCACCTGGTATTGACTAGGTTAGAACGCGGTTCGAAATGAAACAGAATATTGCAGCAGTGTGCATTAGCGGAAGAGAAGAGAATTGGAGTATTGGGGAAGTCCCATTCTATTGTCACACTGAGGGTTACAAAGAGTTCGCGCATTATCCCCCCGTCAAGACATGGGAACGGGTGAAATATCTAGCTAACAGGAGAAACACGGCTAACAAGAAATTATTGAAACTACATCCGGATACGGAGCATTTTCTGAGCATAGACAGCTACTATTTGGATCAAGTCCACGAAATCAGACTGTTGATAAAAGAATATGCCAACTACAATATGGATTGCGTTCTCGGAGCTACAAATTGGTTCCTCGACAGTTCCAAGTACCCATCAAGAGTCCGATACTGGGACACCTGGGCCACACCCGAGATGAAGAGAAAGTCCTACCATTATTATCCAAGGCACGAGCAAATTCCCGCAGGCTGGGAGCGAGTTGCGGGATGCGGAGGATTCACCCTGTATCCCCGATGGCTCTGGGAGAAACGTGGATATGGAATCCCCGAGCCGTTCCCAGACGCTGGTAACGAAGTGAATTATCTTTGCAATTACCCAGGGATACCCTCCTATGTGACCTTTAACGTGAAAGCTCGTCGAGAGACTCCCAAGGAATTACTCGACCGATCATTCATCAAGAAACTTCGGACGACTGTTGGTCTACGATCTCGCCTCGGGCTTAGGCGATCCTAACCTCACAGGCTACAACTAAGGACAAATACCCCAACATCAGGGCCTTCATGGGGTCCGATTACTTTTATCCATCTCTGCTCATTTTATACGTTCATCAGTATAGTTTGAGAGCTTTCAGGTGTAAGTATTCGTCATGATCGAGAAAACAAGCCTCTCCGCCCCCTCCGAGATAGTACGGGACGCCCTCTCCAAACCCACCATATTCAAAGATGAAGGACCCCTCAGCCTCGAATGGCTCCCAAACCGGCTACCCCACCGGGAAAACCAGCTACGATTCCTCGCCGAACTCTTCCGATCAGTCATAGACAAACCCGGAACCACCAGCCCCAAGGTCCTCATCACTGGCGACATTGGAACCGGTAAGACCGTTCTGACACAACGATTCGGCACCGACATCCAGCGCACCGCCAAGACCATGAAGCTCAACCTCGCCTACATACACGTCAACTGCCGCGAGTATCGGGGAAGCCTCTTCATGATCCTCAAACGGGTCCTCCAGACCTTTACGCCGCAATTCCCCCAGCGAGGGTTCTCTAGCGAGGAACTACTGCACATCCTCCTAGACCAGCTGGAGGACAAGAAACTCCACGTCATCCTCACCCTCGACGAGGCGGACTCGCTCATCAAAGCAGAAGGCTCCACCAGCCTCTACAATCTCACACGCATCCAAGAGGAGCGCCCTGGCCGGCCAGTAAGATTGTCCCTCATTATCATCCTGCGGGAGATCAAGAATCTCGACGATCTCGATAGAAGTACTCAGAGCACTCTCCAGCGAAATGTCATCCGTCTAGATCATTACACCACTCCGCAACTGGAAAATATTCTCAGAGAGAGGGCAGAGCTCGCATTCAAAGAAGCAACTGTCCCTGAAGAGGTCTTGAACTTCATAGCTGACATGGCCACGCTCGGGGGCGACGCTCGCTATGCTATCGAACTACTTTGGAGGGGTGGAAAGTATGCTGACACGGAAGGGGCGAGAGAGGTGAAGCCTGATCATATCAGAGCCGCTGCAAACAGCGTATATCCTGTTCTACGCACAGAATACTCCCAGCACCTCAACCTCCACGAGAAACTAATACTCCTAGCACTAGCACGGGTCTTGGAGAGAAACAACGCAACATACGCCACTATGGGCGATGTCGAGATAGCCTACCGTATGGCTTGCGAGGAACACAAAGAAACATACCGGGCCCACACGCAAGTATGGAAGTACGTCCAGAACCTGAACGCTACAGGCATCCTCTCCACCCAACTCTCCACTACCGGCTTCAGAGGCAAAACAACCCTGCTAGGAATATCCTCGGCCCCTGCCTCCGCCATACGCCGATGGCTTGAATCAACCCTCTCCATTCGAGCCTAGCCTTGGCCGGAGAAAAAAGTCCACCCCTATACAAGATCCTCTCGAGCAGCGGCAGAATTCGAATACTGACCCTTCTCTCCGAAGTTGAGCAACTGCACTTGACGGAGATAGCAAAGAGAACCGACCAAAGCTACAGCGCTACCGAGAGGCATTTGGACGACTTATCAAAGGCAGGAATTGTGGAGGAAAGAGACTACGGACGTGTGAGAGTTTTCAAGCTGAACCTCACCAACGATCGTGCGAAACTTTTGCAAGAACTGATCGTAAAGTGGAATTACAACCAGGAAGTAAGCCCGGTCCAGGCTCAAGCTTAAACCTCCCGCGATTATCATCAATATTGTCTCCGTTCGAAGTTGTTTGATTTGGAAAAATGTGACGAATGCGGACGTGTAACGCAACAGAACAAGAAGTGTGAGTATTGCGGCAAGACTTTCTGCGAAGATCATATGCCCAAGCATCAAGCTTGGGAGCATCGTCACGAGGGCCTCGCCGATGACGCGTCTAGTCTCTGGAAAAGAACCAAAAGGCCATAAGTAAAGAAACCGGTTTCCTCTTCGTTCGGATCGGGATCCCCGAGACTGGAAGGTCTTTATGGGCCGGCCCGACCTACTGTTAGAACAATAGTTGGCTCAGCAGTTCGAAGCCCTAGGTTTCCAACCCCGGCTTCTTCAGGGAATCAAGGATATGGGCTTCGACGAGATGTTCCCAATTCAAGCGGAAGCTATCGCACCTATTCTTCAAGGAAGAGACATCATTGGGCAGGCACACACTGGGTCGGGAAAGACGCTTGCCTATGCCCTTCCGATACTCCAGAGGATCGATAACCACATTCATGGGCTCCAGGCGCTCGTGCTAGTGCCAACACGTGAACTGGCAGTCCAAGTTGCGGGAGAATTCGAGCGCCTCGCTCGCCACATGCCAATAAGAACGGTCCCAGTCTACGGTGGTCAGAGCATAGGAGTTCAGCTGAACAAACTAGAAAGGCCGACCACGAAAGTTATCGTCGCCACTCCGGGCAGACTTCTTGACCATCTGGAGAGAAGAACAGTGGACCTGGATCGGGTCCGATTCGTTGTGCTGGACGAGGCGGATAGAATGTTAGACATGGGGTTCATCGATGACGTGAGGTTGATACTCGAGAGAGTCCCGGGTCCCCGTCAAACAACCTTGTTCTCAGCTACTATGCCTGACGAGATAATTAGGCTCGCCCATCATTACATGAAGAATCCCCTGAGAATCTTTGTTGATAGCGACGAGATCGCTGTTGAATCTGTCTCACAGAAATATACATGGGCTGAAGAGAATGAAAAATTTCCAGCTCTCTGCTCCCTTCTAGAAGCGGAGAAGATAACGAGAGGACTCATATTCTGTTCGACCAAGATCAGGGCGGGTCGGCTTGCTCAAGCACTAAGGGTCGAGGGCTACAATGCGTTAGCGATTCATGGAGATCTGTCCCAAGGTCAAAGAGATAGGGCAATGCAGGCTTTTCGCGGCGGATCAGTCGCAGTTCTAGTCGCTACTGACGTGGCGGCGAGGGGCCTCGACATTACGAACGTAAGCCACGTGATTAACTTCGACTTGCCGGAAGAACCCCTCACGTACTTCCATAGAATCGGCAGAACTGCCCGTGCTGGAAGTGCTGGAATCGCAGTATCCCTTGTAAGTCGAAACGATGACTCTATCTTTGAGAGAATAAGAAGAACAACTTCCTCAAACATTCAAGAGATGATCAGACTCACATCTCCTGGCCGAAGATCGTACCCGACATTGTTCCTCCCGCCTCGTCCCTACGGCCCGAGGCGAGGTGGAGAAAGACACCAGAGAGGTCGTGGAAGGCGTCCGACCCGTCGTCCACCAAGATTCCAAAGACACAGACGCCGATATTAGACATTAATGGTCCCGGATTTCCTAACAATCCACGCTCAAAAACCGAGATCCGGAAACGATCTGCTGAAAAGAATTACTTGGAAAATTTTCAATCGTCCCCGTGACCCGCATTGCGAGTTGTGGAACATTTTAATAGAAACAGAAAGCCCGTAGAGTGGTTAAGTTAGAAGGATAAAATGAAGTCCAACAAGAATTCTAATTCTCACGAGAAAATATCTGCGTCAGCCGCATCTTCTCGTATTCAATTCTCGCCACGGGGCGACGCATTCAAACATCCTGTTCAGCATTTTGACGTTGCGAAGGTTCACACCGTTAGCGAAGCTCTCGAAGCGTTCAACGCCACATCATTCCAAAGCAGAATGCTTGGCAAATGTTACAAGATCTGGCTTCACATGCTAAGCGACCCCGATCGTCCTATCATATTCTTCGGCTTGTCTGGCGCGATGATTGCTGGGGGAATGAGGCGACTCCTCCGGGACCTCATCGCCTTCCATGCGATCGACGTTCTCGTATCGACCGGTGCGAATCTGAGTCACGATCTCTACGAATCTCTTGGAGGCCGCCACTATATGGCCCATCATCATATTGACGACCCGACTCTCAGGAGTATGAGAATAGATAGGGTCTACGACACCTACGCGGATGATGTCATGTTCACTAAGGCTGACGAGTTTGTGGAAAAGTTCTCGGAAAGCCTTGAGCCACGAGGATACTCCAGCAGAGAGTTCTTTCAATTGATGGGACAACGAATAAACGACGAGTACGGCATCATCGCCACCGCCTCAAGAGAGCACCTTCCCATCTTCTGCCCGGCACTGGCCGATAGTTCGGTTGGGATGGCATTAACAGTCTATAGGAATGAGCAGCTCGACCAGGGTCGGCCCCCAATGGTCTATGACCCCATGTTGGACAATCTTGAGATTATGAGTCTAAAGCGGCGTTGGCAAAAATCAGGAGTAATTTTCATCGGGGGCGGGACTCCCAAGAATTACATCCAGCAAGTCATCCCGATGGCGGAGATTGCTGGTATGCCTGTCCCACCGCACAGCTTTGCGATCCAAGTAACTACAGATGATCCAAAGTTCGGGGGTCTATCCGGTTGCGAGCTCCCCGAAAGCCAGTCGTGGGGGAAGCTTGACCCTAAGGCTGAACAGTGCACTGTACATGTTGACGCCACAATCGGTCTCCCATTACTGTTCACGGGCGTAATGGAGCATTATGAAGAATGGAAAGGAAGAGGTCGATTGAATCATAACTGGGGAGCGGCTCTGGAAGCTCCCGCAGTACGGAAAACGCGAAAAGTCTCCGCCTAGTGCTCTCTTTTTCCCTGGATGTACTCTTCGACCCACTGAGATGCCTGACCGTCGGGAATCTTCACTGGCGGATACTTGAAGCAATAGGAAGAGATGCTGGTGAGTGCGCCTCCGACTCCACGGTCCAAACCGATTTTGACCGCCCGAATTACGTCTGCAACGACTCCGGCGCTGTTGGGCGAGTCCTCCACGGAGAGTTTGAGATCGATTTGAAGTGGAATATTTCCCCACTTTCTTCCTTTCAGGTAGATGTAGCAGATTTTCTTGTTCTTGAGATGGGGAACGTAATCCGATGGGCCGATTCGCGTCGGAACGTCATAGGGGATGAGACTTGCAACCGCCGTCGTCTTGCTGATACGTTTTGAATGGAGCCTCTCTTCCACCGTCATGTTGAGAAAGTCAGTATCGCCACCAAGGTTGAGCTGATAACTCTCATCGACTCTCACGCCGCGCTTTAGGAATAGGTCCACGAGCGCCCTGTGAACAATTGTCGCTCCGACCTGGCTTTTGATATCGTCCCCGGCGATAGGTAGTTTTCTGTCTTCGAATTTTTTCGCCCATCCATCGTTTGACGCGATGAATTCTGGGATGCAGTTTACGAAGCCACAGCCTGCGTCCAAAGCTTGTTGCGCATAGAATCTTGCGCCTTTTTCGCTTCCAACCGGTAGGTAGTTGACGAGAATCTCTGCTCCGGAGTCCTTCAATACAGCTGCCACGTCCACAGGCTTTGTCCTGTTCTTGTTGTAGACATGGAACGGCTCCCTCATGTGAGGGGCGACCCCATCAAGGGTGGGGCCGGCTTTGACGGTAACACCCATGTCAGGTACGTCACTAATTTTCGGAGCGCAGTTTGGTTCTGTGAATATTGCCTTGCTGAGATCGCTTCCGATCTTCTTCCGGTTGACTTCAAAAGCGGCAACGAATGTAATGTCTTCCACTTTGTAGTCCCCAAACATGGGATGCATCAAACCCGTGGTGAGGTTGTCTTCCTTAGGCGGGTTCTTCCGGTAGTATTGGATCCCTTGTATCAGTGCACTGGCACAATTCCCAACGCCTGCAAGTGCTGCTTTGATCTTTGCCATCTGCGAGGTTTCCTTAGGCTTTGGAGACCGTAGCAAAGCCCCGCATTATAAGCCTAGAAATGCCAAAGCTCCGACTCTTTACTCGGAGTCTTCGTACTCGGTGAGAACCACTTGCTGTTCTACATCTGACGGTCTTGCTTTCTTCGCCTTTTCCCACTCATCTGCTTTGATTAGTCCACCAGCTTGTTCCTTGATCCTCTTTGCAAGTGATGGACCGATGGTTCGAATGCTCATCAATTGTTCGAGGCTCCTCTCTTTGATATCGTCAATTGATTTCAATCCGGCGTCGTACAACATGCGGGCTCTGACACGTCCGACGCCCTCCAGCGTGGTCAATTTGACCAGCTCTGGCCGAACGCCCTTTGCAAGTCTCACTTTGAGCATTTCTAGAGGGGCCAGCAGATCTTTATGTCCGAATAAGCGTCCTAGTTCTTGAGTAGCAAGGATCAGCCATTCGGACCCTTGCACAAGTCTGAGAAGGTCGCCTGGCTCAACTTTCCTCGTTTCGAGGATTTGATCCTCGGTCCGTTCATCAATCCAGTCAGATAGAACTTGGGCGGCTTTTAGTTCGCCGAGGAATTCCTCGTAGGCGACAGGATCCTCGAACTGAGTTGGAATGGGATAAGTGAATTCGTCGCTTCTTTGTTCTGCTAGTAAGCCGAGTTTGTCGACTTCGCCTCCTCGGGGACGGGGCCGTGGGGCTAAGTCAGGAGTCTTGGAGATTAGGTGCAGGATGCTGAGGTCAGTCATCTTCTTTGCGCGGTTGTACAAACCGGCCCGCAGTATTACTGCAGACATTGGGTCGATGTACAGTTCGGAGACTCGCTTGCCGAACTTTGTAGCCGACAGGTCCTTCCCCTCCATTAGCACCATCTCCTCTTTGAAGAGAAACCGGAGAATATCGCCAATCTTGGTTTTAATCAGCCGCGGCCCGTACTGATGCGCGTAGAATGTTCTTGCGAAAAAGCCGTACAATCCATCCTCTGAATGAGCGTAGCCAGCAGCGATCGTGGATAACACATGGGGGCGCAGAACTCGTTCTGCCGCCAGCTTAGACCAGAGCTTCTCCGGTTGGGCGAGAACATAATTCTCCATCAACCATTCCGATTCGTCCGGGTTGCGGGCGATCAGCAGCGCTTCGCCGAAATTGTCGTACTTTGGCCTTCCGGCTCGTCCGCAGAACTGTTTGTACTCCAATACGCTTATCGGATATCTACCGTACCCTGCTTCGTAGCGTTCGTAGCTACTGATGACCACAGCCCTGGCTGGTAGGTTAACACCAGCTGCGAGTGTTGGGGTGGCTGCCAAGACCTTGATCCTCCCTTCTCGAAAAGCGTCCTCAACAATTCCCCGATGAATTCCGGCTAAACCCGCGTGATGAAAACCAGTGCCTGCCGCGACTTGCATAGCAAGAGCCTCGCTCAGCCGAGTCTTCTCGCCAGCAGACAGAATTCGCTCCGCAATAGTGCTCAGTGCTCTCTCTTCAGGTTTTGACAGTCGACTTTTCACTGCCACCGAGGCTTTGCGGCCCATCTCGACCGCTGATCGTCGTGTCTCAGTGAAGATCAGCGCTTGTCCGCCGGTGCTGAGTACATCGAGCGCGATGTCGAGGCTAGGCGTCTTAGTTCCGCTCACGATCTCTCGGCTTGCCCCGTCGCGGAACTGCACTTGATTATCATGGTAGATTCCCTCTTTCAGCGGGACGGGGCGCCAGTCGGTTGTGACAGAGCCTGCTTTCAACCAAGACCCTACCTCTTCCGCATTCCTAACTGTTGCACTGAGAGCCAGGACCTGGATGTTAGGATTGATCTCGGTTAATCGAGTGAGGACCACTTCGAGGGTTGGACCCCTGTTCTGTTCGGTTAGGAGATGAACCTCGTCTGCAACGACCAGAGTAAGCTCGCTCATCCAGGGAGCCTTGTGCCTCAAGAGAGAGTCTGCTTTCTCGTTGGTGCAGAGGATGATGTCGTATCTTCCAAGCCAAGGGTCCGAGCTGTCATAGTCGCCCGTGGATATTCCCGCCCTGACGTAGTCTCCGTTGGGTTTCTTGATTGCAGAGTAACGTTGAAATTCCTTGAATTTCTCGCTAGCCAAGGCACGTAGGGGGGCCAAGTAGATTGTCTTGCCGCGATGCTCGAGAATGTGTTGCAGAATGCATAGCTCCGCGACTAGGGTCTTACCGCTCGCCGTAGGGCTGGCTAGAACCAGGTTTTTCCCACTCAGCACGCCTGCTTCGATGGCGTGTTGCTGCGGCGGGTAGAGTTCGTCGAGGCCTTCTTTTGCAAGTAGGTCGATTACTTGCTTGTCGATGGGAAGATCTCTAATCTTCACCTGTTATTATAGCTCCGAAGAATGGGTTCTAGCCTGAAGTCCGCTTTAGTTTTCCTTCCTTTGGTGAGTAGATCATTCCTTCCTTAATCAACTGTCCAACGAACCGGCGCGCCTCGCCATCAGTTACCTTCTCTCGCTCAACTATCGCGGCGGTGAGAATTTTTTCCTCCACAGTCCCAGTTTCCCGTTCGAGTTCAGCGACGATCGCCATCACCCGTCCCAAAGAGTCTCGAACTGTTGCTGGTTTACCGGTCATTATCGTGTCGATGTCGATCTTGCCAGTCTTTACGTCCACTCCGACGTCGTAGAGGGCGTAGCTCATGATCTTGACCGCGCTTTTCGCATCTTCGACGGTCACCTCTTCCCTGAGAAACGCGCGGGCCCTGGCCTCAGAGATTCGGACCAACCCTTCGAGTTGTCGGGGGGTTATTGCAACAGCCGCCTCTTTGCCGGTGGTGTTGCGCATCTTCAAGTAGAAATCCTGAAGCTCCTTCACGGCCTCTGGGGTTAGAACCGGAGCTATTCTCTTCGCGTAGCTGATGTATTTTCGCAGAAAATCAGGTGGAAAGGGGGCCTCCTCGGGGGTGTGTTTCGTCTTGTGAAGGGAGAGAATGTGCTCTGACATCCGAGAGTCATTCTCGGGCTCTGGTACATCCTTCACAAGAAAGATCAGGTCGAATCGGGAGAGTATTGTAACGGGAAGATTGATGTTTTCATTGATGTTCTTGTGAGGTTCGTACCTTCCCAACGCCGGATTGGCCGCTGCTAGTACAGCAGCCCTGGCGTTCAACGTAGCAACGATACCCCCTTTTGCGACACTCACGGTCTGTTGTTCGAGAGCTTCGTGAATAGCAACGCGGTCATCAGGTCGCATCTTGTCCAGTTCATCTATACAGGCAATCCCTTTGTCCGCAAGCACTAATGCGCCCGCTTCCAAGACCATCCCCCCCGTTTTCTCGCGAAGAACAGCGGCAGTAAGCCCGGCAGCAGTAGTTCCCCTGCCTGAAGTGTAAAGGCCTCGAGGAGCGATTCTTGACACGTATTGGAGAAGCTGACTCTTTGCCGTACCAGGGTCCCCGATTAACAACGTATTGAGATCTCCTCTGATACTAACTCCGTCAGGAAGGTGTTTCGAGACGCCACCGAAGAGGAGGTAGAGAATTCCTTCTTTGATCTCCCCGTAGCCGTAGATAGAGGGTGCGAGGCTCATGATGAGCTTGCGGTGAACGAAAGGATCTTTCGACGCCTCTAGAATCTTTTTCTCGTCTTCGCGAGTGATTTCGACAACTTCGGTCTCCTTGCCGACTACATCGACAAAATTTGCTTCGAGGTAGAGGTTGAAGGTTCTGAGGCGGCCCTTTTCGCCCACGTACTGTTTTTCGGCTCTGACGATCGATGTGACGGCCACGCGGTCTCCGGGACGGGCCGAGTCTACGATATCGTCTTCTAATCTGACATCTAGATATCTGGGCAGCTGTCCTGGGGGAAGGTCTTCAGGTCTTTCTTGGACTCGGGCCTCTTGGGTGTTCTTGAACTTGCACTGCTCCTCCAACAGTTCCCAAGCAGTCTTCTGCTTGCAACTTGGACATGTTGGACCTGGTCCTCTCATCAGGTCCCCGCTCTGTTCTTCCTGGACGATTTCGAGGCACTTTCTGCAGCGGAAGACAGCCTTGAGGATCATGGGCCGAACCTGTGTGGTCCTAACTACGATCCCCTCTACCAAGGCGAGTTTTTTCATGTCCTCGGCCCCAATCTTTCGCAGTGCCCTTTTCTCGGGGAGACGGCGGAACCGAGCGAATATTCGACCGGCGTGCTCTGCGTATTCAGGATCCTCCACGCGCATTTGGGCTGTGGCAGCTGAGCTTGCGTAACCGACATAGTCGTCCGGTCGCTCCGTAACGCTCCGGGCTAAGGCTGGATCAAAAGCGATTAGATCGTCGAAGTCGATTACAAGAGAGATGCCGTTGTTTACGGCCACTTGAGCAAGGCGTTTGCGGTACTTGGACCCTACTTGGTCGGCCTGGTATGAGCGGAAAAAGTCTTGGAAAACGTCCTCAGGACGGGACGTCTGAGGGTTAACGAGTGTCAACTGGTGCTCTCACGGCCAAGAATGTCCTTCTTCCAAGACTCCACGTTCTCGCGCACCTTCTCGTACAGCGCTTGCTCCTCAACCGTCAGATTGGCTGTAACCTCCGTCGTCTGTTCTCCAGAAGCTCCCAGGGAGGCGATTTTCTTTACGCGGATGTTGACTATGTCCCTTGAGAGAGCTAGAGCTTTGTCTAGATCCCGCGCCTTCGTGCGGTCTTTCGCTTCAAGGCCCTTTAGCTCTTTGATGAGGCGTCGGAGTTGAAAGTAGAACGTCCTTGGAAGTTTCGGGATCTGCCTTGACCCGGGCAGGGTCTCTTTATAATGGGTAGTCGACAAAGTGTTGAGGGTGAGCTGTTCTTCATCCTTGAAGCGGGCATATCCCATCTGGACCAAGTGCTGGGCCGTCCAGAGCGAGAGCTCAACTTCCTGCCCCATTCGATAAGGGCCGAGGGTCCTATCCCCAATCCGAGTCTCCGGAAATTCGCGGAGTAGTGTGATGCGCGAAGGCGAGTTTTCGAATTCTGTATCTACAATCCCTACGATGGATGGTTCTTTCTCCAGTTTACTCGCCCCCGGGAATCACCAAGCCGAAAGTGAGCTCCATAAAACCATTCTAAACAGAAAAGCAAATCGATCACACGATATTTGCTCAGAGAGGTGGATGAAACAGTTCTATATGGCTGAGAGCATCAACATCTTTGGTTAGATCTGTTTGGAAGCCGCTCTCTGGACTGAGAAGTACAGGCCGAAGAGTCTTGACGACATTATGGATCAGGAAGAGATAGTTTCACGGCTCAAGGATTTTGTGAAGAGGGGGACGATGCCACACTGCTTGTTCGCGGGTCCGCCGGGGACGGGCAAGACGACGGCTGGGCTATGCCTCGCGCATGATCTTTTCGGAGAACGATTCCAAGACGCGTTCAAGGAACTGAACGCGAGTGATGAACGTGGAATAGATGTTGTACGTACGACCGTCAAGGAGTTTGCACGAATGGCGTCGCTAACAACTGTTCCCTTCAAGATTCTTGTCTTGGATGAGGCGGACAATATGACTAGCGACGCGCAGGGCGCGCTTCGCCGCACGATGGAGAATTATACCAGCACTTGCCGTTTCATCCTCTGCTGCAATTACTCTAGCAGAATAATCGAGCCAATCCAGTCAAGGTGCGCGCTATTCCGGTTCACTCCATTACCCGAGGAGAAGGTGGTAGAATCCCTTCACCGAATTGCAAAGAATGAGGACCTAAAGACCACCGAGGGGGGTTTGAAGACCATTGTTGAAGTAGCCGAGGGAGACCTTCGGAAAGCGATCAACATACTTCAAGCGGCTTCCTCCATGTCCAAGGGAATCTCCGAAGAGACAGTCTACCAAGTCGTCGGAAGGGCAAGATCAACTGATGTCCATGAAATGTTGAATCATGCTTTGAAAGGCGACTTCCTCAAGGCCCGGGACGAGCTTCGAAACCTTCTCGTAAAGTACGGATTATCCGGCTCCGACATTGTTCGCCAGATTCACTCAGAGGTCTTCCGCCTCGCGATTCCAGAGAAGACGAGAATTGGCCTGATTGAGGCAATCGGGGACACGGATTTCCGGTTGGTACAAGGCGGAGATGAAGAAGTCCAGCTGAGCGCCTTGCTGGCCCATCTAGCCGCCCAATCGTCGGTTCACAGAAGTGTTCGAGAAGAACATGTCACAGCCCTGGACCGTTAGATACAGGCCGCAGACAACTCGAGAGATCGCGGGTAACAAGCTAGCCATTGAGAAGATTCACCAATGGCTTGATTCCTGGTCGAAAGGCAAACCGTCCAAGGCTGGAGTCCTTCTTTACGGCCCAGCGGGAGTGGGAAAGACAACGCTTGCCGAGGCCGTTGCTCGGGAGAGGGGTTGGGATCTCGTGGAGATCAACGCCTCGGACAAACGGAGCGGCGACATTCTCTCCAGAATCGCAGGACTAGCATCGACACAATCGTCACTGTTCAGCAAGGGGAGACTCATACTTCTAGACGAGGTAGATGGTATCAACCTTAGAACAGACTCGGGCGCGATCATCGCGATCCTCCGTGTAATCAAGGAATCTCAGTTTCCAATCGTTCTGACCGCCAACGATCCATGGGACCCGAAAATCAGACCTCTACGAGACGCTTGTCTCCTAATCGAGCTGAAGAGACTCGGACTAAGAGAAGGAATTCCTCTAATGAAGGGAATCCTAGCCAAGGAGAGCGTGCATGCTGACGAAGAAGCACTCAGGTCCATAATGGAGCGGGACCGTGGCGACATGCGATCAGCGATAACCGACATCCAGATCTTAACCGGACCCAAGAAGAATCTAACATTGGAGGATACGGCGTTGCTTTCTAGCCGAGACCGGACGGAGTCCATATTCGAGGTGCTACGGATCATTTTCAACAGCAGAACCGTGGCTCAGGCTCGACGAGCTCTAGACAAGTCGGATGTGGACCCAGAAATGCTCTTTCAGTGGATACTGGAAAACACTCCGAGCCAGATTCCGAAGCCCCGCGAACTCGAAGCAGCCATGTCTGCACTTGCAGGGGCCGATCTCTACTTTGCGCGGATCCGGAAGACACAGTCGTGGCACTTATTATCGTACGCTCTCGATCTCATGACTGCTGGTGTCGCTGTCGCAAAGGAGACTAGCCCCGGAGGCTGGGTGTCTATGAAGTTCCCCCAGCGAATCAGTTCGATGTCTCGTAGCCGAGGAACCAGAGAGCTCCGGAAAGGCGTTGGAGCGCTGATTGGTTCCAAGTCCCACATATCCAGTCGAAGAGGAACTAAACTATACCTTCCTATGATCCAGTTCATCCATGAGCACGACCCTGAAAAGTATCGCCAGATTGCAGGGTGGCTTGATGCGAAGGAGCCGCTAGATGAGATTCTCTCGTTGGACTCTGAGCCGGCCGCCTAGCGGTTGCGCATTACAAGTGCGCCGCCTACGAAAGCGATGATGGTCGAGATAACCTCGGCAACCAGAAGCTGCTGAAGCGCCGAAGGAGTAATCGCAGCGCCAGCGCCCATGGCCGTGGTGGCAGCAATTGCACCCATGCATCCCGTGAAGAGGAGGAGCATTCCAACGGTGAGAAAAGCTTCCTTCAATCTTTGCTGCCTTCAGCGATTCTCGTGGTTGGAGACGAAATAAAAGTTTACTCTATGATCGAATACGGACGGTCTTATTCCTTCAAAGCAGAGTTGACTAGTTCGCGCGTTACGCCGAGGTAGGTGTGATAGTCGAGTGCTTCTTTGATCTCTTTGGGTTTCAGCCTTTTCGAGATGAACTTGTCTTCGAGCAGGACTTTTGAGAAGGGGATCTTGTTGTCAAGGGCCTTGATCGAGATCTTTCTGATCCTTTCATGAGCGTCTTGTCTTGGAACTCCTGTCTCCACCAACGAGTTCACAATTCTCTCCGCAAGCAATGCGCCTTGTGATAGCTCAAGGTTTCGTTCCATGTTCTCGGGCAGGACTTCCAACCCCTCTAGGACGCGAGTTACAAGTCGGAGCATTTCGTCGGCAAGAATGAAAGACATTGGAAAGATGAAGCGTTCGCTGGCAGAGTTGGATATGTCCCGTTCGTGCCAGAGAGGAATATTCTCCAGAGCTGGAATGACTAGGCCTCGCATCAGCTTCGCTATGCTTGAGACCCTTTCGCTGAGTTCCGGATTCCTCTTCGATGGTAAAGCCGAGCTTCCAACCTGTTTTTCTCGCTCAAACGGCTCCATTACCTCTGAGATCTCGCTCCTCTGGAGGTTCCGGATCTCCGTTGCAAACTTGTCAAGGCTCGATCCGAGTAGAGAGAGATAACAGATGGTTTCGGCGTGCAGATCTCGCTGGATGACTTGTGTAACGAGGCCCGCTGGTTTGAGTCCCAGCTTGCTTAGCGCTCTTTCTTGAATCTTCAGCACGTTTTTCCCGAGCCCAGCACCATTTCCAACTATTCCCAGAATCTTGCCAACAAGAACCCTTTCTTTGACCTGCTTCAGCCTCTGCTGGTATCTTCGAACCTCCTCTAGCCAGACTGCGAATTTGAGTCCAAGTGTGATGACTCCGGCGTGGCGTCCGTGGGTCCGGCCGACGATCAATAGAGCTCTGTGTTTACGTACCAGTGAAACGATGATCTCCTCAAGCCCGCCAAGTCGTTTCTCCAGGATCGAGAACGCCTCCTTGAACTGAAGCGCTGTTGCAGTATCCTCAATATCGTAGCTTGTGAGGCCATAGTGTACGTACTTGCGTCCCTCGCCCGTACAAGCTTCCGAAAGTGCTACAACCATCGACATGAGATCATGGCGAATCTCCTTCTCGATCCCTTTGACATGATCAAGCGTCACTATCTTCGTGTTGGCGTTTCGTCCGATTTCCTCCGCCGCCTCCTTCGGAATGTCGCCGACAAAGGCTTGTGCTTCTGCAACCGCCGCCTCCACGTCTAACCATCGTTGGAGTTTGTTTTCTTCCTCGAAGATTCTCCTCATCTCCGGACTGCCGTAACGACCCGTGTCAATTGGAAGAATGGGCAATCTTACCGACTCGAACAGAGAAACAACTAGCCTATCATATTAAACAACTCCGAAGAAAAATAGAGGAATAATGACGGGCATCTGCGGCCTCATAGGACGAGAATTGGACGATCTCGAATCGAAAGCGAAGAATATCCTCTCCCTAATGCGGAACCGCGGAACAAAATCTCGAAGACTATCACAAAGCGTCGCCGATGGAAAAAAAATCGTGATTGGAATCTGCGACCCCACGGGTGCACTATCATTCACTCGTCAAGCAGTGCCGCTAGCCCTCGACGGCGTTATTTTCAGCGATGATACAAGACCTAACCAGGCCGGCCCAGCGGGTCCAAGCCGTCTCATACAAACGCCCGGAGCCTTCTCTTTCTTGACCTCGCTCCAGAATCAACTGATCGCAGGAAGGGACATCATTGGACAGAAACCGCTCTATTTTGGACAGACGCAAGAGGGAGCTGTCGCCTTTGCGAGCCTTCGATTTCCCCTCGTCTCAATGGGCATCCGAGAGCCCGAACCCGTTCCCCCGGGCAAGGTGATCCGAGCCACCGCGCGAGGGTACGAGGTTCTGAATGATTATTCGCTGAAGCAGCCAGAGGACCAATCGATAGATGAGTCGGATGCAACTCGGACCTTGGACGAGCTCTTCACAGAGGCGGTCGGCAGGGTTGTGCCGCGAGGTTCCGGAATCGCGTTCTCGGGTGGATTAGACAGCGCCCTCGTTGCCCACGTAGCGAAGCGGTCAGGTCTAGAGCCAGAATTGATCTCGGTGGGGCTGAAAGGTCAACAAGAACTAGGCCACGCTGAAAGAACCGCGAAAAGTTTCGGACTCCACCTCGACATTAGCGAATTGTCGAGCTCAGATATACTCGACTCATTGCCAGATGTTGTCCAGATCATCGAGACCACAGATCCAGTGATTGTCGGGATCTCGGTTCCTATCTATTTTGCCTGTCAAAAAGCGCGCGAGATAGGCCTGAACTATATCGCGGCTGGCCAGCTCAGCGATGAGCTGTTCGGGGGCTACGGAAAGTTCGAAGAAGTCGCTCTGAGAGACGGGACCGAGAACCTTGGAAGAGAAATGTTCGACAGCGTTGTTGCCGCTTCTGTCAAAGACTTTGATCCCGGAGATAAGCTGGCTGTTGCGGCCGGTCTCGAGCTTTGCTGCCCGTTCGCGTATCTTCCACTTGTCGAGTACGCTTTGAAGCTGCCTTCCGCTCTACGAGTCAACCGTTCTGATGGAAAGGTGATACGAAAATATATTCTAAGAAAACTTGCCGCTCACCTAGGACTGCCGGATAGCGTTGTAGACCGGCCGAAAAAGGCTGTGCAATACTCCAGTGGCGTCCAGAAGGTTTTGTTGAAAGAAGCAAAACGGAAGGGAGTAAGCCTCGGCAAGATGCTGGAATCCTTCACGAGTTAGTCTGTAAGACTTATCCGATAGACCACCACTGCAGGCGCAGACTGCAATATTGACCAAAGTAAACCCCGTGCGAGTTGGACATTCTAGATCGTTACTAGCAGGTGGTCTAGGGGTGTTCGCCAGTCTTCTTGCTATAGGCTGGGCTCTGTTCGGCTACAACCTTTCCTCAACAGTCAATCTTGCCTCAGATCAATCTGAGAACCTAATGCTCCTCCAGTTCAGCGTCGCGTTCATAGTCTTGATTGGAAGCGGTCTAATGCTAGCTAGGTATACCCGTCTAGGCGGCGCAATCAACATTTTGGGAGGTCTGGCAACCTTCGGCATCGGTGTGCTTTACGCCAGAGTGCTGGAGCAATCAGCCAGAACTGCGAGTCTGCAAGCTATCCCCCTTCGCTTCTCTCAGGTCTACACTGCGCCCCTGGTCATACCAGTTGACCGTCTGGTCGCAACTCTCCTCGTCGTTCCAGTCTTTCCAATAGCAACTCTCTTGGTTATCAGCGGACTGGGAGCGCTCGCAACCTATCGCACGCACAGGCCTCACCCGATCCCAGTCTCTACACAACAGCAAGTTTCTGTTCAAACAACAAATAAGTAGAAAGTCATTCTACCTATATCCCAAGACCCACAATGTCAGACCGCGCGAATGAATCTCTTATTCAACCGGCCTCTAAGGTACTAGAGAACGCACCAGCTGAATCCTCGATCGCCAATAGTCATTTCCGATCGAAACTCTCGTTCGAAACTGACCCCTCAGATGTCTACCACGACATCACGAACAAGGTCTCTAGAATACTGGTGATCGATGCCAGAACCCCCGAGGCGCACGCCCGAGGGCATGTTCCAGGAAGCATCAACATGCCCCACCGAACTATCGACTCTTCCACAACCGGTTCCTTGCCCCGAGACAAGGTCATAGTAACTTATTGCGACGGGGTCTTCTGCAACGCCTCCACCAAGGCAGCTGCGAAACTGACGGCTCTCGGTTTCAGGGTGAAGGAGATGCTCGATGGGATGGAAGGATGGAGAAAGGAAGGATATCCCGTCGAAGAAACGGTCATGCAGATGGCCGTTCCCACGTCTCAGTAGATCGCTTCTTCCCTCCATTGTGATCGACTGTTTGAGGAGCTCTGAGCATAACACAGAAAAGCAGCCCGATTCGATTCCGAACTTAGGGGCCGTCGTCTAGCTTGGTCAAGGGGATTGACCCCGCCCAGAGGATACCAGAGTCCAATCTTGGACGGTGACCCTGGGGCGCTGGCGACCCCGAGAAATCGGGGCCAGAGGTCGTGGGTTCAAATCCCACCGGCCCCACCACTCACAACTCACTATTCCACAAGGTGTTCGCACATCACTCGAGAAGATTGGAGAGGAGTTGCTCGAATCATCGATCTTGTTGCCCTTTTATAACGAGATGCACTCGTGCATTTTTCTAAGAATATCGGATAGCGTTCATTTTGCATGTGCCAAGGCCGAGCCTTAGAAAACGCGTGGCCTCGTCCTTGGCCGGGAGAACAGTCTCTTTTCTCACCAAGATATTCCTGAGCGGAATCGCTGCTGTAGCGATTGTAGCTTTGATGATCGAGCTACTGACCGGGGGGCTGACTCCGAACTGTCAGAGAAATCCTCTCGACCCATTGTGTATTCCGGGGTATGCTGTTCGAACTCTTACCCGAATGACAATCGCGTACGTTTTTGCACTCGCCTTTGCCTTAGCATATGGAATCGCAACGGCAATGAGCCATCGGGCGTCCCACGTCCTCTTGCCCTTGCTCGACATCTTCCAGTCAGTCCCGGTTCTAGGAGTAGTACCTGTAGTGTTCCTGATCATCTTGGGAACAGGGACAGGGACCACTCCTCCCCCTGAACTCAACCAAGAAGTCGCTTCCATCATACTGATCTTCACTGCAATGGCTTGGGCCCCTACATTCGGGGTTATAGCAGGAATAAACGCAATCCCAACAGACATCAAGGAAGCAGCTCACGCGTATGGAATGCGTGGCACTCGCTACCTACGACAGATAGTTCTCCCTGCAGTATTCCCTGAACTTGTATGGAGCAGCATCCTTGCGTGGGGTGGAGGATGGTATCTCATACCCGTCGAAGAGCACCTTTCCTTCGGGCAACCCCCTAATCAGACCCAGGTAGACCTTCCCGGAATAGGGAGGTACATCGCGCTGGCTGCCTTGAAGGCGGACCTAGGACTGGCGCTCTTTGGGCTCATTGTGCTCGTAGGCATCATACTCGCCGTTGACCGTTTGATCTGGAAGCCTCTGGGCGTGAGGGCGGAGAAATACAAGTACGAAACAGTCGCCGCTCCCAGGACAACCGCAACGCGGCAGAGTTCTGTAGTTGCCGGTGTGAGAAGATATGAGGACCGTCTGGTCTCACCGGTTCTCACTTTCTTCAAGTCTGAACGGTACTACGCGGCACGAGTTCTGGAGATCACTCGTTTGAAACGAATACGCCACATAACAGAGAGGCTGAGATTCCCAGAAAGGATAACTAGAATACCATTATGGGGAAGACTCCTCAGCTACACGATATTCATTGGACTAGTTATCCTGGGCCTTATCGTCACGATTATTTCGCGATCCCAATCTATTGAGAGCGGAATTTCCCTACTCGCGACAGATGTTACAGCCTTCGAGCTTGTCGTAATTACCGTTCTATCGTTGTCGAGGTTGGTTATCGCGTACGCGATTGCCCTCTCATGGACCCTGGGTGCAGGAATATTGATAGCTAGAAGCCAGAGGCTCTCTAGACTGCTCGTGCCAATCTTCGACATCGGACAATCTATTCCCGCGACGGCCCTATTCCCACTGGTTGTAATACTGCTAGTTGATCCGTTCAAAAACAGCCCCTATCTAGGGTTCACACTGAACCTAGCTTCAGTGCTCCTAATTCTCACAGGTATGCAGTGGTATTTGCTGTTCAATATCGTTGGTGCGGTAAACGGTGTCCCGAATGATATATTGGAAGCGACGACAGCTTATCGAATTCGAGGCCGACGGTTTGTTAAAGAGATCCTAATCCCGGCATCTTTTCCCGCAATCCTCATTGGAAGCATACAGGCCTGGGGCGGGGGCTGGAACGCTCTGATAGTCTCCGAGTACATCGGACCCAACGCTAATGTCCCCGGGTTGGGTTCTTTTCTAGTTCAAGCCTCAACAAGGAACCCTGCACTTGCAACTGTTGAGATCTATGCCTCTCTTCTGGTCATGACCGCGACGGTGCTGATAATTAACCGGCTGGTCTGGAGGCGATTGCTGCGTAAAGCCGATAGATACAAATTCGAGGCATAGCTAGTTGAGCCAGCCCCCTGAACCTATACTGCAGATCAAGGATATTACAAAAATCTATCCAGGGGAGGGCAAGAGCACAACAGTACTCGACCATATTTCATTCGATGTTTACAAGGAGTTTCTGTGCATTGTCGGGCCTTCAGGCTGCGGCAAGAGCACTTTGCTCCGGATTATTGATGGGCTTGACAAGCCGACGAGCGGTCAGGTGTTGTTTCATGCCCACCCCATCACGAGTCCGAGCCCGAAGATCGGGGTGATCTTTCAGACCTTCGCCCTCATTCCATGGAAGACTGTGCTTGGAAACGTGTTGATGTCGATCTCATCCGCCTCAATCCAGAAAGAGGAACAGCTGAAGATCGCGCAGAAGTATATTCAGGATGTTGGCTTGGAAGGGTTTGAGTCTTCCTATCCGAAGGAGTTGTCAGGTGGAATGAAGCAGCGGGTTGGAATAGCCCGTGCCCTCGCGCTCCAGCCGGAGGTGTTGTTGATGGACGAGCCGTTCTCCAGCCTCGACGCGTTGACAGCCGAGAACCTACGGCGCGAGGTCGTGGAGATTTGGAGGGACCCGGCCTACCCTACTGGTTCGGTGATAATGGTCACGCACAACGTTCAGGAGGCTGTTGAAATGGCTGACCGGGTGATCGTGTTGAGCGCGAGGCCAGCGAAAATAGTTGATGATGTCAAGATTGATCTCGAGCGACCGAGGAGCCCTCGTGACCCGACGCTGTACGATCTCGCCGATCGGATAATCTCGAAGATCAGCTAGTGAATGTGAGCTTTCGGCAATAATCGTTCGGACTGACCATCGTATCCGAAAAGGCCTGTGAAGACCCCCCAGCTGATGATTATGCTGATCAAAGCTGGTATGTCGAGAGTAGGGCCGTACTTTGAGCTGATGAAACGGGCCAGGGTGAACCGTGTGACTTGTCCTTGTTCCTTAAGCAGTTTTGCGATGTCGGAGAATGGTTCGAGCGTTTCCAAGCGCTGGTGGACGAGTTTTTTCCGTTCAGCTATCCTGTTGTTTAGGGCCTTGGTTCCTAGCTCTGTCAGGGAGATCTCACCCTCCTTGACAGTGACGAGCCCGAGATATTCCGCGGTATCGATAATCGGAAGAAGCTCGTCAAGATCGATGCGCAGGTCGATGGTTAGAGTGGCGATGTCCGTCTTTCCATTGTACGCTTTCAAAAGATCTAGTAAACCGAAGACGCGGTTTACGCCAGCAGTAGGTAGCATTCTAGTTACTAGGCCCGCTTGGACCTGACTTGGGTTAAAGAACTTTTGATACTCCAGCCGATCAATTCCCGATCAATTGAGAACTTTCGACAATGTCTTGATCGCGTCCACTTGATTCGCTACACTTGCCTTCCCGTCCGGGCTCGGCACGGCAATGATGTAGGAGACTCCTAGATGTTCCAGATTTGAGAGCATGTTTTTGTTCTGAGCATGATTTGCGGATAGCATTATTCTTCTTTCTCCCTGCGGCGACTTGTATTCTGACTGCTGAGCTTTTGTGTTTATTGCGATGCGGACGCAGATCTGCTTGGTTTTCGCTTCTTGAGAGATTTCCTTGAACTCATTGATGAGTTTTGCAAATTGGTCGAGGGGTTGAACGTTGGGATGCCATGCATCACCAAGGGTTAACGCGCGTCTCATCGCGGCCATACTTGTTCCACCGATCCAGACAGTCAGATCCTTCTGACGTGGGCGTGGATCGAAAACTGCGTCGCTGAACTCGATCCCAAGAACACGGCTCTTGAAACTTGCCTCTCCCTTCCATAGCGCTCTTATCAGTCGAATAGACGCGTCAAGCCTCTTGCCTCTATTGTGGAAGTTTGAGCCTAGATGAGTGAACTCTTTCTCGTTCCAGCCGGCACCGGCTGCGAGAATGAGTCTTCCCCCGCTTAGATTGTCAATCGTAGCGAGTTGTTTTGCAACGACGACGGGGTTTCGTATCGCCATGATCAATGACGAGATTCCAAGTCTTACATGATTTGTAATTGGGGCAAGGTAAGCGAGAGTTGTGATGCTGTCAAAGATTCTCTCATACGGAGTCCCACTGTTCCTCGGCATCAAGACATGATCGGTGGTCCAGAGAGAGTCACAGCCAGCATTTTCGGCCTCCAAAGCCACCGTTCGTAGCACCTCAGCCGAGGAAGATTCGCCGTAGTTTGGTACACATACGCCGAATTTCATATCGTGAGCTTTCAACCGCTTGTTGATAACATTCTATTGAGCTTCCCGAGCGTTACATGGGGCCCGGATTCTCGGTGGCGTGGGTTCAACATTTTTATCGCGCATTCTCGCGAACTGACGTTTCCCAAGCTTGTTTGCAGTGGAAACGCTAAGCCTCTCGAAGAGGTACGGGAAAACTGACGCCCTTCGCGGCTTGAACTTCACGGTCAACGAGGGCGAGATAATGGTAATTCTAGGCCCGAACGGCTCCGGCAAGACCACCCTCTTGATGATCCTTTGCACGATCCTGAAACCGACATCAGGCACAGCCAAAGTCGTTGGGATTGACGTTGTTGAGGACGGGACCAAGGTTCGAGAAGTCATGGGAATAGCCTTTCAAGAGGCGCGAGGGTTTTGGCGTCACAAGCCCTCCTCGATTCTGAGGTTTCACGCTTCTATGTTCGATATCGATCCTGCGAAGCGGCAGGATCTGATCGAGCGGACGATGAAGGATCTGGAGTTGTGGGAGTCGCGTGACAAGATGTTCATGCACTTGTCGGGCGGTCAAGCAAAACGGCTGGAGACTGCCAAGGTCCTCATTCAGAAGCCTAAGTTGGCGATCTTTGACGAGCCTACGAGCCAGGTGGATCTTAGGGGTAAGAGGAAGATATGGGACAAGATCCGGGAGCTCCGCGACCAAGGTTCCACGATTATAGTTGCGACGAACGAGGTTCGGGAGGCAGAGTACCTTGCCGATAGGGTGACGATATTGCACCAGGGCCAACGGGTAGTGTGCGATACCATTCCGAAGTTGAAGGATGCGATAGCTGGGGGAGATATTGTTGAAGTGGATTTCGAAGACCCTGTTTCTGAAAAGCTAGTGGGGAGCCTCAACGGGCTCGGCGGCGACGTATCCTTGTCGCCGGAAGGTAATCAGTTGCGTGCGAAGGTATCGAAAGCGGAAGACTGGGTTCCGAAGATGACCTCGGCAAGTTATGTGGCCGGTGCGAAGATCGCGTCTATCCGGATCACCGAGCCTTCCCTGGATGATGTGTTTCTGCACTTCACAGGCAAAGCCTTGGCGGATCAGCCATGAACCGTGTCCTGACCCTCGCAGCATACAACGTTCGGATGCTCTTATCGCTGAGAACCTGGTTCGTTCTGGCCTGGGCGCTTTTCGGACTACAAATAGCGATCTACGGGTCCCTGATGTCAAAGCTGGTATCGACAGCGGTCCCCAACTACCTGTTCTACTACGCAATCGGACTGATGGTGATTACGGTATTCGATTCTGGAGCCGAGGTGGGCCGACACTTCGTTGAGCATGCGCATGAAGGAGAATTGCCCTATTTTCTCTCCCTGCCGGTCTCGCGTGGTGGATTCTTGGCAGCTCAGGCAATCTATGGAGTCGTGAATACGATGATCAAGGTTCTCCCGCCCCTAATCGGCGTCCTATGGTTCGTGGGCGATCTTACCGTTCAAGGCGCGGTTTTCGCGATGATCTCGATGTTTCTCCTCGGACTCGGAATCACGGGAATAATGGTGTCAATGTCGTTTATCGCATTCAAGTCCGTGGACCTCTACAGCGCATTCCTCGCCGGGCTATCAGCACTGATCGTCCGGTTCAGCACAGTCTTCTACCCACTCATCTTCATGCCCAGCTTCTACTCACCAATATCTGTGTTCAGCCCCTTGACCTACGGCGCGGACCTGACGAGATGGGTCCTAGGCTTCGACCCTAACTTCCTACTCAACCCGATCCTCGCAGCAGCAGTAGTCACCGGAGTCGCGGTCGGAACACTCTCGTTGAGCGCGAAAATCGTCGACAAAGTCATTGAAGGCGTGAAAGCGGCTTGAGCCAACTCTCAAGACTTGTCCGCATTGCCCGGACGGACTTCTCGTATTTCTTCAGGACAAAATGGCTGATGGCGGTATTGATCAGTCTCAGCCTTTCAGACATGCTCGTCGTGGGGCTTGTATACACAAGATTGATCCCCGCATCAAATGCAATAGGTTCTTCATATTTTCAGTTCCTCGTCCCAGGAATCGTCGTAGTCGGCCTATTTTCTGCCGCAACAGACACGGGCCGACGAATCTGGCTCGCACTTCGGGAAGGAGTCGTACAATACTACCTGACGCTTCCAATCCGGACCCGAGGCCTCGTTGGAGCCTACATCATCTCAGGAGGACTAGGTGGAATAGTCTACTCTGGGGCACTGCTAATCATAGCGTATCTCTCATTCATGTTATTCGGGGCTCCGATTCCAGTTCAGGGAGTATTGTACGCTCTTACCCTCATTCCTTTCCTATTCGTTCTCTCGACTGGAATCGCGGGTTTGGCAGCTTTCTTCGCGAGCGTATCGCGAAGAGGTGAGATCTACTGGGTCTACGCACAAGCACTCCAGGTGTCAATGGTCACAGTCAGCACAGTATTCTACCCGGCTCAAACGATCGCCCAATATCTTCCTGCCCCGGTCGCCACGATTGCAGAGTACAACCCTCTTAGTCTTGCAGCCGGCGTTCTCAGAAACTCCGCCTTTGGTGGAAACGCTCTGGAAACCGGTGCGCTCGCGAATCTCCTCGCCACCTCACTGCCTCTTGCTGTGATTGGAGCCCTTGCTTACTGGATCATTCTTCGAACAATTAGGCTCAAGGGAAAGCCCTGAGAATGGCCGAGACTGTCCGTCTCGGAAAGGTGTCAGCCGTTTCGGTAAGAGAGCGGAGCCTGTCTGTTTTAGGAAAGTAATGCATAACCCGAATATAGCATACTGAACATCTCTTTGATCAGTGGGCCCTTGGCATCGCTGGAACCGTGGGATGTTACGATCATTGGAGGCGGCATCCTTGGGACCTCCGTTTCTTACTGGCTGGCGAACCAGTATGAAGGCCGAATCGCCGTTATCGAGAAAGAACAACAGGTTGCGGTTCACACTTCCAAGAGGAATACTGGAGTCGTTCACCGCCCTTTCTACTTGGACCCTGTCAAACGCCGAGTCTTTGCACGATCCTCCCAAGCAGCTTATGGAATGTGGAAGTCATACGCGAAAGAACGAGGCCTGCCCTGGTCGCCGGTGACAACATTGGAGGCGGCGACACGAGACGCGGATGTGAAGCGGGTGGAGAAGTACTATCACTGGGGCATAGAGAATGGGATGGGAGAAGACGAGCTCGAAATTCTCACGGCAGAAGAGGTGCGCGAGCTTGAACCTCATGTGAGATCTCATGGGGCAATATGGTCGAAAACCGACACCTCTGTCGACTATCCCTCCTTTACGCGATCTCTGCGGGGTGACGCGGAACGGGAAGGGGTGAAATTCATTCTCGGTTTCGAGGTAAAATCGATCAAAGTAACCAAAGACCTCTTGGAGATTCAGCCCAAAAATGGCGGTGAGACAATTCGGACCCGTTTCCTGGTAAACTGCGCGGGAGGAAACTCCATGCGAATAGCCCATATGCTCGGCGTCGGAAGAGAATACGCCGACCTCAACTTCCGAGGAGAATACTGGGAGATAGGAAACGAGTGGAGATACCTAGCGACCAGAAATATCTACACAGTAGCGCAACATCCCGAACTGCCCTTCCTAGATCCGCACTGGATATGCCGTGCGGATGGGCGTCGAGAGATAGGACCCAACGCCGTCCCAGTTGCTGGACCCTACACTTACAGGGGCTTTTTCAAGAACCCGATACAAGCCTTGGAAAAGCTTCTAGAGTCTCCGATGATGAACAAGATCGCTCTTCTTTACAACAAAGACTTCCTGACTCTAGCAGGGCAAGAATGGAAATCGTCCATCTTCAAGTCAGAAATGGCGAGAAGGGCGCAGGAGTTCATTCCAGAACTCAAATTAGACTATCTCGTCAAACCTGGGATTGCAGGGGTCCGCGCGCAAGTCATCGATCGAAGTGGTAACTTCATCAAGGAAGCTATCGAGATCAAAGGCCCATTGTCGTACCACATTACCAACTATAACTCTCCAGGAGCTACCGGGTCGCCGGCTTACGCTGCTTGGTTGGTCGAAAAGCTTGGTTCTCTAGGCTACATCGGTCTCAAGAAGAAGACCTCGGTGAGGTCCAAAGGTCCTTGGGACTATGAGTCTGTCACCGGCATGATAAGCGACGCGCCCAAAATAGTCGCCTAGGAAGTCAACTCGAGCCATCGAGCAAATCGTGTTTGCTCAGGGCATCGAGTATCTGAAATTCTTCCAGATGCCGGTTGCGCCTTGACCGTGAACTGACACGCTGCCCTTCTCTGGGTCAACGGGTTTGAGTGTGAAGAGTCCCCAGCCTACGAGAATGTCCTTTGGAGCCACTGGGAGGCTCTCTGTCTTGAAGAACTCCTTGCCATCGACAATCCATTCGGCCCTCTTCCTTTGCGCGTCTATTCTGACCATATAGTGGTGCATCATTTCGGGCTTCGTACGAACCCCCGAAAACGGTGCCTCAATTAGGTAGGTGAACGCTGTCTTCTCATCTGTGACACCAGGGATCAGGAGTCGCTCGTAGATTACTCCAATCTTTTTCCCAGTCGTGATGAAGTCGAATATCAGGCCTGTCGAGAAGTCCATGAGTATGAGGCCCGCGAACGCGTCTTGCAGATCCTCTGCGTTGCTCCTATAGGTCTCGGCTCCCATCTCAGCCTCGAAAACCGTCACCTGATCACGTGATACTGGAAAGGTTCTCGTGGAGGCATACAGTTGCTTCGGATCATCGAACATGTGGATCTTGTCATGCTTCCGAGTGAATGGATCTACGGTCAGCGCTAGACTGGAATTCCGGGATGCTATCTTGGCCTTGGGTTCTTCCCAGACCCAGTTTTCGCCGTTGCCCATTGGGAAGCTGAGAATCTTCCATTTCGAAGGGTCAACGCGTCCTTTCGACATATCATCGTAAAGATTTGTCTCGGTTTTCAACAAGGCTGTATCATTGCCACGTTGGACTGGGTACCGGATTTAATTCTTCTGAAAAATGCTTCACATACCAGTACTAGAGGAATCATTCAGGGAGGCTCGCCCTTTGGTTCCCAGAGCTCAATCCGGTTGCCTTCGGGATCGATAATCCATCCGAACTTCCCGTAATCGTCTTCTTCTCTCTTGTCGTCGACTTTCACGCCTTCTCGTTTGAGCTGATCCAATAGCCTGTCAAGATCCTTGACCCGGAAGTTGATCATGAAGGACGAGGCACTTGGATCAAAATACTTCGTGTCATGCGGAAATATTGACCAGACTGTGTACCCGACTTGTTTGGTATCGTCTTTCTCTCGCCATTGAAACATGGTCGTGCTAGATCCTTCAGTTTCGGGTTTGACTCCCAGATGGGTTGTATACCAAGGCATCAGTTTTCCAGGATCTTTGGCCTTGAAGAATACTCCACCAATCCCCGTCACACGGGTAGGATCCGACTCGTGGTGCTTAGAATTCGGTTTTGTCGTGATTATTCATCCCAGAGCGTGGCCGCGAGATATTTTGGACCGAGACAATACTTTTCTCTTGAGCTCGGTGCCGCATACCCTACACGTTTTTTCGGGTCCCGTGGATCTCCGATGGCAGGCTGGGCAGTACATTATCCAGTTAAACTTGTGAACGATCCCGAAATTGGCGAGTGATCCATAGTTGAGACTGAGATGCTCGGCCATGTTCTGCACCGCGTAATCATCGCTGACGATAACAGGCTCTTGCCCGTCTAGTTTCAGATCCAGAGCGAGAGCGACAACCTCTCGATCCGCTTGTGAAACATGGCCCTTCTCGCCTGCCTTGGTGCTGACTGCTTCGACCGATTCCAAGGCACGGAGAGATGGGAACCTGAGAATCACCTTGCCCTTCTCTTTGTTCACGTGAAATCGTAGCTGTGTCATCGTCCCCCTCATCAGCTCGTCCTCTACAGCCGGCACTGTGTACACTTCTCCCGGCCGGGTTGGGTTGAAGCCCATTATGAACGCCGAAGTATCCAACACGAGCACCTTCAACCGTTTTCCCTTTCGGAGGACAATCTTCTCAGACTCCTCTGGAGAAATGAGTCACCGAACCTGACGAAAAACGTACTGTTGACGGATTTTCTGAAGGATAACGACTGCCCGATCCCTATCTCTCGCTCGAGACGGCCATCTACCACCAGGTTAGCACTTGGACCAGGTTCTGCCACTCGCAGCTGAACTCCTGCTCTCACCGGGACGACGATGGACTTGACTGGTTGAAGAGGGGCGATAAGCGTTAGCGATACGCTATCCATCGAGGTTTCGAGAACCGGTCCTCCTGCCGAAAAGGAATGGGCTGTCGAGCCGGTTGGGGTGGAGACGATGATTCCATCGGCCCGAGCCTGGAAGACTTGTTTGCCCCCGAGGGCTATAGTGAGGTTGAGCATTTTCGCGGGTATGGTTGGAAGTAGGAGTGCCTCGTTGAGAGCCTCGCCCACAACTTGGCCCTTGTGGAACACCGAGAGTTTCCATTGCTCCTCCAGCTCGTAATTGCCTTTCTCCCACTTGCTGAACGCGGTCTCGAACTCAGAAGGCTCGACCTCGGTGAGGTAACCTCTCCGGCCCATGTTTACCGCTAAGATCGGGGTTTTTGGCTTGAACATCTCTTTAGCCGCTTTCAGTACGGTGCCATCCCCTCCCAAGGTTACGAGGAGCGCGATCTCCATTCGTCTGAGAGGCTTGCCACCCGGAATCTTCGCCGTTCTTCCTAGATCTTCGTCGGGAACGAATCTGAATCCGTGCTGTTCGACTATTTTGTAAATCCTCCTCGCCTCGGAGAGGATTTCTTTCGAGCCTCTCTTGGCCAGGATGCCGACTGCCTTAGACATGACTTTCCGAATCGTGGAGAACAGGAATAGACCAGTTGAAAAGAATTCTCTAGGAGTACCCTTCGAATCACGCGAAGTCTTTTAGATGAAATCCGAGGGCCGATGTTAGTCTTTGATAGCCTAATACGGCGATTTCGGTAACATAACACCTCTAGCCCAAGCCGTAAACTTTCGCTCTTCAGGGACGCTTCTCGCCGGATCAACCGAGCGTTTGACGCTGACCGGTTGCCGCGGCCGTTTCGATCGCGTTCAGCATGCGATGGCGCGTGACCGCGTCGTCGAACGTGGGGCAGAAATGTGTCCCCTCGCGATAGTCGCGGGCGAAGCGCGCGTATGCTTCGGCGACGTTTGTGGAAGGGCCTGGACCTTGCGGCGGCGACCACCGATACTGCTCTGGCACGGGCAGTACCTCGAGCGAGGACCGCGCACCCTTGCCGCCGCGTACGGTCATCTCGAAGATCTGGGCTTGGCCGCCGGCGGCGGTGAGCTGCAGATCGCCCTCGGTGCCGTTGATCTCCCAAAGCAGGTTGGTGCCACGCGAAACGCCGCCCCGATAGTGGATCGAGAGCGCGGCCCCGCTCTCGAGCAGTCCGGTGACGCACACCTGATCCTCCGCGGTCATGGGCTTGCTTTCGCCTGTCTGCGCGATCGTGAAGGACTTTCGGCGCAAGGTCATGGTGGCCGAGAGCTCTCGCACTTCGCCGAGGCAGTGACACAGCGCGTCCGCCGCGTGGCCGAGCGCGATCGAGAGCATCGTCGCGCCGTTTTTCTTGTCGTTGAGGTAGGCGTTGTACGGCTCCACCGTTGGTCCCCAGCCCATTCCAGAACCGATCAACGTGGCGGAGAGCACCTCACCGACGTAACCTTGCTTGATCATGTCATGCACGTAAGCCACCGACGGAGCAGAACGGGCCTGAAGTCCCGCCACGGCGAGGACGCCCTTCTTCTTCGCCAGTGCAGCCAAGGTCTCCGCCTCTTTCAAGCCGTTGCCGAGCGGCCATTCGCAGTACACGGCCTTGCCCGCACTGAGCGCTGCAGTCGCCAGTTCGAGGTGATAGGGCACTTTCACAGTGACGGCAACGACGTCGACGACAGTGCTGTTCACGAGGTCTTGGTGATTGTCGAAGGCGATAGGCACATCAAAGAGCTTGCTGGCGGCGTCGGCAGATTCGCGTCGGCTGGTGGAGAGCGCCGTGATCTCGAAGTCATCCGAGAGCGACTTCAAAGCAGGAATGTGTGCCTGCACCGCCCATCCGCGATCCGGGTTGGCGCCGATGATGCCGACACGAATCCTCCTGGTTTCACCCTTGCTCATAGCGGTCTTCATATCTTTCTTCCCTAAAAAAATGCAAGCGGCAGATTCGCGGAAAGCTCAGGCAGACAGCATCGGGAGCGAAATCTTAACATCGTCATCAACCTTTTAGATGCAGTCCTTGGACTGCTCGCCGTCGAGACGTATTTCATGAGCAAGCCGGTCGAAGTTGGCAGTTTGAAGATTGGCCAGTACGTCCTCATTGATGGTGAACCCTGTAGGATTGTAGAGTTCGAGAAATCTAAGCCCGGCAAGCACGGCTCCGCAAAGGCAAGGATCGTTGCGATAAGCGCGTTCACAGGCCAGAAGAAGAACCTCATCAGCCCTGTTGACGGCAAGGCCGAGGTCCCGCTCATAGACAAGCGAACGGGACAAGTTCTTTCCATCTCCGGAAATCTTCTCCAAGTGATGGACATGGAGAATTATCAGACCTTCGAGACACCCATGCCGGACGATGAGGACTTGAAGAAACAAATGACTTCCGGAATCGAAGTGGAGTACTGGAGCGTTATGGGGCGGAATATGGTCGTTCGCCGAAAGGGCTGAGCAATCCATTACGAGTAAAGGTCCTTCAAGAGTAAAACACCTGAGGCTTTGGCCGGGAATGACGGCCGGCGCTCTAGTCCGAGAGATGAGCGCAACCGGGGTCCTAGGTGGAGGCCGAATCGGGGCAGCCGCCGATGTTGTCGAAGAAATGTTCCGAGGACCAGACTTCACAAATTTCCTGACACTTGCAGGGCCAATGGTCCCATCGGGATTTCGATTGCTCATTGGAGATTTGATCGATCGAGGGTTTCTCGATGCGATCGTGACCTCAGGGGCGAATCTGACCCATGATGTGATCGAGGCCCTTGGTCTGCACCATTATCAGGGAACGTTCCAGGTTGACGATCGTCTCTTGATCAAGAAGGGGTTCAGTCGGATCGCGGACATCTTTGTCAAAGAAGAATCATTCCAGATTCTGGACAAGACTGTCCGAGGGCTTCTTGGAAAAATTCCACCTGATCAGAGGCGAGGAGTGGCATTCTCAGACATCCTGGGAAAAATTGGCCTCCTGCTGCGAGACAATGATTCGATTCTCTACAAGGCTGCCCATAGCAAGGTCAAGGTCTTCTCACCAGGTCTGCTGGATTCGATCCTTGGTCTTAGCCTCTGGAGCTTCTCTCAGACAGAATTACTTCAGTTGAACCCAATGGCGGACGTGACGAACATGGTAGAAATGGCAATGACCTCGAAAAAGCTCGGGGTTCTAATTCTGGGCGGAGGATTACCTAAGCACCACACCCTCTTGGCCAGTGTTCTGCGAGAGGGGGTTGATGCAGCGGTTCAGATCACCGCTGACAGGCCGGAGCCGGGAGGACTGAGTGGTGCTCCGTTGGCCGAGTCGATCAGCTGGAGGAAGATCCGGAAAGGAGGAAGGTTCGTCGATGTTTACGGTGATGCAACTGTCTGCTTCCCGCTGATAATGGCTGCCGTCCTCGGGAAGGTTAAGAAGCGCGTGAGAACGTTGAGAGAGTAGTCTTGGAAACGGTTGGCCGTTCTCTGACGGATGCCGTCCGCAAGCTCTTGCGGATGCCGAACGTGGACGAGAAGGCGATCAAGGAACTTGTGAAAGACCTCCAGAGAACACTATTGCAGGCAGACGTGAACGTCGAGCTTGTTCTTCAACTATCCAAGGCAGTCGAAGATCGTTCGCTGAAGGCGAACCTTCCTCCAGGAATCACCAGACGCGAGCATGTTGTCAAGGTACTATACGAAGAAATGACAAAGTTTGTCGGCCAAGACCCCGCTAAGGTCGAAGTTCAACCGGGCGTGTTCCGCAAACTCATGCTGGTTGGGATTCAGGGGACGGGGAAGACGACTAGCTCGGTGAAACTGGGACGGTTTTTCCAGAAGAGAGGGTTGAGAGTGGGCATCGTCGGCGCCGATACGTACCGTCCTGGCGCACTGGACCAACTGAAGCAGTTAGCAGCCACAGTCGATATTCCGGTATACGGCGAACCCGGCACCAAGAAGCCTGAGGATATCGCGAAGCACGGTCTCGACCACTATCGAAAGGAGAAGACCGACTTGGTAATTATCGATACTGCGGGAAGACACAGGAATGAGCGGGACTTGATGGACGAGATGAAGAGAATTGCTTCGGCCGTGAAGCCCGACGAGATCGTATTGGCAATCGACGCGACGATTGGACAGCAGGCGATTACTCAAGCCCGCGCGTTCCACGAAGCAACACCTGTCGGGTCGGTGTTGCTGACAAAGATGGACGGCTCCGCCAAGGGAGGCGGAGCGCTCTCGGCTGTCGCGGGGACCGGTTCGAAGGTCAAATTCATAGGAACAGGAGAACGAGTTGAGGATCTGGAGCAGTTCGTCCCGACAGACTTTGTGGGACGGCTGTTGGGAATGGGCGATCTCAACGCGCTTCTTGAGAAAGTGAAGGAGGCAGAGGTGCAAGTTCCCGAGGCGAAAGTCAAACAGTTCATGGAAGGTCGTTTTACTTTGAAAGACATGTATGATCAGATGGAGAACCTTCGGAAGATGGGACCACTGAGGAAAGTTCTCCAGATGATTCCGGGCGGTGTGAGTCTTCCTGAGGAGCAATTGGGAGTGGCGGAGGAGAAAATGAAAGCGTGGAGAGTGATTATCCAATCTATGACTAAGAAGGAGCTTGGGGAGCCTCGACTGGTAGACAGCTCCAGGTCGAAGAGGATTGCGCGAGGTGCCGGTCGGCCAGAGCGTGAAGTGCGGGAGCTTGTCAACCAGTATTTTACGATGCGGAAAATGATGAAGCAGATGAAACGACGTGGACCCATGATGAAAGGCATGCCCTTCATGAAGAAGTAATTCGCGGAAAGGAAGTCTCTTTTGAACGGTGAACCGTGACCGCTACCTGGGGTCTTCATCGGATCCGGCTGTAATGGCAAAGAAAGGAGGTGGTCGAACATACCTTCCCATGCTAACAGCCCTCTGCGGTACCGTCGCCCCTATCCTGATGGCAGTTCTTTGGACAACCGTTATCCTCCTACGGCCAGGCTACGATCCCATACAGCAATATGGCAGCGAACTCGGGGAGGGATCGAACGCTTGGATTCAAAACGCAAATTTCGCAATTACCGGATTCCTAATCGTCATGTTTTCGCTCGGCTTGCAAAAGACCTTGAGCCCTGGAAGAGGCTCAAGACTCGGCCCCGGATTGCTTCTCCTGTTTGGCGCATGTGAACTAGCAACAGGATTCTTTCCCTGCGACCTCGGCTGCCCGATACCCGGAACGTCACTCTCCCAATCCATTCACAATATACTCGCGGTTGTCGCATTTGTCACCCTGCCACTAGCGCCCTTGACACTCTCAGCCTTGTTCAAGAAAGACGGACTATGGTCCCCCTTTGCTCCGTATTCCAGGGCGACGGGGATCGTGACCCTCTGTCTATCTGTGGTCTTCCTTGCCGGAAGTTTTGCTCAAGCTTCTTGGAAAGGCCTCGCGGAGATACTTCTTGTCGCAGTTCCATTTCTCTGGATAGAAACCGTCGCGTTACGGATGTTCAACGACTAAGACCGGCCAGAGGCTAAACGCTAGCATCGCTGGTACTTTCGGATTCTTGATGAACAGCGCAATCAATCGCCCTATTCCGCCAATGATTGAAGACGCGAGAAGGGTGGACTGGAACCCCAGCGCCCGTGCCCCACCGAAAGTTTTCAGGATTTGCGGTGGTCGTGGAGGTCGATCATGTTTCCCCATGGGTCAGTAAGTGTTCCTGAGTTCCTGCCTTTCCGTTTGACGGAGTATCCTTTCTTCTCCAATTGATCAGCCGCTTCCTCGAAGCTGGTGACATGGAGGCTGATTGGGGTTACATCGGCACCTCGAAGAACTAGCGGTGTGATCTTCGGGGTCTTGTAGAGGGTCAGCTCGCCCAGCTTGGTGGAGATGACGCTCCATTCAGGCGAGGGTTCTTTGAGTTCGAATCCTAGCGTTTTGCAGTATAGATTGACTGCCTCGTCCATATCCCCGACTTGAAGGATGATATGACCGATGTCACTGATGAGTTTTGGCGAGTCTTATCCCTCGTAGTCGGCAGATGAATGGGGATGGGCCTTGCGCTCTAGTCTTGTCTTCAGTTTGTCCTCTTCTCTCTCGACATAGGCGAAGCCCTCTTTGAATATAGAGCCAAACAAAGGGTCCGAAGGTAAACGTAATCGCAGATATTGCCGCGCCGATAGAGAGAAAGGCCAAGAAAGACGCGAAGATCTTGCCCCCAACAGTCATGGGTGATTGTGCCGGGCCTTCGGCCGTTGCCAGAAGGGACATGAAATAGAACGAGGTCACCAGGTCCCAGCCTTCCAAGATCATCATGCCAATCGTTCCGACAGCCATCAGTAAGCCTAGAATCGCGATTGCGAAGATTGCCCTCTTCTTGAAGGGAGACAGGGGATGCTGGACTAGTCTAGCGATACCTCCTTCGGTCATGAACAACCAACAGCCCTTCGACGGTGACACCTTAGCTCTTTCTATTGTCAAGCCTATGCATTACCGGGCGTGCACAATCTGCTAGGGGTCTTGTTTGGTTTTAGTTTCATTTGCCAAGGGGTCAAGTTCGAATCCCTTATGAAACAGCCAAAACAAGTTCTCTTCCGTGTCTAAGAAAATTACAACGACTCTAGAGAATGCTAGACGTCTCGCAGTTGCCAAACAGCATCTCGCTGGAATAAGGCCCAACAAACCGGACTCAGATGACATTCTGAGAGTGACACGAGACCTAGGTTGTCTTCAGCTTGATCCGATCAGCACGGTTGCTCCTAGTCATCTCATCGTTCTTTGGAGCAGACTCGGACACTTTGACACAACAGATCTGGACAATTTGTTGTGGCGCGAGAAGAAGCTCTTCGAATACTGGGCCCACCAAGCATCAATAGTTTTGATGGAAGACTATCCTCTCTACCATTCTCTCATGCGAAGGCATCCTGACGTGCTCGTACGTCCAGGATCGATTTGGCGACAAAGAATTGACAAATTTCTGAATGCGAACACGGAGCTGAGAGATCATATTTTGAGCGAGCTTAGAAAGAAAGGCCCTCTTCTCTCTCGCCAGTTTGAAGACAAGACTAGGGCAAAGCGTAGTTTTGGCTGGAGTAGCTGGGGAGATGTCTCTCGGATGATGTTCCATCTTTTCTTGAAGGGAGAAGTAATGGTAGTTGGCCGCCAGGGCAAACAGAAACTCTACGGTCTCTCAGAAAATTTCCTGCCATCCTGGGTGTCAAAGAAAGAATTGTCAGCTGAAGAGGTCGAGTACCTTTCGGCCCAGAGATCACTCCGCGCCCTCGGAATCGCAAATTCATCCGAGATAAGTTGGCACTTCTTCCGTAACCGCTACCCAAACCTGAAAGCAACCATCAAACAGTTAGTGGCGGACGAGAAGATCATTCCAGTAGATATAACGGATGGACCGGTCGAGAAGGGCGAACGGTATATTCACTCTGATGACGTCGAACGGCTGGAAGAGTTACAATCGGGGGAATGGCAGCCAAGGGTCTCATTACTCTCCCCTTTCGACAATCTGTTCTGCGATAGGGCGAGAACCAAGCATCTGTTCAATTTCGATTACACAATCGAAATCTACACTCCGCCAAGCAAACGCAAGTTCGGATACTACGTCCTCCCGATACTGTGCGGCGACAAATTCATCGGGCGTATGGATCCGCTCATGGACCGGAAAAACGGGAAACTGATCATCAAGGAAGTACACGCTGAACCACATGCACCCAAGGACAAGGATATCTCGAGAGAGATTCGAGATAGCGTCGAACAGCTTTCAGAATTTCTCGGAGCGAAAGAAGTAGTCTATTCACGCAAAGTGCCGAAGTTTTGGCAAAGTCATCTTCATTAGTCTTAGACACATCCTGGATCGTGGGACCGAGCGGGCTCAAGTGTCGAACCTCGATATTCTCGAGATTTTGTAGGTACGGAGGCTTCTGTAACCTACTTGGTGTTTCTAGGAAAACGAGCTGAATAAATCTCCGGAATTACCATTACCTGTTTCGAGGGTCCTTCTGAAGAAGGCGAGCCTCGTGTCAAGAACATCCCCCTTACCACATTCACCCCGAGCAACAATACTCTCGCAGGCTACTATCGAAGCATCCAGCCATTCAGGTCCACAGGAGAATTACGTGGAGCAGTTCCTCGTGAAGTTTCCTGACTATAGGAAAGCCCTGTGGTTGGCCGCTAGGAGCGAGGAAGAGGGACTAGGAAACCCGTCGTATCAAGGATGGCAATGGAGCGATCTCGAGATGCACCCCACCCGGGTCTTGAAGCTTGTAATTGAGGGAATCGCCAAGATAGGTTTGAGAACTAGGCGGGCTACCTATTATCTTCTAAAAGAGCCAGACTTGGTAAAGACGGTCCTCAAGAGCTCAGTTCTCAAGAAATAGTCGGAAAACGTGTCGAGGCGAACATACGAGGGGTCGACCTCTATTCTGAGAGTTTTGCTATTTCCAGCATCTTGGCAAAGTCTTCCAAACCACTCGCATAATTTCCATCTTCACCATTCCAAACCGAGCGTTTGCTCAATATGAGCTCTTTCGCGTCTCGAAGGGGAATCCCACAATGTACCAGGTAGGCGGCTGCGCATGTCGGGCTCCTGCCGAGCCCCATCTTGCAATGGAGGTAGACTGTTCGCCCTCCACGGATGTGTTGTTCGATGAGTCGGGAGACGAGTCGGAGCTGGCTTACCGGAACCGCGGAAAAAGTCTCTTCGACCTTGGGGGTTCGATCTTCGTATTGCAAGCCTAGCTTCTTGGACCACTCCTCCTCCCGCTGATTCCTCGTAAGGTCGATAATCACACTCTTGCCCCCGCTGTGTTTCTTGATCTCTTCCAGATCTGCTAGCGTAGGTGCCGCGCCTACCCATAATTCGTTAGCTAGAATCTCGGTGAAGTCCAACCAGTCTCTACCACTTCTGGGACGAGCGGTCGATGCGGGGTAGTGCTAGGCTGCTCCCGGGAGTCTCGCCATTCGACAACTGCTTTAGCTTAGTTTCTTTGGATCGAATTTGTTGCCGAATTTATCGATAAAAGCTATTTCCGAAATGGGCATGCGATTCTTCTTCCCAACTATCTTCTTGACTGGATAGCCAAAACCTACCACCATAGTGGGCTTGATATCGGCTGGGAAACTGAAATCTCTACTCATGGCTTCTTCCTTGATTCCCGTATAGACTCCGGAGATTACCCCGTTGTTCCACGCGGAGAGTTGCATTTGTTGGACTGCGCGTCCGGTGTCGATGAGGTGGAACCCCAGTTTGGGGTCCGTCAGGACGATGACTGCAAAGTCTGCCCCAGCGACCCAAGGCCCACTTGTGCTATCCTCTGCTAACTTCTTGATCGAATCCTTGTTTTGGACAAGTATGAATCTCAAGTGTTGCTTGTTATTTCCCGTCTGAGTGGCTCGCGCCGCTTCGAATACTTTCAGCTTTACGTCGGCCGGGACCTTCTTGGGGCTAAACTGTCTAACATCCAGTTTGGTGAGGATTGCTTGATGAGTATCCATTTCTCTCAGAGTGTATCCGGGAATAGGCCTAAGTTAAAAAATGTCTCTTTGAACGCTGACATTGAATAGAGGTTTCCGAGGAAACAGTCATGGTTGACCAGGTCACTGTCCAGAAGCAAGTGGTTGTACAAGAGGCAAAACTGAAAGACTTCTGCAACAAAGTGTGGATGAAACTTGGCGTCCCGGTAATAGATGCCAAGATAACAACTGATGTTCTGGTGCTAGCTGATCTCCGCGGGATCGAGTCGCATGGAGTCGCCCGTCTTCCTCGGTATTACGCGGATCTGAAGAATGGCTGGACAAAGCCCACAGACCAAAGCAAGATCGTGAAGGAAACCAAGGCTACGGCGATGATCGACGGGGGCCAGAGCTTAGGCCAGGTGGTCGGGCACAAGGGAATGGAATTGGCCATTAAGAAAGCCAAAGAAACCGCGGTCGGAATCGTTTCTGTTCGGAACTCTCACCACTATGGAATAGCAGGTTACTACAGTCTAATGGCCTTGCAACACGATTTGATCGGAATGAGCATGACCAATGCCGCACCGCTCGTGGTCCCCACTTTCGGCAGGAACGCGATTCTCGGTACAAACCCGATTAGCCTAACCGCACCCGCAAGGAACGAGAGAGCATTCGTGCTGGACATGGCAACATCTGTGGTTCCACGCGGGAAGCTTGAGGTCTATGACCGCCAAGGCAAGAAGATGCCACCAGGATGGGCGGTGGACAAGACGGGAAGAGGGACAGAGGACCCGCATGCCGTTTTGGACGCGTTGTCCAAGAGATTGGGCGGCGGGATTCTACCCCTTGGCGGTGAGGGCGAAAAACACTCGGGCCACAAAGGGTATGGTTTGGCGCTGATGGTGGACGTTCTTAGCGGAGTCCTGAGCGGCGCAGCCACGGGTCTCGGCGTCGATGTTATCAAGGAAAAGCCGAATGTCGGCCATTTCTTCATGGCGTTGGACCCAGCAGCGTTTCGCCCACTGGACGATTTCAAGAGGGATATGGACAGGTTAGCCCGAGAGCTGAAGGACTCCCCGAAGGCGGAAGGCCAATCACGAATCTACGTTCACGGCGAGAAGAGCTATGCAAGGATGGAAAAGTTCCAGAAGGAAGGTATTCCACTAAGTCCCAAGGTTGTGGAAGCGATGAAACAAGTGGGAACAGAGATCGGCGTTCCCTGGCTAGGGTAGCCCTCCCTGGTTCGGAGCTCCGGTCATCAACTTTTCACCGTCTATCTGAGCCCAACAACTTCACTGTTTTTTATGATCCGGATACCTCAACAACCTCCACGACATTCCAACCCCTAGAACAATCGTACAGTTGGCGACCGTGACCGTGAGCATCTTGAATATGGTTCAACATCGGGGATATCATCCGCTAGGAGAGTTGTGCGACGTCATAGTGTTACCCGCGGTTGTTTCCGAACCTGAGTCTTTCATGTTGGGCTATAGACGCGCTCCTCTTCTTGCCCTTGAAGAGTTCTCTCTGGCTGAGCCATAACTAGTTTTGTAGGTATGAATCCACAAAACGATGACCTGGGCAAGCAAAGCCCAGGGAGAGCAAGAGGGCCAAATGCCTTGTCGCTTTCAAAATGAATATTGACGATTCGATTAATAAGCGAATCGAAACCGCAGTCCAAAAGAGAACTCGGACTCCAAATTAATCTGATCACTTCGAACACTTCACGATTTCATCTGGAAATGGAGAACCTCTGAATAGCCCGAGAATGGCGAGCGTAGAAGGTATATCCTCGGAGGCTAATCTTTGGTTAAACAGGGCTTAAGAGTCGTTTCACTCTATTCTCGATTGTGGTCGTAGAATGAGGAGACTAATGGTCCTCATTGGGGCAGTATTTGTCCTGCTTGGAATCGTGGCTGAGAGCTTGTACATTAGCAACGAGAAAGTCGCCTACAACGGCGCAACAATCTCTGCTAACATGTACATGATCTCAGGTCTCTTCCTCATCCTCTTGGGACTAGTCCTGACTCTGACTGGAGCAAGAATCCCCAAGATCCGGATTCCGCACGTCTAGTTGCGGACCCCGAATTCGAGTCCTGGGAATCGGAGCCTAGCTTGGTCTCTACTCTTCGGAATAAGTTTAGACTTTGGTTATGACATCTTGGTCGATCTTGAGCGGCCGATGCCCTGTTATTCCGTGAGTGATGTCTCGAACTCCAACTGCGACTAGCACAATTGCAATCGTGACCGCTAGGCTGAGCTGGCCAAGAGAGGGGTCAAGGATTACGAAAACGGAGAGAATGACGGTCAAAACCCCTACTATTCCAATCAGTCCTCGCACCCAGACCGGTGGATGCTTTGCAAATCCTGCCGCTATGATTTCTACGATCCCGACGACAAGAAGTGCGAGAGCGACGAGAATGGTCAGGAAGCCGATTACGAATTGTGGGTTGATTATTGCAACGATTCCGAGCACAAAGGCGATTATTCCTCCTCCAGCGTTTATCTCCCGGAACCACACCGCAAAATATCTCCCGTAAACGCCGGCAAAAATTCGGGATAGCCCCAGAATAACGAGTCCGATTCCAAGGGTATATGCGAGGACAGTGAGGGCGAATGCTGAGTCGGCCAAAACGAAAAATGCGACCGCGAGAACCAATACTCCAGCGAGTATCTCGAGAACGCGCAGCCAACTAGGACTTCTTTTCTCTATCAACTTAGAATATCTCCCCAGAAGAACCTAGGCCGGTATTTAGTAGCTTTCATTCAGTTGGAACAACAGCATCAGACCCGAAAAGGCGTATGAGGTAGGCAGCGAGCTTGCTGACGACAAGCGGCACACCGAGTAATCCTCCGGAGCACACAACTGTTCGGATATCGATTGGCCGGTCCCTGCATCCATGAATCTCACGTTTGATAGCATCAATTGCCAAGGATTCGTTCACTAGTCCTTCGCTCAGTGGGGCTTCCCCACATCCCCGCTCGGACATCGCGCATCTTCTAGTGTAGGCCGAAGAGTGGAATGAGGAAGAAGATAGGCCTGGAACGTGGTCTAGTTATTTTTGGAAGCTGGACCAGTCGTCTAAGGTCCGTTTTGTCTTCGACGGAGGTTTCGTCCCTTTCTTCTTGACCGTCTGCAGAAAGCGATGCATCTGCTGCTCTCTCTTCTGGCTCGTCCAGTAGTACGCCTCGTCTATCGTTCCCTCTGACATGAGTACTGTCATTTTTCCTTGCTTCGTCCTGCCAGTCCGCCCTCTGCGTTGTATTAGGCGGATTTCTGATGGAACTGCTTCGTAGAATATGACGTGATCCACGTCTGGGACATGTAGTCCCTCCTCACCGATGCTTGTCGTCACGAGCATGTTATGACGTCCTTGGCGAAAGTCTTCCAGTATATTCGTCTGCTCCCTTTGGCTTAGACCGACATCATCAGTATCTCGGGTCGCCTGGCCGACGAATCGGACTGCTGAGACACCTTCAAGCTTGTTCAGCCGTTCGACAAGTGTCTCGACGGTATCTCTGTACTGGGTGAAGACTATGATCTTCGAATCCTTGTTCGACTTGATCTCCGCTTCGACTAGCTCTCGGAGCCTTTTCTGCTTCGGATGTTCTCTCTCTTCCATCGAGAACGCGAGCTGTCTAGCTTCGAGAATCTTCGCGTCTCTTGAGAGGCTTTTGCCCGACTTGCTGCTGGCGGTTTCGAGCTTTGCAAGGTATCTTGTGAGGTTGTGGAGGCCTTGCGTCTCCAGCACGTCGATTGCATGACTCAACGACATCGCCTGGGCCTGCAGAATGACTGCTCCATACAGGGCTCCGGACCCACCTCTTCTCAGACTCTTTCGCAACTTCTCCCCGAGCTCCAGTAGCATCCGTTTGTTTGCGCGAACACCAGTCGGCAACTGGTGCATGGCCCTAAGCTTCTCCGTCCTCTCATCCATCGCGGCTCGGAGAATCTTGCTAATCTGCTTGTAAGCTGAAGGAAGCGGGACCCGTTCCCAGTTTATCGTCACGTCATTGACATACTGAACAACATCCTCATCCTCCTCGGTTCTCATCTCTACGTTGGTGATCGCAAGCTTGTCGCAGATCTCTTGGACCCGCTCTTTTCGAGCGCTCGGCGACGCAGTTAACCCAAGTATCAACGGGTTCGATGCCTGTCTCTTGTAGCTCTCAGCTACCTCAGAGTAAGCATAGTCTCGGACGCACCGATGGGCCTCGTCAAAAACGATCAAACAGACGCGACTCAGCGTATACCGTTCACTCGAGACATCGTTTCTAATCACCTCAGGAGTCGCAAAAATCAGTTGAGACCCCTCAAAATCCATGATCCTCGAAGCTGGAGGATTCTCCCCTGTAAGGACCGAGGATCTGACGTTCTTGTCGGGAAAGTGTTCTTTGAAAAACCCGGCATGCTGGAGAACGAGAGGTTTTGTCGGAGCAAGGATAACGACTTTGTCGTTCTTCTGCTCTGAAAGACGCTTGACGGCTACCAGCAAAGCAATTATGGTCTTACCGAGCCCAGTCGGGAGAACGACAAGCGTGTTGGCCTTGGCGGCGGACTCTGCAATGGAGCTTTGATACTCTCTTGCCTCAATGCCTACTAGCTTGGAGACCTGCAGTTTGCTCTTGCGCCTTCTCTTCTACGGAGAAGGCGGGACGGGGTTTAAGGGTGTGCGCCTGATCTCTTGGATGTGTTTCCTGCCGAAGGTCAGCAGGAGAATAGAGGCTGAGACCCATGCAACCAGCGCCGTGTTCGCATACATTGCCCTGAGAGGCCGTCCAAAGTATAGGAAGCCCAACATAGCTAGAGCCACGGCGAATATGCTCAAAGTCTGGTACCGATCCAAGAGTCCAAAGTCCCTGCGTCCAACGGCCCACAGTTTGTATACAGTCGCAAGGTACAAAGCTAGTCCGACCGCGACTATAGTCGCCAGGGAAGCAGTGGCCCAGTAAGGCACGCGAAGAACCAGTAAACCAACTTCATCCGCGATGAGACCAAGGCCCGCGCCAACAACAAGTGCACTGTCCCATCTTGTGCGGACATCCCCCGCAAATACCATGATTGTCGAGGAGGCGAGCAACAGTATGACTCCATAGTAGAGATGGTGAATGTGAAATCCCTGAACCCTGATGACGGGACAGGCTTGAGTGCACCTCGCCTCAAGAGAGACGAACAATCTTGCGACAATTACGGCCATTGTGAACCCTACTGCAGCAAAGAGGAATCCTACTGGCCCTAGCAGTGGCGCACCCTTTGGCCGGCTCAACCTGACCTAGACCTCATCGTTCTCGCCTTCTTTAGTCTATCCCGGTATTTTGTGATTTCTAACAGGCTTTTAAGAAAAATCCTAATTTACAACTTTGGACGGTTAGTGAGGATGGAAGTACGGACTCGAGCTATTCATACTGGTAACGAGTGAACAGTAGAGAGGAACTGTCTTGGTGTGGAAAGAGTTGAGGCACAGCGGCGTGGCGTTTCCGCCACCTTACGAGCCTAGGAGACTCTCTATCCGAATTCGCGGGACCGTTGTCCAACTCTCTCCTGATGCTGAGGAGTTAGCGTACGCGTGGGGAAAGAAGCGAACCACCCCCTACGTTGAAGACCCAGTTTTCCAGGCAAACTTTCTCTCAGACTTTCTCAAACTCTTGCCGGCAAACTTTGCTCACGCAAAGTATGCTGAGATCGACTTCTCTCCAGTCTATGAGTATCAGACAAAGGAGGAACTTCAGAGACAGAATCTTGACTTCAAGAAGAAAATCGCTACTGAGCGAAAGCAACTTCGCCTATCGCTGAAGGAGAAGTATGGGTTCGCAGAGATCGATGGAGTCAAGACTGAGATCGCCAACTGGATGGTGGAGCCTCCCAGTCTCTTCATGGGAAGAGGCAGCCATCCAATGAGGGGACGTTGGAAGCCAAGAATCCATCCCGGAGATGTTGTTCTCAACCTATCCGAGAACGTTGAAGCTCCCGCGGGCAACTGGAGAGAGATTGTCCACGATCACGAGTCCATCTGGATAGCTTACTGGGTGGACAAGCTCAGCAATGTGCGCAAGTACGTCTGGCCAAGTGACATCTCGGATCTTCGCCAAGAACGAGACAAGCTGAAATATGATGCTGCCCGGAAACTGCGACGACGTCTCCCGGACGTTCGGCAGTTCATCGACAAGAATCTTCTCTCTCCGGACTTGAAAACGCGCAAGCTCGCGACGGTCTCCTATCTCATAGACAATTTGGCTATGAGAGTAGGCGACGAGAAGGATGAGGATGAGGCAGACACGGTGGGCGCTTCAACCCTGAGAGTTGAGCACCTCAGATTTCTTCCGCATGCGGTTGAGTTCGACTTTCTAGGAAAGGACAGCGTTCGCTGGCAGAAAACCCTGAAGGTTGATGGCACGAATAACCCTATTCGCAATAACCTCCAAGAATTCTCGCAGGGAAAGGGGCCCGATGATCTGGTCTTTGATGGAATTACCTCCCAGCATGTGAATCGTTTCCTAAACAAGGCAGTGAGAGGCCTGACAGCGAAGGTGTTCAGAACGCACCATGCCACTGAAACAGTTCAGACCTACCTGCGGAAACATAATGGGTTCAAGCCTGGGGAATCACCGTTCGTCAAATTGCATCACGCGCGTGTCGCGAATCTTGAGGCAGCGATCAGATGCAATCACAAACGCACCCCACCGAAGACCTGGGAGGGAACCCTCCTCAAAAAACAACAACGATTGGACGAGCTAAAGACAAAGGAAGTCAAAACGGACAAGCAAAAGATGAGGCTGGAAGAACGCATACGAAAACTGAAGCTCGACGTCGACCTCCAGAAACGGACTCGAGATTACAATCTGAACACGTCTCTTAGAAACTATATCGACCCAAGGGTCTACAAGAGCTGGTCGAACAGAGCAGAATTCGACTGGAAGGGCATCTATCCTAAAACTCTCCAGCGAAAGTTTCTCTGGGCATCTAGGGCGAAATCTTGACTTGCCTATCGCGATTTCTTAGGACCCTTGAGCCAGCCTCCGATTCCAAGTTCCCTGGTCTTGCCACCGGAATCGATTGTGACTGAGCCATCATTGTGAAGTTGAAGCTGTCGCCATCTGTTGTCACTGGACGTTCCCCGCAGAGTTCTTACTCTTGCAAAGTGCTCGACTTGTCCTCCTTCTTCGCTGCTTCGGAATTCTATGATGCCATCGCAGAGCGACTCGAATTGTTTGTAGAAAGAGTCAGACGCGATTCCCATCATTACTGAGTGAAACATTGCTAGACCTCGAATCTTCGCGTAGGGAATGATCCTCGTCCTCCAGATATCGACCATGAGCTTCTCATCTGTGTAATGACACATCACGGAGGTGTTGTCGTCAATGTGCAGCCACTGTTTCTCGTCCTCAGCAACTCCCTCTCGAATTATGTTGACTACTTTGCTGCTCCAATGATTGAGATCGAAGGACTGGTGTTCGTAAGCCTTCCGCCCCTTCGATCGCATCCCCTCGGGCGTTTCTGGGTGTGCGAGCCCGGTCATCACATCATAAGTGTCCAGTATTCTGAGATGGTCTTTCCGCTCCAACTCTTTCACGTTTAGTCCAAGTTTGGTTAGAGATTCTCGAACTTCGTGGGGTGGATGCATGTAGGTATGATACTCCGTGCGGGCCCCGTTTCTCAACCCGCTGGCGGCTATTGTGAGCGATGTTTCGTACCACGGCGAGTCTGGACCGAACTCTACGAGATAGCTTGCTCCGAATCTGATTCCATTGGGAACGAGATCTTCTAGGATTGCCAGCGCTGGGGTCTGCTCCATCGTCAGGGCTTAACGCTCCATTACGCGCTCCGTTTCTCTAACACTTATGGTTAAAGCTGAACTAGTTCTGTTTGCCGACATCAAACCAGACGAGAATCGGGTAAATTGAGAACTGAGATTGAGTGAAGCCTTTGCCGAAGCCAAACCTGTTGATTACTACTGATGTCGTTGACCAAGGCAGCATTCAGGCGCTTTCCAAGTTTGGAAGAGTTTTCACGTCGACCACCCTCGACGAGGCATCGCTTATCCAACTCTTACCGTCGATAGACATCCTTCTCGTGTTCTTTTGGCCCAGCCTCCTGACCCCTGAAAACCTGTCGAGGATGAGTAATCTGCGACTTATTCAGAGCATCCTCGCCGGCGTCAACCACATCCCCTTCGCCCAGCTCGACAAGAAGGTGATTGTTTGTAGTAATGCGGGCGCCTATTCTGACGAGGTTGCCGAGTACGCCTGGTCTTTGTTGCTATCGGCCGCTAAAAGGATAGTTGACTTTCATAGCGCAGTCAAGACTGGTCAATGGACTTTGAGACGAACATTAGGCGGGAAAGAAGTAACCATTCTGGAGGAAAAGACGATTGGCATTCTTGGATACGGCGGCATAGGGTCTGCCTTTGCACGAATAGGTAAGAGGTTCAGGGTGAACATCCATGCGTTCTCTCGAAAGCCGATTCGAGAGAAAGGCGTCAAATCGTTTCAGGGAGACAAAGGACTGTCGAGGGTCCTTGCGGAGAGCGACGCAGTCATTATCTCGCTTCCGCTGACAAAGTTCACCAACAAGATAGTTAGTGCTGACAAACTTGCCACGATGAAGAAAGACGCGATACTTGTGAACATAGCGCGTGGAGAGCTCGTGGACGAAGCTGCGCTCTACGAGCACCTGAAAACGAACTCGGACTTTCGATACGCGACTGATGTTTGGTGGTATCGAGACGGAAAGGAGTCTCTTAAGACCGCCCATCCCTTCTTCGAATTGTCGAACTTCATCGGAACCCCTCACGTGTCGGGCCCATCAGGTCTAGCAACTGGAAAACCGGCGAAGTTCGCTGTTGATAATGTGACCCGTTTCCTCCGCGGCCTCAAGCCGAAGAACATCGTAAACCCGGCGGAATACCTCGTCACTGACAGGCAAGAATACTAGATTCGGATCATCATCCAGCAATTGTATTGGCAAGAAGATCCAATGACACGTTACCCCCCGATATGACTAGAACAACTTTCTCCCCAATTTTCTCCAGATCCCTGTTTGCCAGTAGAACAGCGGCTGGTGCCGCTCCAGACGGCTCGGGGAAGATGTGGGCTTCACGAACCAATAGTTTCATTGCCGCAAGAATCTCGTCGTCTGAAACACTGTAGACGCCGTCGACATACCTCCTACACACTTCAAGGGTCAGTTCTCCTACCGCTGACGGGATGAGCCCGTCTGCAATCGATTTCGGCGAGTCGAATGTGACAATCTTGCCAGCCTTCAGCGCCGCTTGGAGTTTCGGTGCTCCCTGCGGTTCAACTCCGTAGACTTTCGCTTTTGGCTTTAGCGATTTGATCGCGATCGAGACGCCTGATATGAGACCTCCTCCGCCGACGGGGACGATTACCGAATCGAAGTCGTCCAGTTGATTTGCTATCTCTAGCCCGCAGGTTCCTTGTCCGGCGATTATGTCGGGGTCGTTGAATGGGTGGACGAGTGTCGCTCCGGTCTTGGTGACTATTTCCTTGGCCTTCGCGTCACGATCAGTCGTGTATTTGCCGTACTTGATCGCTTCAGCGCCGTACTCGATGATAGTGTTGACTTTCTCTTGGACCGCTGTCTCAGGCAATATCACGGTGCATTTCTTTCCGAGGAGTCGCGAACTGTAGGCTACCGCCATTCCATGGTTCCCGGAGGAGACGGCGACGATGTTCTTGGATGATAATTGTGATATCTTGTTGTAAGCTCCTCGAATCTTGAAAACCCGTATGGGTTGGAAGCATTCGAGCTTCAAGTAAACGTGGCGACCAAATCTTTTCGAGAGTGATGGCGACTCGACCAGCGGGGTCTTCGTTGCAACACCTTCGATTCGCTTATTGGCCGCGAGAATATCGTCAAGAGCTGGCAGATGGGCGTGGTTCATGGATCTGTCCAGTTGGGTTTTCCCTGTCTTGAGGTTAAAGGTGCGCTGACAAAAGGAGAATCGCCTATCCTCAGCCCTGATTCAAGATTTGAACAGGCACCTCTTTTGGCACGTTTGGAACTAGGCGTATTCCACGCTTGGAAGCGGTGATAATTCCCAACCGATCCAAGCTTGGATTGTGCTTTGATCAGCCTCTCTCGCCCATTATCAATGCCAGACGGCAATCGTTCTAGAAAATAGGGGGTCTTAGTGACCGCCCCTCGCGTCACATAAACGAGAGTTCCTGATTGACCGGCTGAAAGTTGTATCCTTCTTCACGAACGAGTGAGGAGCGGGACGCGAATCCCTTCATCTAGGAACCGCTTAATCGATTAAGCTGGCCAAGCACCCTCTCCCGAATAGCATCTGCGGATGGAAGCGCCTTTGATAATCGTCTTTTAGAAATGAGTGGCACAAGCAACTTTCCCATTTCTTTTCCGCAGTTCGGGCAGTTGGACGAGGTCACGGTCGCACCGGTTACCTTCTCTTTCAGGCAGTCGTTGCATCTCCAGACCATTTTCCTTCCGCCTAGCTTCCCTCTCTTCGCCACAGGCTTCCCGTCAGCCTCCACAATGTCTAAGGCGAAGTCGATACTCGGGGCGTTGCTGACCGAGGTTCCAACCCCGAACCCATCCGCTCCGGCCATCGATAATCCGGTGACCGTTTCATCGTTGAGTCCGCCTGAGACGAAAATCTTCACGTGGTTGTATCCTCTCGAGTCCAGCTCCCATCTTACCTCTCGAATGATCTCGGCGAAATTGCCCCGTCTTGAGCTGGGCGTGTCCAGCCGGACCCCGTACAGATCCTTACCAAGCGCTTCAGCAGCTAAGATGGATTCCGTCTTCTCATCGTAGTATGTATCGACCAGAGCGATTCTCGGCACCTTTTTCGGCATGTGTTTGTTGAAGCTCTTCCAAGCTTTGACCTGGTCTCCCATCGCAATTATCAGCGAGTGTGGCATTGTGCCTGCCGGATCTTTTCCGAGACGCTTCGCGCCAATTATGCTGGAGACCTCATCGAATCCGCCGATGTAGCACGATCGGTCGATCATAGGAGCGAGAGCCGGATGAGCTCTGCGGATCCCAAAGGAGAGGAGAGTTTTCTTGCCAGCCGCTTTCCTCACACGCGCCGCCATTGTCGTTATTCCTGACGCCTGGCAGAGAAGCCCGAGCAGCGGAGTCTCGTAGAGACAGAAATCCAAGTATCGGCCCTCAAGTACCACAACGGGCTCTCGCACCCCGTCCACGTCACTTGGATGAAACAGAGTTCCTTCCGGAAAAGAATGAACATCGATCGGTACGCCTTCCAAGAGGCAAGCGGCTTCCTCCACTCCAGAAAGTATGCCCCATTCCCAGTTCCTTGGAAGAGAGCCCGTCGTTATCTCGGCGGTTACATGAAGATCGGATAGTCCTTCTTTTTCAAGAATCTCTTTTGTGCGTGTGAAGTAAACGTCGGTTGTTTCCGCTTTCTTGATCTCGTCCTCGCTGGCCACCTGGAATTTTCTCAAATTAGTCATTCTCGCAGTCCCTTTGATCGAATTATAATCTTAGGGTAAGAAACCCTGCCAATTTCGCGAGAGAACATCTGACAAGTTATAACTAGGTTCAAGGACCTCCAATAGCACGGGTCGGTAAGACGTGAGATCACTAGAAGAGCTCTCCAAGAGCGCGCGCGAGCTAAAGGAACGCGGCATGTCTACGTACGAGATTGCTGATGAGTTGAAGGTTCAAGCAGACACTGTTGTCTGGCTCCTGCTCCACGGCAAGGACGGAGTCAAGACAAAGGAGGCTTACGATGTCTATGTTAACTGGAACCCGATAGGATCGAGCGTTCGACGCCTAACCCTTGTCGGGCGTGCAATGGCAGACATGGTCCGCGAAGCGATAGAAGCCGGACTAATGGAGGAACCTGAAGTTGTTGCGGGAATCGAGAGCGGCGGAATGGCCCTCGGACTCATCGTCGCAAGGTCATTGAACAAACCCATCGCCTCCGTACGACCTCAGAGGCTCGGGGAGAAGAAAGTGGCTGGGGCAGTGAACCCTAGCTTCTCAAGAGTCGAAGGCAAGAAGGTTCTGATTGTCGACACAATACTCCGGATGGGGGAGACGATTAGGGCGGTTATCGAGACTCTTACTGGAGTCAAAGCCAAGGCTGTCGGAGTTGTCGTTCTTGCGAACAAGAGCGGGAAAGAGAATATCGAAGGAGTTCCTCTACGTTCCCTGGTTGAGCTACTCCCGGTCGCAAAGCAGTGAGCTTCAATAGACCCAGGAAATAGAAAGATGGAACAGGATCCTATCCGAGGCAAAAGGGTGCAATTATATCCTACGGATGCGGCCGGTATACCGGAAGCGTAGAGTATTGCCGACCAAGTTCATGCAATCCCTCGACCCTCAAGTCTACGGAGAACTCCGAAAGATCGCAAAGGAAAGAGGCATAACCATGCAGGAACTAATCAGAGCCGTCATCGTCCCCGACTGGATGAACAAGGACCAAAGCAGAAACGCCAGTGGATCACCCAGGAGATCCCGAACGGCGCGCGGTGCGTCCAAGAGACTCCGAGCCAAGATAACTGCCTAGCCTATTGCGACCCAAGCAACGCTTATTTCTGAGCTGACTCCCCACGCAGATTGAAGGAATCGAAACGTGTCCGCTCAGGACAGAGTTCCCGCCTACGCGATTTCGCTACTCGCTGGAATACTGACCTTCATCGGTGGATTAGCCAAAGCCTCTACCAGCGGGATTATCAAATACACTGCTTCCGGAGCCACCTTCAACAATTTCGTTGGAAATAGCATCCGATCAACCAATTTCGGCCTCGCCATTGCGAGCGCACGAATCTCCGCCATCATATTGATCCTCTCTGGAATCCTCATATTAGTGAGTGCGGTTGTGATGAGTTTTAGATTCCACCAGTATCCGACATGGGGGACAATCATTGTAGTCTTCTCCGTGGTCGGGCTCTTTGCAGGCGGCAACTCTCTCACCGGGGTAGGATCTATACTAGGCATAATTGGCGGGCTTTTGGCAATCACGTACAGGAAAGCCCCGCGTTCCGTGCCTGTCTGATTTCAGACATTTACTTTTTTGACAGTCCTTGACGGTGAGGCATTCCTAAGCCTAGTCTTATCTTTAGCCTCGATCGACTATTCACCAGAGACGTCTTGAGCCAGGAAACCAAGCTAACCTACGTAACACTGCTCGCAGACCCGAGCATTCATCCGAAATATGAAGCAGCACTGAAACAGATTGAGACTGAGTTTGGAAAACATCATCCGATGTTCATTGACGGCCGAAAGGTTCTCGCGGGAGAGGGAGAATTTGATGTAAGAAGTCCTCTGGATACCAAGATCCTGCTAGGCAATTTCCAGAAAGGAAACTCAAAGTACGCTCGCAAGGCCATCGAAGCGGGCAAGGACGCATTCACGGAGTGGAGCAGGAGGCCTTGGAAAGAGAGAGTTGCTATTATCCGCAGAGCGGCAGACTTGATGGAGGATGATCGGTTCAAGCTAGCATCCCTGATCACCTACGAGGTAGGCAAGAACAGGTACGAAGCTGTTGCGGAAGCAAGCGAAGCAATCGACATGCTAGACTACTACGCCGACCTTATGGAACAAAACGATGGATATGTGAAGTCTATGCAACCTGGCGCACCAGGAGAGACCTCGAAGAGCGTTCTCCGACCCTACGGAGTATGGGCAGTAATCTCGCCGTTCAACTTTCCACTCGCCCTTGCCGCAGGCATGATCTCATCCGCACTCATCACCGGAAATACGGTTGTGTTTCATCCAACAACCGCCGCACCCTTCTCAGGACTGAAACTCTACGAGACACTCATCAACGCAGGAGTACCCCCCGGGGCACTGAGTTATCTAACTGGTCCGGGCGAGTCTTTCGGCGACGAGGTCACTTCGAACCTGGACGTCGCTGGCATTGCCTTCACTGGATCGAAAGACGTGGGCATGAAACTCTACCGCGACTTTGTTAACAAGCAACCATATCCGAAGCCGTTCATAGCTGAGATGGGCAGCAAGAACCCCGCCCTCATCACATCGAACGCTGATCTGGAGAGGGCGGCTGAAGGAGTCGTCAGAGGAGCCTTTGGGTATAGCGGCCAAAAGTGCAGCGCGACATCAAGAGTCTACGTAGAGAGAGGCATAAAGAACGATTTCCTCAAAATCCTCAAAGACAAAGTGGATCATCTCAAAGTTGGGGATCCGAGGGACAAGGACGCCTTCGTTGGACCCGTGATCAACGAGAAGATGGTGAAGAAATACCAACGCTTTCTCGAACTCGCAAAGAAGGACGGCGGCAAGATAGTTGCCGGTGGCGGACCACCAGAAGACAAGAAGCTGTCAAAAGGATACTACGTCAAACCAACAGTCGTCGCTGGCCTGCCTTCCGAGAATCGCCTCTTGAAGGAAGAACTCTTCCTGCCTTTCGTGGTCGTGGACGAGGTCAAGAACCTAGACGAGGCGCTGAAGAAAGCGAACGACACAGAGTTCGGTTTGACCGCAGGAATCTTCAGCAACGATCCTAGCGAGGTTGACAAGTTCTTCAAGAGCATCGACTTCGGGGTCACATACGCGAACCGAAAAGGCGGGGCTACCACGGGTGCCTGGCCCGGCTCGCAATCGTTCGGCGGCTGGAAAGGAAGTGGGGCTACTGGCAAAGGGGTCGGTGGACCATACTATCTGTTAGAGTTCATGCATGAACAGGCCCAGACAGTAGTCAAGGACGCTTAAGCAGCTAGTCGATCCATCTCGTCAAGGAACATCTCTTCCTTTCCTACTGGGAAGACTCCTGAAGCAGCGACAGAGTGTCCGTCTCCGAACCCGCCAACTTTGGAGCAGGACTCAGGAAGAATTTTCGAGAGCGAGAGTTTCTTTCCCTTCTCAATAAGGCTCGTAAGGATCTGAGGGGCTCTTCCCGAGACTTTCACCATCGGGGAATATAGTTTTCCCCAGCCGGGAATTTCAGGTGGAACGTTCATCATTCCGATCAGGTACTTGACTGGGTTGACGACTCGTTGGTAGCGTAGGTACGAGCAGAAGCTTCCGACGACTTTTCCGCCCATTCCTTTGTAATTGTCGTGGGCGTGAAACCATTGGATATTCTTCTTCTGCGATAGACCTTCTTTCTTTATCGTCGCGAGCATTTTTCGGTTGGCCTCTTTTCGCTCTTCCTCGAACTTCTTTGCCATCTCCATCGTTTTGTCGCTGAAACCTGTTGTACATGCTTCGATTCCCATCTCAGGGCCGTTTCGGTAGTATCCGACCGAGCCGAGAACGTTGAGAATGCTGGAGGCTCGCGTTCTGGTAAGATTCATGCCCTTAGCCTGAATCTTTAGGTCTCCCTTGCCAGAATCCCGAACCATTCCCCGTTCCTTGGCATCGCTCACGACGATCAGGTTGAGTCCTTGCGTCTCGCCGGGAACTTCCAGAGACCCTATTGTCGCCAGATGGGCATAGTTCGACAGTTCGGGATCGACCGTTTTGCAGAACATGTATGCTACTGTTGCGGAGGAGGCGTCTTTCTCGCCTGAAAAACCGTAGAGTTCAGGGTTGAGATTGTACAGCAAAGGGTCTTGTGTGAGGATGGTGTCGTGGTGGTCCAGAACGAGGATCAGTCCTTTAGAGCCGTTTTCTTCGATCAACCGGTCAATATGTCCGGAGCCTAGGTCAACGTAAGCTATGACGCGAGGAGGACCTGATTCGATGTCTTTGACAACCTCCGGGTAGAGCTTGTCCAGGCAGATTAGCCTCGTGTTAAGCCTGAGACAGGATAGGGCTATTTTCGTGAGGGCTGCTGACGTTAGCCCATCTGCTTCATCGTGATGTAGAACAACCGCTTCTCGAATAGCAGACTCTCGTACAGCCGACACCGCAGAACCTAATCTGTTCTGGAAACTCTGGAGGCGTTCCACGGGTCCTCATCTCAGTTCTTGACGAATCTCGCTATGAAATAGCCTGTCTCGTGAGCATCGGGATTGAATCTCTGCGTGAGACGATCCCTATCGAACCCATTCTCACCAAGAACTGGGCGTTGTTTTTCCAAAGTCAACCCTAATTCTTTCTCCGCAAAACCCACAACGTCCTCGCACTCTTCCTTGGTAATCGTGCAGACACTGTACACAATTGTTCCGTCTTTTTTCGTGATGTGAGAAGCTGTCGTTAGAAACTGTTTTTGATAATCTGCTGAGTTCTCCACATTCTGAGCGGTAGTCTCGAGGGCAAGTTTCGGAATTATTCCAAGTGCCGTGCAAGGCGGGTCCACCAGCACCCTGTCGGCTTTGATGTTGTAGTCTCTATGGACGTATCGAGAATCATGCGATATCAGCTGGTAGTTTGCGCATCCCATCCTCTGCATGAGTTCCTTTGCCTTCTGGACTTTTCGCTCGTTGCGATCGAATCCGATTATCCTAGCCTTATTCCGGGTCAGTTGGGCTATGTGGCTTGTCTTGCCGCCCGGTGCGCAGTTGAGATCGACGATAGTCTCTCCCGGTTTCGGATCTAGAATGTGGCTTGTCAGGATGGCGGGTAATGACTGAAGGTGGATTTGCCCATCAGAGTACCACGGGGTTTCCATTATGCTCGGCAAGCCCGTTCTGCTGTTCTTGATCTCTACTGCGACTCCTTGTCGGTACGTGAGGATGCTTGTCTCGCTCTGGTGGGATACCCCGGAGCCTACGGCTGTTCCCCCCTCATCGACCACTGTTACCTTCATGCCTGGTCGCAGTCCATGGCACCGTTTTACGCCGGGAGCGTAGAGATGTGCGCCTAGTTGAACCGCTTCAGCCGCGAACCTGTTCGCTTCCACAATAATGCCATCGGTTTCTATCTTGGATGCGCTGGGATGGAGGGACGCGGCATCATCAAGATGCACGTGAGCTTCGGCGTTCAGACCATTCGCTATCATCGATCGGATGATCGCGTCCCGCTCGGCCTTCAGTGCGTTTATTCGAAGATAATATTTCGAAGGAATTGCGGTCATCGCGGAGAGAACTCTGGCGGTTCGTGGGCCATAAGTTTCGCGGAGACGGCTCTCTAATCCTGAATCTAGTTCTAACCGTCTCTCGGGAGCTTCCAGAAGCACTGTGACGTCGCTTTAGTGTTGGGTGGCTTTCTGGTTTAATTACCCTTGACCTTTGCTCCGGGGAAAGAAAGGGTTTCCTCGGAATGGTAAGGGTGGTGTTGGAGCTTCGCTGCGTGAAATGCGCGGTCCAGTTTGAGCGGAGCTTCGAGGAGAGAAGGAGACAGCTCAACTATTCTGAGGGAGAAATGTTGCAGCTTGACGAGAAAGCTTGCCCCAACCACTGCGGCGGAGACTGGTTCGCTATCGAAAAACAACACCCGATCCGCAAGTTCAAGCGCCGATTCGGGCAGGACCATTAAACCGCGCCAGAATCGCCTATTATCAGCCCAGATCTCAAATCTGGCGCCCTGTCGCTAAAATGCATAGCAAATCCTTCTTGACGACGCCTAGAATCGCTAGGGCATCCAAGCCCAAACCCAGCCCAGAATCCCAGGACTCGCCCAGAACCCGCGCGAAACAGCCAGAGACCTCTCCAAAAGGGGGGGTCTTGCACAGCGCACCTCATGACGCAAGAATGAGACTTCCCCCAAAGCTCCAGAATCGCTCATTGCGAGTTACTCAAGGCTTAAACCGGGTGTTTCGCAAGCTACATTTCGATTCCTTACACAAGAGACAGAACTTCGGGATATGGATTGAAAAGGACGACCAAGAAGAGCCCTCAGCTACTCAACGGCTTTCCCCACATTCCCTTCGACGAGTTTCCCCTCAAAAGATCAGAGGACCTTGTTGTCGTTCTGGAGAAGAACATGCCTGAGGGTGCGAAGGTGGAGGTTACTCCAATGGAAGACTCGCATCATTCTCCCTGTTTAGAGGAGATGGTAGCGATAATGGTACATGACATAGAAGAGGGAAAAGATTCCTCCGAGATCTACACCATCTACCAGTTCTGCCCCGCCTGCCACATTGCGGTCAGAGTCCTCTAGCCAAGACTATTCCAGATAGATAGCCGGCCTGTACGGCTCCGCCATTCTAGCCCGTCCCTTAGGATCGCTTATCCCCTGGTCTCCTTCCTTCCAGACGTTGATCGCGCACTTGAATTCTCGCTGGTAGAAGTCGGCCGCCTCAGCAAAGATCGTCGTCTCGGCGTGTACCCCATCTTGGATGCGTGACTTTCTCATCTCATCAGGCATCTGGTTTGCCTGCTGAATTGCCTTGCCCGCATAGTCAGCGGCACTCTTTCCAAGCGATCGGAGTAGAGAATCTCCCATAACCTCCTTGATGAAATCCCCCTGTCTCATCTTCTCGTCCGCGGCCTTCAACGCTTTGAGATAGACTTGCCATTTCCAATCTGCCGCTGTGTAGTACGCGACTCGCTTCGGAGTGATACTTGTCGCCTTTACGATTTCACTTGTATCCTCCAAGACATGCCGGATGAGTTCCTCCGCACTTTCCGCGCGGGGATCCTTCTCCATCTCCTTTTCCTCGGGCCATTTGTTCTGAACAACGAATCCTTTGTTTCCGATACGGCTCCAGATCTCCTCTGCAGTGTGCGGCGCGAGCGGAGCCATCATTCTCGTCCTCGTCTCCAGCACTCTTCGCAGAATTCGGCCCCGATTATCTGATCTTGGTTTCTTTGGCCCGAGTCTTCGATTGTACCAGGCAACATCGTTGTCGAGCTGGTAGAGAATAATATTGATCGCCTCCCTTACCCGCAACCTGTCCAACGCAGTTGTCGCGGCGTGGACCGCGTTGCTCAAACGGCTGATCATCCACCGGTCGAGCGTAGAGGGTTTCGATTTCCCAGCTGTCTTCTTCGCGCCTAGCTTTCTAGCCTGTCCCAATAGAGTCGCCAGTCTTTCCTGGATTGATGTGGCAAGGGCTTCGCTGAAGCTTGTGTCCTGGCCCAGTTCAGCTGTCGCCAAGACCCCGACCCGGACAGGGTCAGCTCCGAACCTGGCGATTCCCTGGCGGAGAGGTATGATGTTCTGGAGAGACTTCGACATCTTCGCGCCCTCCATCAGGACAAAACCGTTAGCCACGATGCCTTTCGGCCACTGCCTCTCAGGGAAGAGAATCGAATGGTGGAATATGTAGAAGGATAGATGGTTCGAGACGAGTTCTCTGGCCGAGTGGCGCATGTCGACGGGATAGAAGTACTCGAACTCAGCACGGAGCCCAGCGAGGATTCTCTTCGGAATCCCTGTCTCCTCTGCAACCCGGTCAATGGCCCCTTCTCCCAGTAAAGTAAAGTTGAAGAAAGCGTCAGGTAATTTCGACGTGTCCTTTTCGAGCTTCTTGAAGACAACCCAGTCCCTGGTGAAGTACTTGGATAGTATGTAGTAGGCCATATAGACGACAGAATCGGACAGGGCCTCGACAGTCCAGTTCGGGTCCCATGGAAGCTTCGTTCCCAGACCTACTGTG